>CASESH010000044.1 GCA_949290565.1 uncultured Christensenella sp. | reverse complement strand
TACTTTTGCTCTCATAATATTCAACAACATAGCAATAGATATTATATTTACTTTATACTAATTTGTCAATGCTTTTAAATTCTTTTCTAAAAAATTAATCATTTTTATTCTCTTCTACTTCAAATCCTAAATTTTCAATTTCTTCTTTAAGAATGTTTTTGTCAACTTGCTTCTTTGAATAAAAACTTACTTCTCCTGTTCCAATATCTATATTAATGTCTTTAACTCCTCCAAGTTCTTTTATTACTCCTTCAACTCTTTTTACACAATTTTGGCAATGCATACCTAGTACTTTTAATTTATTATCATATAATTTTTTAAACACTTTATTCCCTACCTTTTTAGTCTAAGAGCATTTAAAACTACTGTTAAACTACTTAATACCATTGCAAGACCTGCTATCATAGGATTTATAACAAGACCTATAAAACTAAACATTCCCGTTGCAATGGGTATCATAAGCATATTATAGAAAAACGCCCAAAACAGATTTTCCTTTATATTTTTAATTGTTTTTCGCCCAATGTCAAGCAATTCGACAATCCGACTTAAATTATCACTCATTAAAACAACATCTGACGAATTCATGGCAATATCTGTCCCATTATGAACACTAAGTCCAATGTCAGCAGAAGCAAGTGCAGGACTATCATTTATCCCATCCCCACACATTAAAACAACTCTACCTTTACTTTTTAATTGATTTATAATCTCATTTTTCCCTTTTGGAAGGACAGATGCGTAGACTAAATCTATACCTAATTCACTAGCCTTTGCCTTTGCAACTTCTTCATTGTCGCCTGTTAACATTATGACTTCTATCTTTCTATTCTTTAACTGACTCACAATTTCTTTTGCACTCTCTTTTATTACATCATTTACAATAAAAAGCCCTAAAACGCTCTTATTTTGTGCCACATAAACCAAACTCCCTTCATGAGCAACTTGTTTTTCTATTTCAAAATATTTATTTTCAATTTTAAATTCATCTAATATTTTACTACTTCCTACTACTATTAAATTCTTATCTATCTTTCCAACCACTCCCTTTCCTTCAATAGTCTTAAAATCTTTAACATCGAACAAATCTATTTTCTTTTCTATTGCCATATCCAGAAAGGCATTTTTTATTGGATGGGATGATAATTTTTCAACACTACATACAAGATTTAAAATTTCATTATCACTATATTTACTAAAATTAAAAAATTTAGCCACTTTTAGATTACCATAAGTAAGAGTTCCTGTTTTGTCAAAAATGACAGTATTAACTTTACTTGCAATTTCGAGAGTTTGACTATTTTTAACAAGTATTCCCTTTGTTGCACATTTCCCTTCACTGATAACAACTGCTATTGGGGTTGAAAGACCAAGAGCACAGGGGCAAGCAACAACAAGTACTGTAACAAAAAATTTTAATGCAACATTAAACCCCACACCTAAACAAAGATAAACAAGGAAAGTTAAAAGAGCAATTCCTATTACAACTGGAACAAAAATTCCGCTAATTTTATCTGCTAATTTTGATATTTTCATCTTTGTATTTGTCGCTTCAACGACAAGCCTTACAACTTCTGAAATTGTAGAATCTCTACCTATTCTCTGTGCACTATACTCAATGTAACCGTCAAAATTAATACTCCCTGCAATTACATTATCGCCAACACTTTTATTAACTGGCATACTTTCCCCAGTTATAAAAGATTCATTTATGTGCGTATTGCCAAAAACAATCACCCCATCAACAGCAATCTTATCTCCTGCACGACAAACCAGTATATCTCCCTGCTTTATTTCATCTAATGTTACTTCTTTTTCTTCGCCATCCAACTTAATAATCGCATTATTTGGCGTTACTTGAACAAGGTTTTTAATGGCTTCTCTCGTTTTACTTTTATTTGAACTATCGATAAATCTCCCAAGTTTGATAAAATAAATAATGATTGCACAAGATTCTAAGTATAAACTATGCACAAAACTACTTTCTCCTTGCATTATCATAATAAATGAATATAGACTATATAAAAAACTACTAAACACCCCTATAGTTACAAGAGTATCCATGTTTGGCATTTTTAAAAATAAACACTTGATTCCACTTTTAAATATATCAAATCCATACACTAAAAAAGGAATAATAAGAATAAGTAAAATTATGCTAAATACTTTCGGATTACTCTCATAACTCATAAAGTTTGGCAATGGAAGACCTATCATACTCCCCATTGAAATATAAAGTACAAGTAATGCAAGAAGTGTAAAACAAATAAATAATACCTTAGTTTTTTTATTTGACTTACTTTCATCTTGAAGTTTATATATGCCTGTACTTTTAAAGCCAACATCCTTAATAAATTTTTCTAGTTTATTTTTATTGAGTTTATTTTCATCATATTCAATGGTAGCATTACCCATAACAAGATTTACACTCGCACTAAAAACACCATCTTGTTTCTTTAAATACTTTTCAATCCCCTGAGAGCACGCACTGCAACTCATACCCTCTATACCAAGAATAATTCTTTTCATTTTAACTCCAAAATCAGTTTATATTATATTTTACTTAAATAAAAAAAGCAAAATGATTTACTATTAATTTTAAATCTTTATAGATGTATTGACTAAAAAAGATTTACATTGAATAATAATTAAAGCGTTATTAGTTCAATTTTCTTAATAATAAATAAAATGCACTACAATTATACCAATATCTATTTAAGTATATAATAAACATAAAATTATATTATCTCTTTAAATAATTTATATCCTGAATTTTGACCCAAATTTTGACCCAAAATTTTAACGAAAAGTTAAGAAAAATATAAAAAAAGACTATTTTAAGTGTACTTAGGCTTAAAATAGTCAAAATTGTTAAAATCCTTTAAAATAAAGGGATTTAGAAAAATTTTATTTGGTGGGCGGGGATGGATTCGAACCATCGAAGGCGAAGCCGACGGATTTACAGTCCGTTGCATTTGACCGCTCTGCAACCCACCCAAAATGTCGCAGTAACATGGTGGAACAATATCTTGCGATATTGCATTGGGTGGATATTACTGCGACATGGAGCTAGTGGTCGGAATCGAACCAACAACCGGCTGATTACAAATCAGCTGCTCTACCATTGAGCCACACTAGCATAATTCCTTTGGTGCCTTGGGGCGGAATCGAACCACCGACACGGGGATTTTCAGTCCCCTGCTCTACCGACTGAGCTACCAAGGCCTAAGGGATTTACGATTAAATCGTAATGGCGACTTGGAAGAGACTCGAACTCTCGACCTCCGCCGTGACAGGGCGGCGTTCTAACCAACTGAACTACCAAGCCATAAACATTTATTTCCCCAATAAGCAATTTTAGTATACTAAAAATGCTTTGGTGGGCCTTCAGGGACTTGAACCCCGGACCGACCGGTTATGAGCCGGTTGCTCTAACCAACTGAGCTAAAGGCCCTTGCATTTTAACTTTGGTCGGGGTGGAGAGACTCGAACTCCCGGCCCCATGGTCCCAAACCACGTGCGCTACCAACTGCGCTACACCCCGTTAAGTTAAATGCTCTTAAATATTACAATATCTTTTAAGGGTTGTCAACAAAATTTTTAAATTTTTTAAAATTTTTAAATGAGATTATATTTCTGTGGGTGTAACATTACCCAAGTATATGTAATTAGAATATAATATTACTTTTAGTTAATTTTATAATTAAAGTTAATTTGTTCCCTAAACTAAATAAACAATATTACAAAAAGTTCAATAAATTACAATTTGATATATTTTCTTTCAAAATTTTTATTTTATTATCATTACAATAAAAAAACAAGGAGGATAAAAATTTTGGAAATTAAATATCGTAATTACAATAATGTTTTATACGTAATGTTAGTTGGTGAACTAGATGAAAACACAGCAAAATATACAAGCAAAACTCTTGATGAACTATTTATGGCAACGATTTCAAAACAAATAATTATTGATTTGTCAGAACTAAACTTCATGGATAGTACAGGAATTGGAGTATTAATTGGAAGATACAAAAAAATGAAAGATAAAGGAGTTAGCATATTTATTTCTAACCCCTCATATCACGCTGAAAAAATATTTAAACTAACGGGATTATATGACATTATGCCTAAAATATCTTAAAAAAGGAAAGAAATTAAATGAAAGAATTAAATAGTATGGAAATTAAATTTAAGGCAATCTCTAAAAATGAAAGTTTTGCAAGAGCATCTGTCGCCGGATTTTGCTCACAGTTAAACCCAACAATAGATGAATTAACAGACATAAAAACTGCCGTTTCAGAAGCGGTTACAAATAGCATAGTGCATGCTTATCCAAATAAAACTGATGGCGAAATTGTAATTAAAGTTAAGTTATACAAAACTAGTTTAGTTATTGAAATTATAGACTTCGGTATAGGAATTAAAGACGTTGAAAAAGCAAAACAGCCATTTTACACAACTAAACCTGACCATGAAAGAAGTGGTATGGGCTTTACAGTTATGGAAAGTTTTATGGATTCTTTGCAAGTGGAAAATAATGAGAAAAATGGAGTAAAAATTACACTGTTTAAAGAAATAAAATCTATTAAAAACGACATAAAACAACTTGGTTAAGAGGTAAAAAAGTGTTTGATTATGAAAAAACATTGGAATTGTTACAAAAGGCAAAATCTGGTTGTGAAGAAGCAAAAAATGAATTAATAATTAATAATTCACCTCTTGTTAAAAGTATTGTTAAAAGATATAAGAACAAAGGGATTGAATATGATGACCTATATCAACTCGGTTGTATGGGTTTTGTAAAGGCTATAAATAATTTTGATGAAAGTTTTAATGTAAAATTCTCAACATACGCAGTCCCTATGATTGCCGGAGAAATAAAACGATTTTTAAGAGATGATGGTAGTGTGAAAGTTTCAAGGTCAATTAAAAGTCAATATTACGCAATACAAAAGTTTATTGATGAATATAGACAACAAAATAACACTACTCCCTGTTTAAAAGAAATAGCAAACAAATTTCAAATTGACGAACCAGAACTTATGTTTATTTTAGAATCATCTAAAATGCCTGTCTCTATTTATGACTCACTAGATAAAGAGAATTCCTCTGGACAGATAGTATTAGATAAATTGACAAATTGCGATAATCAAAATGAACTAATTGATAAATTAGTTATAAAAGACGTTTTAGAGCAATTAGAAGAAAAAGACAAAAAACTTATCATATTAAGATATTTTAGAGATAAAACTCAAAGTGAAGTCGCTCAAATTTTAAATGTTTCACAAGTACAAGTTAGTAGATTAGAAAATAAAGTTTTAAGTAAATTAAGAAACAAATTAAAAAATTAGATAACTAATAAAATGCTTATCTAATTTTTTTATAATAGGAAATTTATATGAATTTAAGTAATAAAAATTTATAAATTTAAAAATAGTTAAAAAAACAAAAAACTCTTAAAAAAGAGTTTTATTGGTGGAGATAAGCGGTCTCGAACCGCTGACCTTTTGAATGCCATTCAAACGCTCTACCAACTGAGCTATACCCCCTTAATTAAATATCTATTAATTAGATTAAAAACCATTTATTATCAATGTTTATTTTTAACTTTTAAATAAATTAAAATACATTTTCTTGTTAGTTTTTGTTTAGGTTTTATGCGTGTAGCCTGTGCGTGATTCACGCACTTCAAAACTTTGTTTTGCAAATTTATTGAAATTTAGGCTACACGCACATTATATAAATCAAAATTTATTCTTCCGCCTCATCAGGTAAATTAACATTATGATAAACATCTTGCACATCATCGAGCGCTTCTAATGTATCAAACATTCTGTTAAAAGTCGTTAATTGATTTTCATCTAAATCAACATATGATTGAGGAATCATAGTAATTTCAGTAGAAAGAAAAATCAAACCCTGTGATTCTAAGTATTCTTTAACCTTATGAAAATTAGAAGGACTTGTTAAAATTTGAAAAACCTCTCCATCATTTATAACATCTTCGGCTTCTGCTTCAAGACACATATCTATTAATTTTTCTTCATTAATAGAGTTGTTATTTTCTAATATTAACAAACCCTTATTATCAAATAAATAACTTACGCAGCCTGTTGAACCTAGACTTCCTCCAAACTTATCAAAAGCATGTCTAACATCACCAGCAGTCCTGTTTTTATTATCAGTCAAACATTTAACAATAACAGCACTACCCCCAACGCCATAGCCCTCATAAGTTATTTCCTCATAATTAACCGAACTTAACTCTCCACTAGCCTTTTTAATACTTCTTTGAATGTTATCATTAGGCATATTGTTTTGTTTAGCCTTAGAGATAACATCTCTTAACTTAGCATTACTATTAGGATCAGGTCCACCTAACTTAACAGCAACAGCCAATTCTCTACCAATTTTAGTAAAAATTTTACCTCTTGCAGCGTCTGCCTTATTTTTAGTTGCTTGAATATTGTGCCATTTTGAATGTCCTGACATTTTTAAATCTCCTTAATATTATCATAAATTTGTTTCATTTCATTTGCGTCTTCTGCTTGTGAACCTCTTGATTCACAAATAATAACAGGATTTAACTTTAATTTTTTAATTACTCTTGCCAAAGGTTCAAACTCTGGGCCAAAAACTTTATCTTCAAAAGTTAAATGTTTAATTTCTCCCTTTCCACCATACTCAATTTTTGAGAAATGTATATGTATATTTTCTACTTTATTAAAACCTATTTTGTCAATTAAATAAGTAAAAATTTCTTCAAAATCTTTTTCTTTTTTCAATTTACCTTGTAACAAAGAGTTTATATGTCCAAAATCTAAGGTTGGGATTAAGTAATCAGCATAAGTACAAATCTCAGCAATTTCTTGATAAGTCCCAAGTTGTTGACTTTTACCCATAGTTTCCGGGCAGAGATAAAATTTGAAATCAAATTTTTGCTCATTAATTTTTTTCACAAGTTCTTTCATATTAAGTTTTAACAATTCAAAAGCCTCTTTTCTTGGCATATTACCACAAGAACCAGGATGAAAAACAATTCTTGTCGCCCCCATCGTATTTAAATATTTAATACAAGTTAAAATGTAGTTAAAAGATTTATCTATCATTTTTTTATCTGGATTTGCAAGATTAATATAATAAGGAGCATGTAAACTTAACTCAATTTTATTTTCCTTACACTTTTCGCCAAGTAATTTTGCATTAAAATCACTTATATTAAATCCTCGTGAGAAAGCATATTCATAAGCAGTTAAGCCTCTATTTTTTAACCATAGAGGAGCATCTAAACTACTCTTATATTTTTGAGCATAAAATAAATCTCCATTTCCAGATGGACCAAATTTAACCATACCTTTTATCCTTTTAATCAAAATATGTAACAATGCTTAATTTATTATCAATAATTTTTCCTATACCTACCACTTTGTTTGAACAAAATACAGCATAATCATTAATATAATTTTTAGGTGAATTAATAGGAATTTTGATGCCATTTCTTAACTTCTTGTATAAATTTTCATTAATATCAATTTTATTAAAATTTTTTAAAATTTCCTCAATAGAAATTAAATTATTTTTAATATTTTCAAAAGATAAGTCTTCATAATTAATGGAATTTCTTAAAGAAAAACATCCACTTTCTATTCTTTGTAAACTTACCATAGTCGCACAAGAATTACAACTCTCACCTAAATCTCTTGCCAAAGACCTAATATATGTCCCCGATGAACACTCGATAATGAATTCAAAAATATCTTTTGTTACTTGTTTTGAAATAAAACTAAAAATTTCTACGGGGCATGCTTTTAAGTCAACATCTTTTCCAGAACGAGCAAAATCATAAGCATTTTTTCCATTTATTTTTTTTGAAGAATAAATCGGAGGAATTTGCATAATTTTACCTAAAAAATTCTTTTTTATTGCCTCATTAATTTGAGAAAGTGTAGGTATATATTTGCAAGACTTAATAACATTACCTTCTAAATCCAAAGTATCTGTTTGAAATCCAAATTGAAATCTTGCAATATACTTTTTTTTCTTTTTCAAAAAATAGTTAAATAATCTTGTTGCTTTACCTATACAAATAGGTAAAACCCCGGTTGCCAAAGGATCTAATGTACCTAAATGTCCAACCTTTCTCTCATTTAGTATTTTTTTTATCTTAACTACAACATTATTTGAACTAATTCCCTGAGGCTTATTTACAACAATAACACCTATCATACTTATAACTTTAATTCTTCCTTACACTCTTTTAAAATAGTCTTCAAAATTTTTTTAATAGAACCACTACAAATACAACCAGAAGCGTTTACATGTCCACCACCACCAAACTTCTTTGCGATATTACAAACATTAGCAAATTTATTTGATCTAAAACTAACTAAAAAATGATTTTTTTCATTTTCAATTATTTTAATTCTAATTTCATTCCCATCTATTCCATCAAAAATTTGAAAACCAACAGAATTGTCACAAATTTCTTTAAATTTCATATAATTTTTTAATTTAAAATAAGTAACAAATACTTTCCCATTAAAAAAAAGCCTTGTATTCTTTAAAGCAACAAGATAAAATGACAAAAAATTTTTTTGCTTATAACTAAACATATTATAATTTGCCTGTGTTAAATCAAAATCATAATTTAATAATTCATATGTATTTTTATGACTAATTGCCTTCGTGTTTGAAAATTTAAAACAACCTGTATCAGAAGAAATTCCAGCATAAAGATTCGTGGCAATTTGACTATTAATTTTAACATTCAACTCCTTAATTAAGGAATACAATAAATCACAAGTACTTGGACAACTAATGTCAATTAAACTATAATCAAAAAATGTTGTACTTTTTTGATGATGGTCAAGACAAAGTTTTAATTTTGAATTTGAAAATTGTTCAGCATATTTACCTATTCTGTCATAAGAATTACAATCAAGCATAATACAAACTTCACAATTTTGAATTTTTCTATCGCTTTCTTCTAATTTAATGTTTAAAAATGATAGATTTGTAGGAATTGAACTATCACAAAACATATAGGCTTTTTTATTTAACTTTTTTAGTACTAAATAAAGAGCATTCATAGAGCCTAAGGCATCAGCATCTGGATTAACATGACAAAAGAGAGCAAAAGAATTAAATTTGTTTAAAATTTTTAAAATTTCTTCCATTTTAACCTCAATCTTCTTTATCATCTAAACTATCACTGTAAGTAATATTTTTTAGTAAATTATTAATTTTTTGACTATAAGCCACACTTGTATCTAACTCAAAATCAATCAATGGTAAAACTCTAAATTTAACCTTGTCTTTTAATAACTTTCTTATATAACCACTTGCATTTTTTAATATTTCCAAAGATTTTTTTTCATCTTTTGAATTATAAATACTCACAAAAACTTTTGCATAACCTAAGTCACTAGACAAATTAACTTTACTAATTGTTATAATCTCATTTTCTAACCTTGGATCATTTAACTCATTTTCAATTATTTCAGATAAGGATTTTTGTAAAAGAGAACTTCCTTTTTCTACTCTATTACTCATAAGACCTCCTTAATCAAAAACTTGTTCTTTAACAATACATTCAAGCACATCATCTACTAAAACATCATTATAATTTTCAATTTTAATACCACATTCAAAGCCATTTGCGACTTCTTTAACATCATCTTTTTCTCTTTTTAAAGTTGCAATTTTTCCCTCAAAAACAATTTCTCCTGCTCTTAAAACTTTAACCATAGCATTTCTTATTATTTTCCCATCAGTAACATAACAGCCTGCAATTGTGCCTATACTACTAATCTTAAATAAAGCACGAACTTGTGCATGTCCACAAACTGTTTCAACATACTTAGGAGACAACATAGTTTTAAGAACTTTTTCAATATCTTCAATTGTCTTATATATAATATTGTATTCTCTAATCTCAACCTTATTTTGTTTTGCAAAGTTTGAGATTTTTGACAATACTTTTGTGTTAAATGAAATTATAATTGCATTAGAAACCTTGGCAAGTTGTATATCATTTTCATTAATATTACCAACGCCGGTATTAATAACTTCAACTCTTGCCTCCTCATTTTCAAGAGTAGATAAACTTTGTTTTAGTGCTTCTGCCGAGCCCTGATTATCGGCTTTTATAATAAGATTTAATTTTTTCTTATCTTCTTGCATAGGAGTTGCCAAAAATTCATCAAGACTATTTGCAGGCCCATTTTCAATCATTTCTTGTGCCATTTTTATCTTTCTTTCTTCAATGACATTTTTACTAAATTTTTCATCAACAACTTGAATTGAATCTCCTGCACTAGGAACACTATAAAAACCAAGAATAGACACAGGTGTTGAAGGCCCTGCCTTTAATATAGATTTACCATTATCGTCTATAAGAGCCCTAACTTTACCAAGAGCAAAACCTGATACTATACTATCTCCTACCCTTAGTGTTCCATTTTGAACTATAACATTAGCGATAGGTCCTCTATTTTTATCAAGTCTTGCCTCTATTATTGTACCAACCGCATTTCTATTTCTATTGCATTTTAATTCTTGCATTTCTGCAACAAGTAAAATTGTTTCTAATAATTTATCAATACCCTCTCCTGTAACGGAAGAAACAGGAACTAAAATTGTCTCGCCACCCCATTCTTCAACTAAAACGTCATGTTCACTAAGTTGTTGTTTTATTCTTTCAAGATTAACATTTTGTTTATCAATCTTAGTTACAGCAACAATCATTGGTGCTTTTGCTTCTTTGATATGTTTAATAGCTTCAATAGTTTGAGGTTTTACACCATCATCTCCGGCAACAATTAAAACTGCAATATCAGTTATTTCTGTACCTCTCTTTCTCATATTGATAAAAGCTTCGTGTCCAGGCGTATCTATAAAAGTTATATTTTCCCCTTTCCAATTAATTGAATAAGCACCGATTGCTTGTGTTATACCGCCTGCCTCAGCAGAAGTCACATGAGTCTTTCTAATATAATCAAGTAAAGAGGTCTTACCATGGTCAACATGCCCTACGATAGTAACAATAGGTGCACGTCTTTCATTATTATTGCCATCATCAATTAAAGCATTCTCTTTTAACTTTTCTTCGTAAGTTTTTTCTATTTTTAGTTCAAGAGTAACGCCAAGTTCATTTGCGACAAGTTCAGCCGTAGCAAAGTCAATAGAACTATTAATTGTACACATAACACCTAACACCATAAGTTGTTTAATAATTTCAGTTACCGGTTTGCCAATTTTCTCTGAAAGTAATTTTACTGTTATATTATGAGTGGTAATAATTGCGTTCGTTATTGGTGCAGAAACAACAGGAGTAACTTCCACCTTTGGTTTCTTTAATTTTCTTGTAATCATTCTTTCTTCGATATTATGTTCTTCAATCAAACCCCTTCTTAAAAGAGATTTCTTATTGATTTTTCTTTCGTCATCATTTCTTTCAACAGTTTTCTTTTTGTTTCCGAAAGACCTCTCCTTAGTTACAAAAGCAGTAGTAGCAGAAGTCAAATTATTACTCTTTTTAGGAATAATACTCATAAGCGATTTGTTTTGAGCACTAATAGAAGATACTTGTCCGTCTTTATTTCTTTGCCAAGTGTTGTTATATGGTCTATTAGTTGAATTGTAATTTTGTCTATTTACAAATTGTTTTTGAGTATTTTCCCTAGCATTTTTAAAATTATTAAATGGTTTTGGAGTGGAATTATTTAAATTATTTGTATTAATAAATCTACCATGTTGATTGTAATTTTGTTTATTGTTAAATCTATCAGGCTGAGATTTGACTGGTTGTTTAGAAGAAACATTTTGTTTTAAAGAGGTCGTGGAAGAATTATTAACTTTTTTATCATCTTGTTGTGTAGTTTTAATTAATTCTTGTTCTTTTTTAGGAAGTTCTTGTACAATTTCTTTATTATCAGAGATCTCACCATTTGATTGTGCAAAAAGTTCAGCGAAAGACTGTTGAGGAACATTTCTTGCTTCCTCAATTTCCTTTTGTCTTTTTGCTTGATTTTTAAGAGCCTCGATTCTTGCTTTTTCTTCTTCCTGTCTTTTAACAACACGAGCCTGCTCTCTAAGAACCCTAACAAGTGAATAAGCATCTTCTTTTGTTCTTTTTACATTTTTGAAAAGATTAAGAATATGACCACTTGTACTCATTTCTTTTAAATTTTTAACATTGTCAATACTTTGTTTATTTTCTTCGTTATTAATACCTATCAAAAAAAATCACACTCCTATAATTTTGTTTTTAAGTTTTCTAATATTTCAACACTAACCTCACATTTAAACGCCTTGTTAAGAGCCTTAGACTTAATACATTTATTGATACATTCAATATCCTTACAAATATAAGCACCTCTACCCTGGGCCTTAAAAGTACAATCTAAATTTATACTTCCTTCTTTGTTTTTAACAATACGAAATAAATCTTTCTTGTCTTTCATAACTCTACAAGCAATACACATTCTTTGTGGAACTGTCTTAGGCATTATACCACCTCTTAAAAAGTATTTCAATAAAGAATTTTATAAATTGTCATGTTCAATATCAAAAAGTAAAGCCCCATCTAATTGTTTTGCAATAGATTCAGGTTTAACATCTATTTTCCAATTTGTTAATTTTGCTGCTAGTCTGACATTTTGACCATTCTTTCCAATTGCAAGTGAAAACTTATCATCAGGCACAACGGCTCTTGCGTGATTTTCCCCTTCAAGAGCATAAACAGTCAAAACTTTTGCTGGACTAAGAGCCCTTGCAATAAATTCCAAAGGATTGTCTGAATATTCTATTATATCAATCTTTTCTCCATTTAATTCCTGTAAAATATTAGTAATTCTCATTCCTTTGTTGCCTACACAAGCCCCAACAGCATCTAAATTTGGATTAGTTGAAGAAATTGCTATTTTTGTCCTATAACCAGCCTCTCTTGCTATGCTTTTTATTAAAATTTCACCATATTTTATTTCAGGAACTTCAAGTTCAAAAAGTTTTTTTACAAAACCAACATTGCTTCTAGAAACTTGAACAAATGTGGATTTTGCAGAATCTTTTACATTCTTAACATAAACCTTTATTCTATCGCCAACGGCATAATTTTCACCTGGAATTTGGTCATTTACTTGTAAAACTCCCTCCATTTTACTTCCAGGAATTTCAACGTATATAACATTGTTTTCAACTCTCCTAATAAGAGATGAAACCAACTCATTTTGTTTTTCACTTAACTCATCAACGGCTACTTGATGTTCAATATCTCTAAGTCTTTGCATAACAACTTGTCTTGCAATTTGAGCAGCAATTCTACCAAATTCCTTAGGGGTAACTTCCTCTGAAACAATATCTCCAACTTGATAAGATTTTTTAATTTTTCTAGCATCTTCTAAACTAATTTCTTTATCATAATCCTTAACTTCATCTACAATTGTCTTATAACTATAAACTTTGATAGTATTTTTTTCAGGAAACAACTTAACACTTGCGGACTTTGCTTCTCCAAAATTTTTCTTATATGCTGATGTTAGTGCTGTTTCAAGAGTTGCAATAAATGTCTCCTTATTTATTCTTTTTTCTTTTTCCAATTCATCTAATGCTAAAAAAAAGTCTTTATTTACCATAATTTTCTCCTTATTAAAATTCTACATACAACTTGCATAAAGCAATATTTTTTCTTGCTATATTAATTGTTTGGTCATCAAACTCAATTAAAAGATTATTTTCATCAAATGAAACTAATTTTCCAATAAAATCTTTTTTATTTTCCAAAGCAGAAAATAATTTTATCTCTACTTTATCACCTATACATCTTTGGAAATCCTTATCTATTTTTAAAGGTCTATCAATACCAACAGAAGATACATTCAAATAATATGGTTGGTCTTTGGTAGGATTTAACTCATCTAAAAGGCCATCGACTTTATGATGAACCAATTCACAATCTTTTAAAGAAATAGGCTGATTGCTTTTAGATTGTATAAATAAAGTTAAGTTCATTCCATTCTGTTTTTTTTCGTACTCAACATCATATAAAATAAAACCTAGTTCATTAATAGTTGAATTTAAAAAATTAAACACACTAGTTGCAATATTATTTTTCATTTATCTCCTTTTAGTAAAAGATTATATACAATAATTAAGAGTGGAAAAACTTCCCACTCTTAATCGTAACAATCTTAGTAGCCTAGAACGATTATAACATATATAATTTAAAATATCAAGTCTAAAAAATAAATTTTAATAAAGTTTTATAAAAATTTCTGCTGTTGCAATAACATCATTTAACGCTCTATGCGCATCAATCAAATTTATATCTAAATATTTTGCAACAGTACCTAATTTATAATTTTTCAAACCTTTCAATTTTTGCTTAGCTAACAAAAAAGCATCAATTTGAACATTATCAAAATTAATATTAATCTTTTTACCTGCTCTTAGCAAAAATAAACTATCAAAAGCGATACTATTATAACCAACCATTTGACAATCTTTACAAAACAAGTAAAAATCTTTTATCACTTGTTCAATGTAATAGCAATTAGATACCATTTCATTAGTAATTCTATTAACCTTAGTTGCCTCAGGTGGAATTGGTTTTCTTGGTTTAACAAGAGTTGTAAAAACTTCTTTAAATTCTCCATTTACTATTTTTAATGCACCAATTTCAATTATTTCATCGTTATTAGTATCAACTCCTGTCGTTTCAAAATCATAAACAACAAAAGACTGTGTAAGAATTTCATTAGACATTTTCTTTATTTCAAACAAATTCGTTTGAACTTGTGAAGTGTAATTTTGAGGTTTCACATATGTATAATCGATAATAGTATTTTGGTCTGTAACACGCTCTATCTCATTTTTATTTGGAATTTTGCAATAACTAATACTATTAGCCATTATTTCAAAATTATCCCCATATTTTTGAATTCTTCCCTCAATAGCAATAAAATCTCCATTATTTAATAATCTAAATTTATGGCAATTTTCTTTACTAGGGAAAATAACCCCATATATAGAACCTGTATCATCTTTAATTTGAAAATTGAAATATGGTTTTTCAATTTGATTTTCTGTTCCATCTTTATTTTTTATTTTTCTTTTTGATTTATAACTTTTTTCATTTATAAAATTAATTTTTCCAGCGATAACACAACTTTCGTACGGACGATTTATTGACTTAATATATCTTGGGTTAAAAGTTATCTCCTTACCTATTAACACTTTTTTATCAGTAATCATGTATTTTTCTTGACTTGCCAAAAGTAAAGAATTTAAATCACTTTGTTTTTGAATAGAAATTAACCTTTCATCTAAAAAATTATCCATTACTTGTGAAGACTGAATAGATTTTGCAAAAATTTCAAAATTAGTATAAAAATTTTTATATAAAAATTCAGATAGTCCTTTATCCATTTTATACTTAATAAAATAATCATAAAGTTGTTCTTCTAAAACAAAAGTAATTTTAACAATGTCACTTATTTCAATTTGTATGTTTTCTAAATTAAATGTACTGAAAAACATAGGATTATGTTCTTGCATAAACTTTTTTATTTGATTTAAAATAAGGTCAGTTTCAATAAAACTCTTATTAATATTTAAGTCAATACTAACATCAATTTTTAAGTAATCTTTTATTGCCTGTTCTATTTCTAACCTATCTTTATCTTTAAATTCGGTATCGTTAGGGTAAATGAAAGAAACACTAAATAAATTACTTTTATAATCAAAAAAAACCTGTTTCAGTCTTAAAAAACTAAATTTATTACAGGTCTTTTCATTTATAAATTTTAAAAAATCATCAATTTTACTCATAGTTATATCTTATATTACAAAATGCAATATGTCAACAATCACTACAAAAGTAAATAAAACTATCAGACCAATAAAATGAATCATTCCCTCAACATTTCTATTTATTGGTTTACCTCTAATCCATTCAATTCCAACAAAAACCATTCTTGCACCATCTAAGGCTGGGAAAGGCAACAAGTTAAATACAGCCAAATTAATTGATATTAGAGGAATTAATAATAATAAATTTATAAAACTAATCTGTGTTGCTTCTGCAATTGTTACAACAGTAGCGACTGTCCCCCCCAAACTTGTAAGAGCAAGTTGACCTGTTATTAACTGCCACAAAATCAACAGAATTTTATAAGCCCACTGAAAACAAAAGATAAAAGTTTGCCCCAAAGCTTCAAAAAATGAATATTTATAATAGTTAGTTGTAACTCCTATATTACACATTTGCAAAGAGAAAGTAGAAACGTCTTGTTGAGTGTTTTCTGGAACTAATAAATATATTTTTGTATTATCTATTTCAACAACTTTATTGTTAATATTAAAAGTTTTTAATATTTCTTTTGAAGATGTATCAAATTGAACAAGTTCATAATTGAGATTATTAATTTGTATAGCAAAATTATAATTAATCCCATCAAAAGAATATATTTTGCCAAAATCATCATCAATTTTTGATTCAATGTTCCATAGAGATTTATTTATAGTAAGTTCGACTTCCTCTCCATCTCTTTCTACCAAAACAGTAAATTTTTCATCAAGTTCATAATCCTGTACAAGAGTTTGAAAATATTGGTCATAAACAAGATTAGTATAGACGCCATCTACTGCCAAAACGACATCACCTTTTTGCAACCACTGTTCACTTGATACACCATTAGGCAAATTTACAGAATTAATTTGAACCTTGTCAGCGTACCCAAACGCCATCAAAAAAATTATTGAAAAAATAAGTGCCGATAAAAAATTAAAGAAAGCGCCCATAAAAAGCACAATTAATCTTTTCCAAGGTTTTTGTGAATTAAAAGCACCTTCAACATCTTTTTTATCTTCATCTTCCCCTTCAAACGAACAATAACCTCCTAATGGAATCATTCTTAGAGAAAAGACTTCACCATCTTTTTTCTTTTTTGTAAAAATTGCCTTTCCAAAGCCTATTGAAAATTCATTTATCTTAAATTTTAACAGTTTTCCTGCTGTGTAATGACCTAGTTCGTGAATCATTATCATAAATAGAAGCGAGGCTATTGCAATAAAAATATAAAAAATCCAATCAATAATACTCAAAGTTAAAACACCTCACAATCACATACTAAAATAAATTTGTTCAATGAATGTTCTAATCATTGTTAAAAATCCTTACATTAATATAAATAATAGTATTCTAATTAAATTATACCATATAAATCATTTACACAAACTTATATTTTATGCAAAAAGAATAATTAAACAAATAAAGACAAAAGGAATTAAAAAAACCACAGAATCTAACCTATCTAACACCCCACCATGACTTCTAAACAAATCTCCTGAATCTTTTAAATTTGCTCTCCTTTTTAAGAATGATTCAAACAAATCTCCAGCCTGAGCAATAGCACTACCAACAAATCCAACAACTAAAAATTGCCAAAAAGAAACAATAGCAAAAGCCTCTACAAAAATTAGAGAGAAAACTAAATAAGTTATAAAAGCACCAAGAATTCCACCAAGCAAACCAAAGCAAGCCCCTGAAATTGTTTTATTTGGACTAATTTTAGGGCACAATTTTTTTCCCTTAATCAATTTACCAAAAGCCATTGCAAATGTATCAGTTAAACATGCTATCATAAAGACCAAAATAATTCCAAACAATCCCATAGGAACATTTTCAGTTTGAGAATTCAAAACAGCGAAACCTACAAATTGAATATGATTTAATAAATAAGCAAATGCCATTAAAATTGTGGGATAAGCAATAGTGGATAAAGTATTATTAGCCTTAAACAAAGCAAATTGTTTAACATTCATATTTGATACTTCCCTAAATCTATCCTTTTCAAGGTCGCCATTTAAAACATACATTGAACCTATCAAAATAACGAGATACAAAAGAAGAATTACTGCGAAAACTAGAATTATAATTTCTATTGCAGTTAAATTACAAATAAAACCTATAAGATTACAAATATAGACCAGAAAACAAGCAAGTTCCGGCACAAATCTAAAAGCAGGATAACCTGATTTTAAAATTAAATTTCTAAATTCAACAACACATAGTAAACTAAACGCTAAGATGACCAAATCAAAAACATAATTTGATAAATAGCAAATAACTAACAATACAATTAAAAAAAATGTTAGCAAAAATCCCATTTTTACTTTACTCATAACAATTTTTATCCCTTTATCTTACCAAATCTTCTATCTCTACTTTGAAATTCAATAATGGCCTTTTCAAGTTCCTTTTCTCTAAAATCAGGCCAATGAGTCTTAGGAAAGTATAATTCAGAATATGCCGATTGAAACATAAGAAAATTGCTTAATCTTTGTTCTCCACTTGTTCTTATTACTAAATCAGGATCAGGAATCATAGAAGTATATAAATATTTTCTGAAAGTTTTCTCATCAACCTCTTTCAATCCATCTTTAATAATATTGTTTATTGCTCTTAAAATTTCAATTCTAGACCCATAATTTAAAGCAATATTAACAGTAATACCTTTGTGGTCTTTTGTTTTTTCTATTACATCATTAATTTCGCTAACTACATCGCTAGGCAATCTAGAAATATCTCCCATAGTCATTAAACGCATATCAGAATTTATTATACTATCTTTCTTTTGTTTAATCATTTCTCTAAGAATTCTAAAAATCTCATCAACCTCATCTTTTGGTCTATCCCAATTCTCAGTAGAAAAAGCAAAAAAAGATACATACTTTATTCCTAATTTTTGAGCATGTTTAATAATATCTCCCAAAGCCTCTGCTCCAACTTTATGGCCGTAAGTCCTTAATTGCCCCCTCGACTTTGCCCATCTACCATTACCATCCATTATAAAAGCAATATGCTTAGGTAGTCTATCAAAGTCAATATTCGCATTTTCTTTTTTCTTTTTAAAAAACATATTTTTTTACCTTTTAAAATTAAACTTCCATGACTTCTTTTTCTTTTTGTTCGCAAAGCCCATCAATATTAGAATTGCATTTATCTACAAGTTTTTGAACACTTTCGCTTGCAAAATCTAATTCATCCTTTGTAATAGTCTTATTTTTCTCAGCATTTTTAAACAAATCTAAAATATCTTTTCTTTCATTTCTAACGCCGATTTTTGCTTCTTCTGCAATTTTTTTAACTTCCTTAACAATTTCTTTTCTTCTTTCTTCCGTTAGAGATGGGAAAACTAGTCTAATTAATCTACCATCATCAGTTGGTGTAACTCCCAAATCACTTGACAAAATTGCTTTGTTAATTTCCTTAACTGTTGAAATATCCCAAGGAGAAATAACTATCATTCTTGCCTCTGGAACAGAAATATTAGCCATTTGTGAAATTGGAGTCATTGTGCCATAATAATCGACTAATATTTTATCTAACATTCTTGGATTTGCCCTACCTGCTCTAATGATAGTATATTCATATTTTAATCTATCAATTTTCTTTTCAAGTTTATCTTCAAATTCAAGCATAATTTCATCATAATTTTCAATCATAGTTTTACCTCTAAAATTTAATTTTTGTATAACCAATTTAGTTTATATAAATAAGTTATACAATAATACCTAAAACATTTTACATAAAATTATATAATTATGCAAACGATTTATAAACTGTTTTTACAAAAATTGTAATGAAATAAACATTTTCACTTACAAATACTATGAACAAGGAGGACAATAAAATGAGAAGTGATATAATGTTAGGAGTAATTTTGGGGACTGTAATGGGTGCAACATTAGCAACATATTACAAACCGGCTCAAAAAGTTGTCAAAAAAAGCGCTGAGGCAATAAAAAGTGAAGCAAATAATATGCTAAACAGAGATAATTAAAGAAAAAAGAACTTTATTGAAAGAATAATCCTTTTATAAAGTTCTTTTTACTTGCAAATATAATTTAATCACTAAAATTCTTATTAAAGTTCTAAACAAAAATCATTTATTTTTAACAATGAGAAGCCTTAAATAAGTTTTAATTAAAAAATAAATACAGGTTAATCATTTTTTAAAAATTTAATTATTTTTAATGCAATTTTATTTGGTGTAAATCCAAAATAATTTAACACATCATCTTGCTTTCCAGAGAGTCCAAAGGAAGACAAGTTAAATACATATTCATTTTTACTAGCATATCTATACCAAATATTATCACTACTTGCTTCAATACAAAAAATTTTTTTTGTTTTATCAATAACTTTATTCTTATATCTCTTGTCTTGTTTTTCAAACAATTCAACACTTGGCATACTAACAACATCTGCAACATAGCCATTTTGCATTAAAATATCTGCAACTTTTATACATAATTCAACTTCTGTTCCACAAGCGACTAAGGTAAGAATACTATTTGAATTTTCTAAAATCTTATAACCACCTTTCTTTGCCTTATCATAATTATCATTTAACTTACCTATTACTTGTCTTGAAATAATAAAAGCAGATGGTAACTTTAATGAATAAAAATTGCTTAAAGAGGCTAAAAATTCATTTATGCCACATGGTCTATAAACAATAAAATTTGGCATCGCTCTCAGTGTGGCAATTTGCTCAATAGGTTGATGAGTTGGTCCATCTTCTCCAACCGAGATAGAATCGTGAGTAAAGACATACAAAATTGGTTGTTTCATAATAGCTGACAGCCTAAGAGCAGGAGTCAAATAATTTGCAAATGCTAAAAAAGTAGAACAGAAAACATTCAATTGACCATGTAAGGAAATACCATTGCAAATACCAGCCATTGCATGTTCTCTAATCCCAAAAGCAATATTTCTATTTGTCCTATTTACATCACTGAAAAAACCATCTTGTTTAAAAACTGTTTTAGTTGAAGAACCTAAATCAGCCGTTCCACCAATAAGATTTGGAATTAAGTCATATAACTTATCAAAAATATATGATATTGCTTGCCTACCATCAAACTTTTCACTTTTATAATTCTTTACTAAAACTTTAAAATCGAAGTTATTATACTCTTTAATTAAAGTTGAATAATCTTTTCTATATTTTTTCTTATAATTTTCTAAATTATTTATGTATTCACAATATTTTGAACTGTTTTTTTGTAATATTTTTTTTATATAAGATTGAGTATTCTCTGGAAACTCCCAATCAGGAACAAAATAATCAAGTTTAACTCTTAAATCTTTTATTTGTTCCAAATTTAGTGGTCTTCCGTGAATTAAATTTTTTCCTTCAAGATAACTTCCATAACCAATCTTGGTTTTAACTATAATTAAAGTAGGCTTATTATTTAATTTTGCTTTCTTTATAGAGTTTTCAATATCTTTAACACTATTCCCCTTATTTACTTCAATAACTGACCAATTTTGTGCCAAAAATTTTTCTTTGACATTCTCTTTATTTGTTATTGATGTTGAACCCTCTATTGTAATATCATTTTTATCATAGATTACAATTAACTTATTTAGTTTTAATGTTCCGGCAAGACTTATTGCTTCCAAAGCAACACCTTCCATTAAACAACCATCTCCAACAAAACAATATGTATAATGGTCAATTGGACTAAAATTATCTTTTTTATACTTATTCCTTAAATATTCTTCTGCTATTGCCATTCCAACAGCCATGGCAACACCTTGTCCAAGAGGACCGGTTGTTGCATCAATTCCAGGAGTTATATAAACTTCGGGATGTCCTGTCGTTGCACTTTTTAATTGTCTAAAATCTTGGAGTTGCGAATTTGTAATTCCAAAACCAAACAAGTGTAAACAAGCGTAAATCAACGAACTTGCATGACCTGCCGACACAACAATTCTATCTCTATTAAAAAAATCTGGGACATTTGGCATAATAAAGGCATTTTTATATATAGAATAAACAATGGGCGCGCTACCAAGAGCAATACCTGGGTGTCCAGACTTGGCCTTTTCAATTTCAAGACAAGAGGTTAATCTTAAATAATTAACTAATAAATTATCCATCCAAAAATCCTTTTTAAATATTATCTATTGCCCTTTTGAGTTGGTTATAAATGTAATCACTTTCAAAATAATCTAAACATAAATAAGAATTACTATTTAATTTAGCAAGTTTTGACCTTATATTATAAGCGGATAATTGAACTTTCTTTTCATCTTCACTGATTGAATTATCATTTTTGTATAAAGAATACAACAACTCATTATTTGGCTCTACAAAAAGAATTTTACCACAATCTTTGAAAATTTCAAAATTATTATTATTAATATATAAATTTAATGGAAAATAAATAAATGTGTTTTCATATCCTGCAATATCTTTCATCGTTTTATCTTTTAGTTTATTAAGATAAGTTAATCCACATTTATTTAGTACTTCATATTCATCTTGTATATTGTACTCTAAAATTGCATCAACATCTGCAAATAAAATATTCTTTTCATCAGCAATTTTTTTTGCTTGTTCTCTAACAAACTTATCATAACCTGAAACCAAAATTATGTTTTTTCCCACTGTATAGAACTCCTTATCACAAAATAAAAATATATCATAATAAAAAAAACTTGTAAAATTTCTTATTTGTCAAAATATGTAAAATTATAACTTATTTTGTCGTTTTATCTTTTGTAATCATGTAATTAAAAATGTACTGTTGAGCATATCCAGAAACATCTCCAAACATGTTTACAAAATATGATGAAATTTGTTTATCATTTTTCTTTTCATTTGAAAACAATCTATATGCTTTTCTAATCCAAGTATCTACCGGAAAAACATCTTTTCTATTGAACCCAAAAAAAAGAATACAATCTGCCACCTTTGGACCAACACCATCTAATGAAAGTAACTTTTCTTTTAGTTGAATTGTTGTTAAAGAATTTAAATAATTTATATCATATTCTTCTGTCTGCAATTTCTTTATACTCTCATATAAATACTTTGCCCTATAACCTGCCCCTAATCTTGTGAAATCTTCTACTGTTATTTTACTAAGTTGTTCTAAATTTGGGAAAGAAAATATATCTTTTTCTAGTACGACTCCATAATCACGACATAAATTATTTAAAATTTTTTTAATTCTTTTTATATTGTTGTTTGCAGAAACAATAAAACTTATAATGGTTTGTAAAGCATCTTGATGCAAAATTCTAATTGCATTTCCATTCAAAAAGTAAACTGAGAAATCTTTATACTTATTTAAAATTTTTTCTTTTATCTTTTCATAATCAGTATTTAAATCAAAATAATTATAAAAATAATCTAAATTTTTAGAATAGATAGTTGTAATACAATCATCAAAGGTTATCTTTGCAAATTTATCCATACTAACTACATAACAAGTATTTTCATCTATTTTTTGAAAACTAAACACCTGCCCACATTCTAAAATTTGCATAATACTAAAATCGTGTTCATTTTGTATTACAATCTTATTTTTGTCTTTTGAGAGTATCATGTGATAAATATATCATAATTATAAACTAAAAACAATTCTAAAAAACAATTTTTATTATGAAATGAAGAAAGTTAAATTATTTTTTTAATTTAAAAGCACTATTTGATTTGTAATTGTTTAAGACAGAAGAAGAAAATCTAGTTACTTTACTATTTAATTCCTCAAGTTCACTCAGTGAATAATCCAACATTTTTTCTAAAAGTTGACTAAAACTATAATTTTTTTCTTTCCACAAATAATTAGCAATCGAACCCGGAATTGTATTTATTTCATTTAAGTAAACTTTGTTTGAAATTGAATCCATCAAAAAGTCAATTCTTACACAACCTGAAAGTTCAAGAGTTTTAAAAATAATGTTAGAATATTCAACTATTGTATCTTTAATTGAATTATCTATAACAGCAGGAATTATTCTATCCAAAGATTCCATTCCCTTTGAATTATTTTGATTTAAATATTTATTTTCATAAGTTAAAAAATCTTTTTTCGGTGTTACTTCTTCTATATCAGAAAATTCAATATGATTAGCATTACCTAAAACAGCAATATTTAATTCCCTTAAATTTTCCACAGCCTTTTCAACAATTACTTTTCTATCAAACATAAAAGCAAAAGAAATTGCATTTATTAATTGTTCCTTGTTCTGACAAAAATTCACCCCAATACTACTTCCCAATGAGTTTGGCTTAACAATTAAAGGAAAAGATAAAATTTTTAAAATCTCACTTAAAAAATCACTTTGATTTTTATATTCTTTTTCATCTATGACAACAAAATCAGGTGTTAGGATATTTTTAGATTGACAAATTAATTTTGTAAGATACTTATTCATGCAAATTGAAGAGCCTAACACTCCACAAGTAGAAAATGGAATATTACAAGTTTGAAGCAATCCCTGCACTCCTCCACCTTCTCCTAAACCTCCGTGAAGTGCTAAAAAAGCAAAATCAATTTTACTTTTAAGTTTTTGAAATCTACCTTTTAAAATAGAAATTGATTGGTCATAATTTGAAAAATTTATTTTACTTAATTTTTTTTCAAAATTAAACATAGAAAAAGTGTTTATATCAAACAATTGTTTTCCCGTATAAAAATGATTATCTTTTGATATGTAAATCGGTATAATATTATATTTATCTTTATCAAGCGCACATAAAACTTGAATACCAGTTATTATTGAAATATCGTGTTCAACACTCCTTCCCCCAAAAATTACGGCAATATTTTTTTTAATAAAATTTTCTTTTTTAAACATACAAATCATCCTTTCAACATTATATATGTTGAAATAATAGATTTTGTTTAAATAAAAGATCTCATATAGGAAAAATTATATGAGATTTTTTTTAAATTAAATATAATTATCCGGCAAGTCATTTTCAAATAAAATTGTATCACCAGCCCCGATAAAATCTTTCATAAGTAGTTTTGCTTTATCTAAACTTTGGGCTTGATATATATTTTCATCTTTAAAACCTTTATCATTAAGGCCTTTCTTTATACTTTCAAAATTTAATTTGTTTACAATAATGACAAAGTCCGCAACTTTGGCAATTCTTTTTCCAAATTCAATATTATATTCCTTTTCCTTACTTCCAAGTTCTACTAAACCAGGAGTAATAACAACTTTTCTGCCTGGCATTTTTGACATAACATCAAGTGCGACCTTACTACCATTCACGCTTCCATTATAAGAATCATCTAAAATAATATTAGTATTTGTTTTTATTAATTCCAATCTATGTGGAATAGATTTGATAGATAAAATACCATTAACTATTTGTTGATTTGAAAGTCCAAGTTCATAAGCAAGATTTACACAAAGAAGAATATTTTCAACATTATGTTTGCCTAACAAAACAGTCTTTACTTCAAATTTTTCTTTTCCAATAAATAAGTCAAATGAGGTACCATTTTCATCATACTTTATATTTTTTGCACAAATCTTATTTTTACCTGACAATCTTTTTTCAACAAAATCGCACCTATCAAAAAGTTTTTTTGCTCCCTCATCAAATCCATTAAATATTGCAAGCCCGTCTTTTCTAGGCAGAGATTGTATTAACTCAAATTTTGCATCTAGTATATTTTGTTCATTCTTAAATGATAACAAGTGTTGCGTACCTACACCTGTAATTAATCCATATTTAGGTTGAATTAAATTACATAATTCTTTAATGTCGCCCTTTTGTCTCGCACCCATCTCAGCAATCAAAATTTCATCATCATAGTTTAGGTAATTATTAACAACCTTAGATAAACCGGTTAGAGTATTAAAACTATGTGGACTCATACAAACCTTATATTTTTGAGATAAGATTGTGTTCAAAATATATTTAGTACTAGTTTTACCAAAACTACCCGTTATCCCTATTTTAATTAAGTTCTTACATTTATTTAATTTCTTTTTTGCCCTAACGACGTAAGTATTTATTATCATTTTTTCAAGAGGAATTAATAAAATATGAACAAAAGGAACTAATAAAGGAACTATAATTGGAACAAAACACAATGCTCCAAATTTAACCAATGGAATAAATTCACTAAAAACAAATATCATAAGGAAAGATAAAACGCTAACTGCAAAAAACATTGCAACGTTTAGTCTAGTCATTCTACTAGTATTTTTAAGAGGAACTTTCTTAGGGGCCGAATACAAATTAACAATAAAAATAATTGTAAAATAAAAATAAAAAATTAACCCAATATAAGAATACAAACTTTCAGCATGATAGACATCAAAAAGAGCATTTGTTACAAGCACGCAAAAAGTACTTAATAAACTTAGTAAGATAAATCTAGAAAAGTAACTTCCCTTAGTCTCTTTTAACCAAGCAAAGTATCCTTTTAATTTATAACCAGAAAGTTGAATAATTTGAAAAAATTTATAAGAAGCAAAGCACGTTAAAACACCATTTATTAAAGACAAAACTATTGCAAGATATAAATTAATGTTTTCAAAAGATAAAAAATTCATTAAAACTCCCTTTATTTAAAATAATTAATCATAACGGACAAAAACAAATTTGAAAATTCTAAATAAGCAAAATGTCCACCGTTTAAAGCAATTACTCCACAATCTTTTATATTCTTTTTAAAAACTTTTGTAAAGTAAAAAGGTGTTTCTTTGTCAAATCGTCCCCAAATTAATAAAACTGAACAATTTATTTTTGATAATAAACAAGTTTGGTCATAATTTACAATATTCACAAAAGTTTTTTTCATAATATTATCTAAGTTTTTATAATCACTACTTCCAAATCTAAGTAACTTTTTATTTGAGTATAGTTTAATGCTTGATAAAAATTTAAGAAATTTATATCTTAAAATTTTTAGTTGCTTTTTAAAACTTTTAATTTTAATACCTGCACAACCTGTTAAAAGAATTTTATCAACTTTAAAAAGTTTTTTACTGCAAATTTCAATTGTAATTCTACCCCCAAACGAATGTGCCACAATATTTACTTTTTTTAGACCTAAATTTTCAAGTAACTTAACAATCATTTCTGCATAATCACAAATTGACCAATCTACTTTTAAATTGTCAGAATTCCCAAAAGGAGGAAAATCGACTAAAATACAATCGTTAGTTTTTTGCATTTTTCTTGCAAAGTAAATAAAACTATCTATACTTCCTCCCCATCCATGAAGGAATAAAATAGGAGTAGTATTGACTGAATCTGATTTTAAATATTCATAATTTATTTTAATTTCTTTATATGTAAATATCATAAATAACAAAACATGATGAGAGCATCATTATCTTTATAATATTTTTTTCTAATATTTGTTACTATAAAACCATTTTTTTTATAAAAATTAATTGCCGAAATATTTCTATTGTCAACTTCTAGTGAAAGTGATTTTTTATTTTCTTTTTTTGCAATCTTTTTTGAATAATTAATAAGTTTAGTTCCTATGCCCATATTATGAAACTTTTCTTTTACACAAATACCTATAATGTTGTAATCTTTATCACATTCAAAAAGTCCAATATAACCAACCACTTCATTTTCATAAAGAGCAACGAAATATTTTCTAAAATTTTGAGAAAATTCTAGAAAAAAATTTTCTTTACTCATTCTATCTTCTTCTAATAATTCACTTGTATGAATTTCATACAATTTGTCATAATATTTTAAAGAATTATTAACTATTTTTAGCATTGATTTTTTCCTTTTTTAACAATTCTTCTTCTGCCTGACTTAAAGCCATATAAATTGGTTGTAATTGATTATTATTAACAAATTCTTTTCCCTTAATTTTATTAATAACAAAATCTACATAATCACTTGGCAATAACGAAACATTTTTTACATTACAATCTTTATTTAAATCAGTCTCATATGAATAGAAAATAAAATGTTGTTGTTTCATTTCTTCTATTAAGTCTTCTTTACCAATAACAAAAGAAGTAAATATTCCATTTTGCATTTGTCCCAAATAATATTTGTTTTGAGTACATTTTGTAAGAACACAAAAATCATTTTTTTCTGACATTTTAATCTTTGATACTAAAAGTTCTAGCATATTTATACTTACAATCTTTTTCTTAGGATAAACAAAACAAAAAGCCTTAACAGTACTTACTGCTAATCTAATACCTGTAAAAGACCCCGGCCCAACAACCACTCCAAAGCAATCAACGTCTTTTAACTTTATATTGTTCTTATCCAAAATTTTGTCAATTTCTTCTAATAAATGTTCAAGATGCTTACTTGTAAAAACAGTATCATTTGTTATTATTTTATTTTTTTTATTTAAAATAACAGTTAATTTTTGAGAACTCGTATCTATTATTAAATCCATTTTAACTCCTTTATTTAAAATTAAAATTCCTCAAAAATGATATTTCTAATTTTTTTAGTCATTTTAATTAAAGTTATCTTTTTATAATGCTTAGGAATATAATTAGGAATTTTTTCTGACCATTCAATAAACTTAATGCTGTCATTATCTTCAATAATATCTTCAAAACCTATATTTTTAACCTCGTCTTCATCTTCAATCCTATACATATCAAAATGATAAAAATGTCCCAAGTTAGAAGAATATTCATTAACCAAAGTGAAGGTAGGACTAGTAACTTTATCTAGAACATTAAAACATTTAAGAATTTCCCTTGTTATAAAACTTTTACCAGCACCTAAGTCCCCTTGTAATAAAACAACATCTCCCTTGTTTAAAAGTTTTGAAATCTTTAAAGCAACCTTTTTAGTATTATTTTCCCCAACTGCAATTTTAGAAAAAATTACCTTTTCAGTCGTTTTCTTGTTAAAAGTATAAAAATATTTTTGCAAAAATTTATAAAGAATAGGCAAACAAAAAAAAGTTACGAAACCAAATAGAAAATAAGAAATAAACGCAAAAATAGAATAATTTACAAGCAAAACATTTGTAAAAATATAAAACAATATTGCTACAATAAGAAATAAAAAAATCTTAAAACAATCTAGAATTAAGTTATGTTTAATTTCATACTTAATATATTTTTTCTCTAAGAATGAGAATAAGATAAGAGATGTCATAAATCCAGAAATAGCAAAAAGATTACTATATTCATAAGGCAATTTCCAATAATCAAAGTAAATAAATGTTAGCAATATTGGTAAAAACAAAAAGTATAATAATATCTTGGAATTTATTTTAATAAATTTGAAAGAAAAAAAATATATTAGATAACCAAAAATAAGCCCCACAATAATATCAATTAAATATGCTTTTGCAAAATAAATTTTAGAAATCACACCAAATAGAGTACACAAACATATGAAAGAGTAGATTAAAATATTTTGTTTTTTATTTAAAGGCTTTGTTTTATAAAAACTAGTGCCAGATAAATACATAATATCAGTATTAGGAAAAGAACCAAATAAATAACTTGGTTTATTTGTAAAAAGATTTGAATTAATTTGACTTGGAAATTTTACACCACTTACCTGTGCTAAAAATATACCACCAAATAAAAATGATAAACTAAAAGGAACACTTAATCTTATTGCAATTTTTTTACAAACAAATAAAAATAAAAAACTTAATAACAAACAATAAAAAGGCAAAGAGAAAAAATAATCAAATATGCTCAAAATAAAGGTAAAAAAACTATTTGAACCACTTTGAAATAATTTTATTAAGTCCATTATTTACCTTCCTTATTAGCATTCACTTTTTTCTCTTTTACAGATTTTAAACTAGAACTCAAAACCTTGTTTTCTCTTTTTATTTTTTTATCTTGTTTAGGTTTAATTAAACTAAGCATTTTTTTGTAAGAATAAATAGTCGCTTTTTTTTGAATTAATTTTTGCAAACTATATTTTTCCCTCTCCTCTTTTGTAAAAATATGAATAAGTATATTTTGACAATCTAAACAAACCCAATTACAGCAACCAAAGCCCTCTTTTGTAATTTTTTCTAATTCATTGGGATTGTTTAATGAATATTCAATCATATAGTCAGCCAAAGATTTAACTTGAAAAGGATTTTCAGCAGTTACTATAACAAAATAATCAATTAAATTTGAATAACTCACATCACAAATAATCATATCTTTTGCATTCTTTTCGTTTAACAAAAAACATAATTTAACTAACTTTTCACTAAAACCCATAATAGACTCCATTAGTACTTATATGTTATATCATTTAAACAAAAAAAACAAGCAAATAAAAAACAGTTTATTTTATATATAATTGGATAAAATTTAACTATGGTCAAACTTAATAAATATTTATATAAAATAAAGCCATCAATAATTTTTGATTTTTTATTTTTTAATATAGCATTTTCTTTAATAATTTTTGCTTGGACTAATTTTTTAATAAGACAAAAAATATTTTCTTTAATTTTAACATTAACAATAGTTGCTGGTCTAAATATTATAAAAATTATATATAATAAATTTTTTGGCAAGAAAAACAATAAGAATGACACTAAAAACAAAGATAATGATTTATATATGCTCAGTTTAATTTCAAACTCACAAGAAGAAAATCAACAACTATTTTTAAAAATTTTGACTAAAAATGAACCTCAAAAAACCAATCTTTATAATTTTATTAAATTTAAAAATGATAAAAACAAGGCAATTTGTTTTGATTTCACTTCTTTGATTTTAAAACAAGAAAATGCTTTAAAATTAATATTGTTTGCAAAAAATAACAATATAGATGAATTAATTATTTTGTGTTGTCAATGTCCAAGTAAAGATAAACTTTTTTATGAAAATTTAAAAGATATTAAAATAAAAATTTTTGAGAAGGATGAAATATGTTCTAATTTTTTTTCTAAAAGCAATATATATCCAGAGAAAAAATTTGAACCAAAGAGTATTGAAAAAATAAGGTTTAAAAATTTAGTTAAAATAAGTTTAGATAGAAATAAATCAAAAAATTATTTTATAAGTGGTCTATTGATATTTTTCTGCTCTCTAATTGTTAGGTATAACATATATTATGTTATTATTAGTTCTCTAATGTTCTTTTTGTCTATTATTTCACGACAAAATAAAAAAGAAGCCTCAAAAGACTTCTTTTAAATTGTACGAACAAACTATAATTTAAAGATTATAGATATTATAATTTATAATTTGATTATAAAGATTTACAAAATATGATTTTTCTTATCTTTATTAAATCTATATATTAAAATCTTTCTTCCGGTTATACCAACAACCTCACATTTTAGTAAATTAGAAATTTTATCTGCAAGAGATTTAACATCATCATCACAATTTTGTAAAACACTAATTTTTATAATTTCCCTAGCATTTAGTGATAAGTTAATACTTTCAAGACAATTCTTGGAAAGTCCTTCTTTACCAATCTGACAAACTGAATTTTCAGTTGAAATAATTGACCTTAACTTTGCTCTATCTTTTGATGTAATCATATTATATTCCTTTTATTCAATATATTCGAAATCAACTTTTCCTATTCTTACTGTATCTCCGTCTTTTAAACCATTTTGTTTTAACATATCAATAACACCATCATTTTTTAATCTTTTCCAAAAATAGGATAAAGATTCATAATCATTAACTACAATTCCACGAGAAATATTATCTATAAAGCCTCCACTCAATTCAAATACTCCCTTTGAAATCTTTTTAATATCAATTGCATTCAAATCTTTTTTATCAAAACCAAATTCCTCAATATCAACAGGCACCTGAGGAGGAAGTTTTTCTAATTCTTGCCAAATTGTTTTAATTAGTTCTTGTATATTTTCTTTAATAATTGCAGAAATACAAATAACCTTTATTTTTTTATTGTTAAGTAAATGTTTAAACTCATCAACCACAAAATAATCTCTAATTTTATCAATTTTATTTAATACAACTATTTGAGGCAGTTGTGCTAGTTTTTCATTAAATTTTGAAAGTTCATCATTAATTGTAATATAATCTTGATAAGGATTTCTTCCATCTTCGCTTGAAATATCAATAACATGAACTAGAATTCTTGTTCTCTCAATATGTCTTAAAAATTCATGACCTAATCCCTGACCTTCACTTGCGCCTTCGATTAATCCAGGAATATCAGCAACTACAAAACTATGTTCGTAATAATTAACAACTCCTAAGTTAGGAGATAAAGTAGTAAATTGATAATTTGCAATTTTAGGCTTTGCATTTGAAATAACTGATAAAATAGTACTTTTCCCAACATTTGGATAGCCAATAAGCCCAACATCAGCAATAGTTTTTAACTCTAAATAAATAGCATATTCTTTTGTAATCTCTCCTGTTTGAGAAAAGTGAGGGGCTTGTCTTGTTGGAGACTTAAAAAAACAATTTCCTTTCCCACCATCTCCACCTTTTAAAATCACATAATCCTTATCTAAATAAAACAAGTCAGCAATAACTTTTCCCGTTTCTGCATCTTTAATAATAGTACCTTGTGGCACTAAAATTATTAGATCCTTACCACTTTTACCAATCTTATTATTACTACTACCTGCATCACCATTCTCCGCTCTAAAATGAGAATGAAATCTAAAATTTACAAGATTGTTCAACTCTCTTGTTGCTCTAAAAACAATGTTACCCCCACGGCCACCATTGCCACCGTCTGGACCACCATTTGGAATACCTTTTTCTCTCCTAAAAGAAATTGCACCCTTTCCACCATTACCTGCCTTAATATATATCTTAACTTTATCAATAAACATAATTAAATTCCTTTTCAAACATAATAATATAAAAAATAGAAATTTACAAATCTAAAACAAGAGATTTTTAAACTAGACTATTTTTTTTGCTTATAAAATTTACAAATAGAACAAAATTCACAATCTTTACAATATGGATTTTGAGATTTACAAATATATCTACCAAAAAGAACTAAAAGATGATGGAAATCTCCCCACTTGTCCTTATCAACAATTTTTTGTAAAGAAAGTTCACATTGTAATGGGGTTTTAGCCTTAACAAGTCCCAATCTATTTGAAACTCTAAAAACGTGAGTATCAACTGCGATTGCCGGTTTTTTAAATCCAACAAAAAGAACAACATTAGCAGTTTTTCTTCCTACTCCCGCAAGGGAAATTAAATCTTCATAATTTTGCGGAACTTCTCCCCCAAATCTATCAACTAAATCTTTTGACATAAGAATTAAATTTTTTGCCTTGTTCTTATAAAATCCACAGGAATAAATTAATTTTTGCAATTCATCAACATTTGCATTAGCCAAACTAAACGCATTAGGAAATTTAGCAAACAAGTTGGGAGTAATTAAATTTACTCGTTTATCAGTACATCTCGCCGACAAAATAACTGCCACAATTAATTCAAAATTATTTTTATGATTTAGTTCGCACTCTGCTTGTCCAAATCTATTAAAAAGGGCATCAAAAACTTCTTTTGTTTTTTTAATCATATTTTCCTCTATTTAAAATTATATCATATATTTATTATTAATAAAATATATTTTAATCAAATCTTAACATAAACATCATTCTTTTCAAAATATATACCAGCACAAGTATAAAACTGTCTCCTTTTTAAAATATCTTGTGCCAATTTTACTGCTTTTTCAGGTATTTTTACAGATATTCCACAAGCGACACTTATTTGTCTTGGAGTACTAACAATTGAAGTTGGAACGCCGTATGAGGAAATAATTGTTGAAAATTTCATAGTTTCTGACCTTGCCCTAAAAACAATAAGATAGTTTAACATAATAATTCCCTTTTTTATCACCCTATAAATCAATATATTAAAATATAAAAAAAATTTTCACAAAAATAAGAAATAAACTTTTTAAAATAAATTTTCATATTATGTTATTATGAAATTAATATATTTTGATAATGCAGCAACAAGTCACTATAAACCACGTGTTGTAAAAAAAACTTTTATAAATTTTCTAAATAATAGTGCTAATGCAGGAAGAAGTGGACACTCTTTAAGCATAAAAAATTCAATTATTATATGGAAAACAAGAGAAAAAATAGCAAAATATTTTGGAAATATTCAACCTGAAAATGTCATATTTACTAAAAATTGTACAGAATCACTAAATCTTGTTATTCAAGGTTTAGTGAAGTTAGAAAAAGAGGTAAAACATATTATTTGTTCATGTTTTGAACATAATTCAGTATTAAGGCCCCTAAAAGAGTTAGAAAAAGAAAATAAAATTAGATTAGACATTATTAGTCCTAAAAATAATGAATATATAACAGTTCAAGATGTTCAAGCAGCAATAAAAAAAGAAACATTTTTAGTAATTGTAAATAGTATTTCAAATGTAACCGGCAATATAAACGATTATAAAAACATAGGAAAACTGTGTAAACAAAAGAAAATATTATATCTTTTAGATAATGCCCAAGGAGTTGGACACATAAAAGTAGATATGAAAAAAGACAATATAAATTTTCTTACATTTTCAGGACATAAAGGATTTCTAACTCCACAAGGCATAGGAGCCTTATGTATAAATAGCGAAATAATTCCATGTCCAATTATTTTTGGTGGTACAGGAACAGAATCTGACAACATGTTACAACCTACTTTTCCACCTGAATCGTTTGAAAGTGGAACACAATCTACCCCACTTATAGCCTCTTTATATAGTGGTGTAGAATATGTAGAAAAAAACTTTTTTAAACACAATAAAAAAGTTATATATTTAACTAAATATTTATATAACAAACTAAATGGTATAAAAAACATTAAAATTTATACTAAGAATTTAACTTGTGGAGTGATTAGTTTTAATATAAACAATTATGATTCAGTACAAATAAGTGAATATTTAGATAAAAATTTTAACATCGCAACTCGTGGAGGTTTGCACTGTGCCCCATTATCTCATAATTTTTATGGTACAATAAAAAGTGGAATGGTAAGAATAAGTTTATCATTTAAAAATACTAAAAAAGAGATTAATAGATTAATTCTAGCCTTAGAAAAATTAGAATATAATAAAAAAATTGAATAAAAAAAGATTTAAAGA
>CASESH010000043.1 GCA_949290565.1 uncultured Christensenella sp. | reverse complement strand
ACCTTAAAATAATAATTTTTTTAAAAAAACAAAGACAATTTTATTTTTAAGGTTAATAAATTAAGTTTATAAAAAAATACCGACAAGCAATATCGGTATTTTTATGTACTAATTTATAATTAAATAAGATAATTATAAATAAAATTGTTAATAAAATTATATTTTAAAATATCTTTCAAGCAAACTCTTAAATGCTTTGCCATGTCTTGCTTCATCTCTTGCCATCTCATGAACACTATCATGGATAGCGTCTAAATTTAATTTTTTTGCAAGTGTGGCTAATTCAGTTTTACTTGTTGTAGCCTCGTTTTCTGCTTTAACTCTCATTTCTAAATTATTTTTTGTGCAATCACTTACAACTTCTCCAAGTAATTCAGCAAAACGACCGGCGTGTTCAGCCTCCTCTAATGCTGCCTTTTCAAAGTAAAGCCCTATTTCAGGATAACCCTCCCTAAAAGCAACTCTACTCATGGCAAGATACATACCAACCTCACTGCACTCTCCATTAAAGTTCATTTTAAGACCATCTATGATTTCTTTTGGAGCAGATTTTGCAACTCCCACAACATGTTCTGCTGACCAAGACAATTCACTATCAGTAACTTCTTTTAATACTGCTCCACATAATGGACATTTTTCAGGTGGATTATCGCCCTCATGAACATATCCACAAACAGGACAAATATACTTTTTCATTTCTTCTCTCCTTTTTAGTACTTTTCATTTTATCACTTTATTACTAAAAAAGACAAATAAAATTATTCTTCTTCAAACTGCAACTCTATATATGAAATTAAAATTAATGCTTGTAAGAGCCTAGATATAGATAAATTTATATTCTTTATATCTTTTATTCTTACAAAAAATTCTTTTGTATTTGTATTAAAACCTATGAAAAAAGTATTTAAAACATTTTTCACATATTTAAAAATATCTTCATCTTCTAAATTTATCTCTTTTTCTAAAAGTCTTTCATATGTTAATCCATTATCGCTCAAAAATATATTTTCTCCATTTTCTGTAATGAGTATTGGAAAATCGTCATCGTCTAACGTTTCGCAAAATATATTACTATTTATTACTAACCCGTTTTCATATCTGGTAATCATAAAGAATTGCTTTAAATAGTTTTCCAAATCTTTTATATTCATAATTTAGGTTCTATCTCCTCTTCTTTTTTTTCTTTATTATACATAGACTGTAAAACTTGACTTTTATAAAATTCATAGTCCGAAGGAGTATTTACTTTTACTTCTTCACAACTATCTAATTTTTTTAAAATAGTTTCAACGCTATCTTCTCTTGCAAACTTAACCTGACTTAATCTATTTACAGGATTAATATTTACTTTTTTATTTCTAACTATTTTTTCATCAATACTGTCATATCTTGGACAGTATTTCAAACCCAAATCAAGTAACTTGCCCTGTGCCATTTCTAAATAATTAAAAGGAATTTCTCTTTCTAAATTGTAGTAACTATAAAAACTTTGTTTCATTTTATCAAAACTTTCATATCTTAATTCCTCGCCATCATTACCTTCATTAATTGGTGTAGGACAAATGTCAGCAGAAAAGTTTTTTCCAAAAATTAATCTTTGATTAAGTGTATATATGTGCCTATGACTATGCTTTGTATTTTTTACAGTACTTCCTTGTATTGCTAAAACCCCATTTTCATCAAACTTATTCTTATGAATAGATAAAGGTTCATAATCCCACCTCTCTACTACAAATTTTGCATCTTTTATCCCTCTGTAATAAACAAAGAAACCAATACTACTATTAGCGTTTTTTACAACACTTTCTTCCTTTGTAGTCTCTTGAATAAACTCACCTAGTAAAATCTCGCCATTTATATTAAATAAAACTTTTTTGCTTTTACACACTCTATCTCTACTACTTAAAACTACCTGCCAATCTTGAATAGGAATTTTTGGTGAATTTTTTATTGCGTTTAAATAATTATCACTGTAACATAAAAAATGTTTTTCAAAATTTCTCAATTTTGTAGTATCAAACAAATTTTGAATAGAAAGTCTTTTTGAAATTCCAAAATTACTTAAAGCATTATCTCCATAGAGTTCTTTCATTCTATTTGCAACAATTTTTTTTAAGTGTTTTTGATTGTCTTTATTAGCAAGCCAATTTAAAATTGCAATTTGCAACGCATATTGAATTTCTAGATTTGTACTATATTGCTTTCCTAAAAAACACATCTTTACAAATCTATCCTTTCCCTTTCTTATATTATCTTCATACAAATTAAGAATATATGATGAAAGTTCCTCATGATTAAATTCTAAATTGCTTTTTGTTTCTTTAATCTTTTTCTTTAATTTTTTTTCCTGGCTTTTAAGATTATAATGTCTTGAATTTCCACTTCTTTTTATTATCTTATTTTTTGTACTATATCTGGTTCCCATATTTTTCCTTTGATATTCGTAAAATATAATTAACTATTTATTTTAAAAATTTAAATTTAGAATATTCTTATTAAAACTAGCAATAAATTTATGTAAAAACAAATTTTTAAAATATTTTACTTCGATAAAAATATTTACTAAAATTTTAAAATTATACAATCTATAATTACTAATAGAAAAAAATCATTTTATTATAAATTAAATTAAAATCTCTAACAATATTAATTGTTAATTACCTATTATCATCAAAATTAGATTTTTTTCTTAATAATATTATAAAATAAATATTTATATTAATCAATAGGAAAATTTTTACTGTTTCTTAATAAAAAAATAAATAAAATTAAACACATAAAACAAATTAACAAATATCTCATAATTTGATATAATAAAAAAATGGAAACATTACTTTTAAAACCAAATAGAAAATCAATAAAATTGGCTTGTGAACTTTTAAGGAATGGTGAAGTTGTTGGTGTTCCAACGGAAACTGTTTATGGACTTGCCGGAGATTGTAGTAATTCTATGGCTATAAAAAAAATTTTTGAGGCAAAAGGAAGACCAAACGATAATCCTTTAATAGTTCATATTTCAAACATAAAAATGTTAGATAAAATTGTTTCGTGTTTTAATTCTGATGCAAAAAAACTTGCAAAAAAATTTTGGCCCGGACCTCTTACTATAATTATGCCTAAAAAAGACTTTGTTTGTAAAGAAAGTTGTGGTGGATTAAATAGTGTCGGAGTGAGAATGCCTTCAAATAAAATTGCAAGAAAAATAATAGCAAAATCAAACACTCCTTTCTCTGCTCCAAGTGCCAACATTAGTGGAAAACCAAGCCCTACAACAGCACAAGATGTCTATAATGATATGAAGGGTAAAATTCCATTGATTATTGATGGTGGAGAATGTGTTGCAGGAGTAGAATCAACTGTTATTAGCGTTTTAGAAGAAAGTCCAACAATTTTAAGGCCAGGTATAATTACAAAAGAAGAAATTGAAAAAGTTTTACATAAACAAGTTAAAGTTGCAAAAGAAGTCACTCAACAAACAACAAACGAAACAAAAGTCTTATCTCCGGGTATGAAGTATAAACACTATTCTCCCAACGCAAAAATAATTGTTGTTGATAGCAATTTAAAAGACTATGTCAACTATGTTAACAGTCTAAATGGAAAAGATATTTACGCCATGTGTTTTGAAAAAGAAGAAAAACTTATTAATAAGCCTTGTATAACTTATGGAAAACACAATAATGAAAAATCTCAGGCTCACGCTTTATTTTCTGCTTTAAGAAAATGTGATGAGGTAAACGCAAAAATTGTTTATGCAAGATGTCCAAAAACTAACGGAATTTCTCTTGCTGTTTATAATAGACTAATTAGGTCTGCCGGTTTTGACATAATTAAACTATAATATTTATAAACATTTAATTTTTAAAAACATTTCTCATTTTATTTTCTAATGAATTAAAAAGTTTTAAAACATTATATTAAATTTTTATAATAAAATCTTTTCTTTATTCTTTAAAAGTTTTTTGAAAAATTATATTGTTAATGTTTTTATAATTTAAAAATATAAAATAATGAAATAAAAAACTAATTAAATAAAAATTTCCACTATATTTTTTTGTTTTTATATAATTTGAAATAATTTAATTTTTGTAGTACTCAATTCTATAAATTTACATTCATTAAATTATATATAATTTATGTTTATTAAAAAATAATACATAAAATTAAATATATATACATTTAATATAAATTTATTAAGTTCAGTATTTATTATTTTATTCTTAATTTATATGTTTAACTGTAATTTAAAAAAAATTATTCTTTTTAAAAAAAGCACCAATTTAAGGTGCTTTTTTTTAAGAAATTTTTTCTACATTAAAACTTACATTAGAAAATGTCGTATTGTTTGGTCCTTCATTTACAAGCGTTAGTACTGTATTAGGAGTTGTATTATCATATACAAAACTTGCTCCTAAGTTAGCAGTTTGACTAGCATCAATGTCAGAAGTACTTATACTTGGTTGAATTTCTGTACCATTTTCTTTGACTGCAAGTGAAACTTCACCACCGGTTGTAGATGTAGCATTTGCTGAATAACTTATTCTATAATTTCCGGTTGAAACAAGCGTTACATCAGAACTACTTGGAGAATGTGTTACGTTTCCATTTGATAAATTAACGACATCGTCCAAAGTAACAGGTGCATCGTTTGCTATCTCTCCGGAAGAATCTGTTGAGAAACTAGCAAGTTGAGTTGTAGCAGTTGCTCCTGTTGGACCTGTTGGACCTGTTGGACCGGTTGGGCCCGTTGCTCCATCTGGTCCCGTTGGACCTGTTGCTCCCGTGGTTCCGGTTGTTCCAGCAGGGCCTGTTGGACCTGTTGCACCGGTTAAGCCTGTTGCTCCGGTTGTTCCCTGTGGTCCGGTAGGTCCCGTTGCTCCCGCTGGCCCTGTTGGACCCGTTACGCCCGCTAAACCTTGAATTCCCTGAATTCCCTGTGGTCCGGTTGGTCCGGTAGGTCCCGTTGGACCGGTTACACCTGTTGCACCTGTACTTCCGGTAGGGCCGGTAGGACCTGTTGCCCCATCTACTCCCTGTTGCCCTTGTGGTCCGGTTGGACCTGTTATACCTTGAATTCCTTGTTGCCCTTGTGGACCTGTTGGACCTGTTGGACCGGTTGGACCGGTTGCTCCGGTTGAACCGGTTAATCCCGTTATTCCTCTTGCCCCTTGAACCCCAGCAGGGCCTGTTGGGCCTGTTGCCCCCGTTGGGCCTGTTGCTCCTGTTGGACCTGTTGGACCTCCTGATGGACCTGTTGGTCCGGTTGGGCCTGTTGGGCCTCTAAAATTAGGTCTAGGACATATACAATCACAGCAATTCATATTTACCTCCTATTCTAGAAGATAATATGAAAAAAGAAGTAAAAATGTTATATATTTACTTCTTTCTATATTTTTTTAGTAAAATCTTATCTTCATCTAAAATTCTAAAACTATCGTTACATTTTGAAATTGCCTTATTTACAATAAATGAATTACAATTATTATTAACAAAAAAGGATAAAGTTTTTTCTCTATTTTTTATAAATCCCTCACATAAAAACCACGACCAAGCCATTTGAGTGTAATATTTATTCTCATTACTTAAATTACTTAGATATTGTAAAACAGAACTATAATAACTTGTTTGTATATAATTAAATAAAATTTTTACACCAATTCTCCTAACAAATTCCTTCTTGCTAGATAGAAGTTCAAAAGCAAGTGAAAAATAGTTTTCAAAATCATTTTTAATATCAAACTTTAAACAATCACAACTTGCCCAATTATCAACATTTTCAGCATATTTTGTTAATAACATTTTGAATTTATTAAAATCTTTTATTTTACAAATAAGATTTCCTAAAATAATTGTTTGATTGTAATTATTCATTTTAAAGCCTTCAACAAAACTTTCAAAATTTCCCTTGTAAATTTCTTTAATAATTTGTTTTATAACGTTTGATTTAATTCCCAAACATTCAAGTTTTGTATTAATAATTCTCTTTTCGAATTCACACTCTTTTTCACTACCTTTTAAAGACAACAGATAATTTTCATATTCTTTAAAATCAGGTTCTAACCAAATTTGCTTGTTTAGTTTCATTTTGCCTCCAAATATTGATAGAAAAAGTTTTATAATTTAATTTACACAAAAATTTATTTTTGTTAGAATTAATGCAGATAAGGTATAAACTATGGAAAAAACTTTGTATATTTTAGAATCTAAAATAAACTCTGTTAATAAACTTTCACAAGTAGAAGTTGTTTTATTTGATAAAAACAACGGGATATTTTCATTTAAAAGCAGTCTAATGAGTAAGTATAATGCTGAAAAATACCAAGATGAAATCTTACAATTACTAGATAATTGTAATTGGTTTGATGTTAAGTACGGCGTAAAAGTGAATAATGTCGAGCCTATTTATGATGATGAAAAAAAGAATATTGTTGCTCTTTGTTTAGATAAAGGAATGTTATTAAAAAATCAAATTAATGTCTATTCAAGATAAACTTATTTCTTTTTTAATCTTAAATCTTTATTTTCAATTAAGACTGTTACTGTCTTTTCTTTATTGCACAATCTACTATAAACTCTATAACCATATTTTTCTCTAATTTCAACAGGAGTTAGGTTTGTTGTAAAAACTGTACTCCTGTTTTTTACAAGTCTTTCATTTAAAATTAAATATAAATACTCCTCAGTAACATTTTTATATTTTGGTTCACTCCCCAAATCGTCAATAATTAAATAATTACAATTAAGAACTCCATCAAGTAACGAACTTTTTGTTTCATCAAACGTTGTATGAAATTTTAAAAAAAGATTATTTAAAGCAAAAGATGTGAAGTAATTTACATTTTTATTTTGAGAAGTAAGGTCATTAAAAATGCACTCAGCCAAATAAGTCTTACCTACACCCGTATTTCCCATTAGTAGTAGATTTTTATATTTTGAACTTGTTTCGCACCAAGTCCTAATTTTAACATAAATATTTTTTATACTGTCTTTATCATCAAACAACTCAAAATTTGCATTGCTAAAATTATGGGATTTATCCACATTTACTCCCACATTATTGACTATATAAGAATTGAGTTTTTCATAAAAACACGAACAGTATTTGTCATTAATAAATCCCGTATCATTGCACAATTTACACGAATATTTTGGTTCAAAATCTTTAAATGACAAGTTTAATTTTTTTAGTAATTCTTCTGCCTTAGAGTAAACTACTTTTAATTTTTGCTTTTCAGTTTGAGCGTTTTCATTTAAAAAATCTTTTTTTGCTATAACAAAATTAAGTTGTTTCATTTCTAAATAAAGATTTTTAAACTCATCATTTTTGAGTGCTCTTTCTAAATTATCCTCAGCCACTTTTTGATTGTTTTTTCCTATTTGTTGTATTTCTTTTAAGACTTCTAATTTTACATTCATAAAAAATTTCCTCTAAAAATTAATTTCATCTAGATTGTCAAAAAGAGCATTAACTTCCTCATCTGTCAACCCATCTCTAAATGATTTACCTACAAAACTCTTTTGAACAGTTGAAGGTTTTAATTTAAAATCCTTTTTTATTTCATCTAAATTATTTAAATTTTTATCGTGCCAATCAGTTAGTAAAGTGTTAGCATATTGCATAGCATTCGACTTATTTGCAGACAGTGAAATAGCATATTCTATAATTTCTGGGCTAAACTTATAAGTGATTGTCCAAGTTTTGTAAAACGCCCTATCATAATTGTTTACTCTCCTATCCATACCCAAAGTTATTAGATATTCTTTTATAATCTTATCAACTGTAAGTATATCATTAAGATAGTCATTAATTGACTTTACTGTAATTAGACCGGCTTTGTGAAATTGTAAAATTTTTGTGTCCATTCCATCTAATGTCCTAACGGCACTTTTAAAGCAGAAATTTGCGACAAGATATAAAGCTTGTTGACTAAAACCTCTATTCATCCAAGGCAAAATATATGTATCAATCTCATTTTCAACAGATTCGTAATAAATTCCTAACGCTTTGTTTATTTCTCTTGCAACATTCATAAGGTCACTTTTATTAGCCTCATACTCCTCAATTTCAGCAAAACTTAAAAGTTTAAGTTCAAAATATTTTGTTATCTTTTTGTCAAAAAGTTCAAAAGTTATATTTTTTATTTTAGAAGACATTTTTTTTGCAACTAAACATAGATTATTTAAGTTAAAACCATATGATTTAATCCACTTTTCATATAAGGTTTGATGTTCGACAGAAAGATTGCCTTTAAACTTTAAGGCTTTTGCAAAAGTATTTAAATCAGTAGCAATAAGTGATAAACTCTCAATCTTTTCCTCAATTTTGTTTGCAGTCCTAACACCTTCATCTGCCCAGACTTTTGCGACTGTTAAAATGTAATTACTGTTTATTACAACTCCTTTTAATTTTACACAATATTTGACAATCATCAAAAAATCACATGGCAAAATATTATAGGTTTCCATAAAATCAATATATTTATAATATTCACTTGGATTAATTTGCCTTCCTGTCAAAATCTCTTGCATTTCTTGAACAAAGGAAGCATATTTTTTGCTTTCAATTTTCTTTGTATTTCTTATGTTGTCTTTTGTAGGCAAATATCTTATTTCAACAGGCTTAGTATCTAAAATTTGTATAACATTTTGGTCTTGCCAATATTGAAAACATTCTAAAACTTCTTCTTGTGAAAGCCCTAAAACATTTTCGAAATTCTCTATTGTATTGTCAAAACTAGCACTATTTTTACATTTTAAAAGTCCAAAAAGATAAACTTTTAAACAATTTTCTGGCGCAATAGCAATATAATCATTTAAAAACTTCACATCTATTGATATTGAATCATTATTGACTTGCAAACTTGCATATTTACAAAAAGCCATATTATACTCCTACCTAGTTAATTCTAACAAAAAAAACAAAATAAAACAATGTCAATATTTTACTTTGTCAATTTTTATTTATCTTGCACATAAAACTCTACCAATCTTCTTTAATAAAATTATTTTGCTGTTTTATATCATTATAAAAATCCTTATACTCTGTCTTAAAATCGGGATTCTGTTCAAACTCAAATTCTTCATAAGACTCAACATCTTGCTCATCAGCTATCTTTAATAAGTTGAGTTTAAAAGACTTAACATCACTAGGATTTGGTTTAAACCAATCTGGATAAAGTGTAAAAATTTTGTTGTCTAAATTTTTTAAACTTTCACAGTTAAGTTTTGCAAACGAAATTTGAAAACAGAAAAGTTTTTGATAGTTTTGTTTAAACTTTCTATTTTGCTCTTTGTTTCCATACTTGCTATCTCCTAAAATTGGGTGTCCCAAATAAGCAAGGTGCGCCCTAATTTGATGAGTTTTTCCCGTTACTAATTCACCTATTACAATACTAGTAATGTTACCATTTTTTACAGTAAAGAACTTTGTTTTTATTTCTTGACAACCCACCTTTTTATTATTGTAAATATAAACTTTTGATTTTTTTGAATCTTTAAATAAATAAGCAGAGTAGACACGATTATCAAAATTAGTTTTTCCCAACACTTCACATAAATATCTTTTCTTAACTAAATTTAAAGCAAATGAAGACTTTAATACTTCTTTTATTTTTTCGGTCTTAGCAAATATTACTAATCCACAAGTGTTAGTATCTAATCTATGAACAGCATAGGCCTTTAATATTCCTTCTAGTCCATTTGGTCCGGTTGTTTCAATCTTTTCTGGTTTATTTACAATAATGATATTGTTATCTTCATAAAAAATTTCAATTTCTTTTTTAAATTCAACTGAAAAATTATAAAAACAAATTAGTTTGTCAAATTTTTTTAACTGAGTATCTTCTTTTAAACGTTTGTTATTTAACTTTATATCTTTATTGTTTAGCATTTCTTTAATTTGTAAGAAACTAAAACCATTATTTTTAAGAAATTTGATAAGCGTACAATCTTGGTCTAAAACAAACTCTTTTTTATTCATAATTAAATTGTATCACAAACTAAAATAAAACAACATATTTTTTATAAATTTTTAGTTAAAAAATTTTTTATTTCAAGTAGTTCTTCCATAGTTGTTGAAGCACCTGCTGTAAGACCAATAGAAAAACAATTTAAAAACTTTTTATTTTTAATTAACTCCTTTACTTCTTGTAAATTTTGAACAAAATAAGCCTGAGTATAACTTGAAACATTATTAAATAGTTCCTTTGTATTGCTCGAATTTTTCCCGCCTATCACTAACATAACATCAACCTCTTTTGCAAGATTAATACTATCTTCATTGATTTTTCTTTGTGCGTTACAAGTAGTATTTTTGAATTCAAAAATTTTTTTATTATCATTCATTATTTTTGACAAAAGCGAAATAATTTGCTCGGCTTTTTGATTTGAAAAAGTGGTTTGAACGACTAAAAAGTACTTTTCAAACGATAAATCTATATTTTTAACTTCTTCAACTTCCTCTATAAAAATAGGATTGTTGCACCATCCAGATGTTCCCTTAACTTCTGGGTGCATAACATTAGATTTATAACCATATTTCCCAACTAAAATGATTTTATAGCCTTCTAAATCTTTTTTCTCAACTAACTTGTTTATTGCCATAACGTTTGGGCAAGTACAATCTACAAAGTTAATATTCTTTTCTTTTAGTGTTTTATAAGTAAATTTAGGTTCTCCATGTGCTCTTAAAATAACAAAATCATCTGATTTAAATTCATCTAAACTCTCTTTTTGTTTAACACCCAAAGATTTTAATAAACTTACTGTCGTTTGATTATGTAAAAGTTCCTTAAATAAAACAACATTTTTTCTAGTTTTAGCCTCATGAACAGCACAATCAAGAGCCCTCTTAGCACCATAACATAAACAACACGTTTTACTAATTTTTATTTCCATTTTTACATTCCTTCTAAAATAGATTTTAGCAATATTTAAATTAATTTTCAAACAAAAAAATCTAAATTAATAAAATTTGTTTATAAATAAAACAAATCAAAGACTAAAAATATAAAGAACAAAAAAACTATTTCTAGTTTTTTGAAAATCATTTAAAATAAAACTTGCAATATTATAAAAATTATTTATACTAAATAGTAGATTATAAACAAGAAAAAATAATCATATTAAAATGTGGGTGTATCTCAGCAGGATAGAGAGTTCGCCTTCTAAGAGTATGTAATAAGGAATATAAGTCCTTTAATTACAGGATTTTCATAGGGTTTTGATTGGAATTTTGAAGGCATCAAAAATTTTATCAATAGTTTTGCCCTAAATCTTATGCGAAATCTCAAAAATTTAATATGTTTCCGTAGCTCAGCAGGATAGAGCGTCCCCCTCCTAAGGGGAAGGTCGCGCGTTCGAATCGCGCCGGGAACACCAAATCGACCACCATTTATGGTGGTCTTTTCTCTATAAATAAAGCACATTCAACTTCTCTCCTAAACTTGATATTAAAAAACAACGTATTTTTGAATATGATTTTTGTTTATTTATTCCAAAAATCAGATTCTATTGCAAAGTTGAAAATTGCGTTTAAAACTTTGCGATAAACTAACTTACTGCCTTTAGAATATGGTTTTTCTTCTACTTTCTTTATAAAGTATTCGTTTACATTGGGTTTTAAAGCATTGCAAATTTTAATTGCATTTAGCCATTGAATAGTTTGTCCTTTCTTTGCATAGAAAATTGTGTAAGTGCTGAAATCATTTTCTTTGAAACGTTTATCAAAATTTGTATATTTTATTATTTTATCAATTGATTTCTTCAAAACTGCTGTTTCTTTATTGATTTTTTTTTACTATTTAATTAGTCTAAAATTTCTTAAATATCAAGTGGTTGAATTTCTTTAATTTTAAGATTACTAATTAAAACATTTAAATCTTCCAC
>CASESH010000042.1 GCA_949290565.1 uncultured Christensenella sp. | reverse complement strand
ATAAAAAAAAGATATAAGAATTTATATCTTTTTTAATAGTTATCTTGCACTAAAAATTTAAGAAAAAAGAAAATACTTTTATTCTTCCAAAACATATAAAATTTAAACAATAAAATTTTTAAATTTCTTGTTATTAAAATTATTATTACTTTTAGAAAAAAAACTACTTATATCAGATTTTATACATTAAGAAGTCTAAATATTTTCTTTTGAGTTGCCATAAAAATAATATCTAAAATCCAGATAATATTCCAACCTAAAAGTATTCTAAGAAGTCCGGCAACAATTTTACCCTCCAAGAATCTTGTAACTACTCCTAAAATAAATGAAGTTACAGGGATGATTGCAAGAATCAAACTTACTATGTAACTAAGTCCAAAATAATCAGAATTTTTTGACATAATATTCTCCTTTTAATTAAATATATTCAAAAACAAAAAAATTATAACTATATTCTAATTTTTTGTCTTATGAATCAATTTTTAAATTATTAGAAAATCTTTGCAGGTCAAAATCATAATTTTCAGTTTTTGTAATACAAGAACTATTTGTTTGATTTATCATTTTTTCAAGTTGTTTTATCCTAATAAATTGATAAACGACTCCAAAGACTAATAAAATGATTATCGCTAAAATCATTCCTAAAAACAATTTTGTTTTTTTATCATTTTTATTATCCATTATAACCTTCTTAAATACTCATAAAGCATATTAAATAAAATTTTAGTTCAAATAAACTCTAAAAATATAATATAATTTTTAAGGCAAAAAAACAAGCAATTTTACTTGTTTTTTATTTTTTAGTTTTTAAGTTTTTAAATAATTTAAAAGATGTTTTTATAAAGTAACTAGAAAGAATGAACATTATAATATAAAAAACAATACACATAATTGGCATTTCTCCATAATTTAGTTTGCAAACTGCGTAAAAAGATAAACAAAATAAAACAGTTAAAATAGAACATTTAAACAAAATAAAAATAATGTTATTAAATGTTATTATAAATGTTAAAAAATTATATTTAAATGTTTTAAATTTATTTCTTTTTAACATTTTCTTTTCATTTTTAGAAATATTTTTTTTATTATTTTTTATTAAATTTTTACTATTATCTTTTAAATATATAGTTTCTTTATTTGCCTTATTTCTTCGTGATTTTATTCTATTTTTTATTAAAATTAAATTATTTTTTATTTTTATAAAAAAATTTTTAAATCTACTTTCTTTATTTTTTTTCTCTATATTTTTTTTTATTATTTTTTCTTTTTTTGTATTTTTTCTTATATCTAAATTTTTTGTTATATTATTTTTAATTATAATATTATTTATTAAAATGTTGTTTTGTTGAATAGTTTCATAAATAATATTTTTTCTCTTAATAAAAAAATTAAGAATACTACTTGTTAAATTTGAAACAGCAAAAAAAATACATCCTGTAAAAAATCCAAGGTAGCAAAAAAGCCAAAAGATAGAAACTTGATTAAATGTTGAAAATAAAATCATTTAAATATCTTCTTAAAAAAGTTAGTATTTTCTCTTGACTTTTCAATATATCTAATTTCACTTATTTCCCCATTGGCTTCAATTTCACCTTTATCTACATCTAACTTTGAGATTGACAAATTTTCACCACAAATTATCATATTTTTTCCAGCAACTTTTAATTGTAGTTTTTTTTCATTACTTTCATAAACTTTCTCAACTCCTGTTATAGATAAATTTGTTGTATTTTTTAAAATTAAATCACTATTTAAAAATGATTTTTCAATATTTTTTTTATTTTCATTATTTTCCATAATATTTCCTTTTTAGAAATATATGATACAAAAATAAACTTTATTCTTTTAGAGTTATTTTTTGATTAAAATTATTTAATAAATAAAAAAAGTGAACTAAAAAAATATTTATTAGTTCACTAAAAATTATTTAATTTAAACTTCATCAGGTAATTCTAAATTGTTTACATTTAAAGTTGCCTGTTCATTATTCATATTGTCTTGTTCATTTTCTTCGCTTTCGTCACTTTCTATTACTTCTTCATAATGCTCTGTGATTGAAGCACAAACTACTTTACTCTTACCTTCCTTCAATCTCATAATTTTAACGCCCTGAGTATTTCTTGATGTTTTGCTAATTTCTTCAACTTGCAATCTGATTATGGTACCATTGTCGGAAATTAAAATCACATCTTCTTGTGGTAGAGCCTGTTTTAAATTAACAAGTTTTCCTGTTTTGGAGTTAAATGTACCAGCCTTAATGCCTTTACCTCCTCGTTTTTGCAAACGGTACTCATCATTATCACTTCTCTTTCCATAGCCGTTTTCAGAAATTGTAAGAATTTGATATCCATCTTTAACCACACACATATCAACAACATAGTCATCTTTGTTAAGTTTTATACTCTTAACACCTTGTGAATTTCTACCAAGTCTTCTCAAATCTCTTTCTTTAAATCTAATACATTTACCTTCATGTGAAGCAATAATAATTTCGTCATCTCCATTAGAAACCTGAACACTTATTAACTTATCCCCATCTAATAACTTAATTGCAATTTTACCGTTTTTATGAATAGTTTTATATTCTTCAATAGTGGTTTTCTTAATAAGTCCATTTCTAGTAGCCATAATTAAATTACCACTAGAATTTGGGTCTAACTTGATAATTTCAGTAACGAGTTCATCTTTGCTTAACTGCAAGAGATTAATCATTGCTCTACCCTTTGAATTTCTTTGAGCATCAGGCAATAAATACGCCTTTTGACAATAAACCCTACCCATACTAGTAAAGAATAACAAGTTGTCGTGAGTATTGGCAATAAACATTTTTTCAACAAAGTCATCTTCTTTTGTTTTATGACCTGAAATACCAACACCACCTCTCCTTTGAGATTTATATTCGCTTACAGGTTGTCTCTTAATATAACCGGTGTGAGTAAGAGAAATTACAACGTCTTCTTTATCTATTAAATCTTCAATATCAATGTCATTATAATCTACACAAATCTCACTTTGTCTTGGCCTGCCATACCTTTCTTTAATTTCATTTAGGTCGTTCTTTATTATGTCTAAGACCAATTGGTCGCTACTTAAAACATCTCTAAAATATGCTATTTGTCTGTGTAATTCGTTTAATTCTTCCTCAACTTTATATACTTCAAGACTAGTCAGTTTTTGTAATCTCATTTCAAGAATAGCATTTGCTTGTCTTTCAGTTAACTCAAATCTTTCACATAAATTTTTATTAGCGTCAGCCTTATCCGTACTTGATTTAATTATTTTAATAACCTCATCAACATTGTTTAGCGCAATTACTAAACCTTCTAAAATATGGGCCTTTTCAAGTGCTCTTTCGAGGTCAAACTTTGTTCTACGAATAATTACGTCTTTTTGGTGCTCTAAATAGTAATAAAGAATTTCTTTTAAATTTAATATCTTTGGCTCTCTATTTACTAAGGCTAAGAAAATAATTCCTTGTCCGCTTTGTAAAGGAGTGTGTTTAAATAGTAAATTTAAAACAACTTGTGCATTTGCATCTTTTTTAATTTCAATTGAAATACACATTCCTTGTCTATCAGATTCATCTATAATGTCAGAAATTCCATCAATTTTCTTGTCTTTAACAAGTTGAGCAATTTGTTCAATAAGTTTTTGTTTATTTACTTGATATGGAAGTTCAGTAATTAAAATATAGGTTCTTTTATCCTTTTCAACAATCTCAGTTCTTGCTCTAATTGTGATATGTCCTTTACCTGTTTTATAAGCGTTTCTAATACCATTTCTGTCTAAAATAAGGCCCTTTGTAGGAAAATCTGGTGCTGGAATATACTTTAAAAGTTCATCAATGTCAATATTTGGATTGTCAATTAATGCTTGTACTCCATTAATTACTTCAACAAGGTTATGGGGAGGAATGTTAGTTGCCATACCAACAGCAATACCATCTGAGCCGTTTACTAAAAGATTTGGAAATCTTGCTGGCAAAACACAAGGTTGTTGTCTTGTTCCATCGTAATTAGGGTAGAAGTCAACGGTGTTTTTATCAATATCTCTAAGCATTTCGACTGAAATTTTAGATAACTTAACCTCAGTGTATCTTTGAGCAGCAGGAGGGTCTCCATCAACGCTTCCAAAGTTACCCTGTCCTTGAACAAGTGGTTCATTTATAGAAAAATCTTGGGCAAGTCTAACAAGAGCATCGTAAACAGCGGCGTCTCCGTGAGGATGGTATTTACTTAAAACTTCGCCGGTAATAGCAGCACTCTTTTTAAAAGCCTTGTCATTAAATAAACCGATTTCACCCATAGCATACAAAATTCTTCTATGAATAGGTTTTAGACCATCTTTTACATCAGGTATAGCACGACTAACATTAACGGCCATAGCGTAAGAAATAAAAGAGGTCTTCATTTCTTCATTTAAGTTTTTCTTTATATACTTAGTATTATCGACAATTTCGTCAAGTGGAATAAGATTCTCGTGTTTTTTCATTTTTTTCCCCTAATAATTTAAAATAAAATAGTAGTTATACATCTAAATCTTTAACAAGCGTTGAATTTTGTTCAATAAATTCACGCCTCAATTCAGGATTTTCTCCCATAAGAACATTAAAAATTTCATCTGCTTCAACAGCGTCTTCCATCTTTACTTGAAGTAAAGTTCTATTTTGAGGATTCATTGTAGTTTCCCACAATTGTTCTTTGTTCATTTCACCCAAGCCTTTATATCTTTGAATTTCAACATTTTTATTTTCCATACCTTCGAGTTCTCTATTTAAGTCCTCATCATTAAAATAATAATTAGTATCTTTTCCACGAGTAACTCTATAAAGTGGTGGTTGAGCAATATAAACATAACCTTGTTCAATTAAAGGACGCATAAATCTATATAAAAAAGTCAAAAGTAAAATTCTAATATGACTTCCATCAACATCAGCATCGGTCATACAAATTATTTTGTGGTATCTTAATTTTGAAACATCACACTCTTCATTAATACCACAACCAAAAGCAGTTATCATAGATTTTATTTCTTCATTTTCTAAAACTCTTGAAAGTCTCGTTTTTTGAACATTTAAAATCTTGCCTCTAAGAGGTAAAATAGCCTGAAAGCGCCTATCTCTGCCCTGTTTTGCAGTTCCACCTGCACTATCGCCCTCAACAAGATAAATTTCACAAATTTCTGCGTTTTTGCTTGTACAGTCTGTAAGTTTACCCGGCAAAGAAGTAAAATCTAAAACATTTTTTCTTCTTGTCAATTCTCTTGCATTTCTTGCGGCCTCTCTGGCTCTTTGTGCAGTTATTGATTTTAAAATAAGTTCTTTTGCAATTATAGGATTTTCTTCTAGGTAGTTTCCAAAATTTTCAATCATTACTTTTTCAACAAGTCCTCTCATAAAAGAATTTCCAAGTTTAGTTTTAGTTTGACCTTCAAATTGAGGATTTTGTAATTTGACACTAATTACAGCAGTTAAACCTTCTCTACAATCTTCACCTGACAACTTTTCGTTTGGCTTTAAAAGTTTATTTTTTGTTGCGTAGTCAATAATAACTTTGGTAATCGCGTTTTTAAAACCGACTAAATGCGTTCCACCTTCTTCGGTATTAATGTTGTTTGCATACGCATTTATAACCTCAGTATAACCATCATTATATTGAAAACTAATTTCAACCTCACTTGTATCTCCAACACTATTTACATAAAAAGGTTGAGGAAAAAAAGTTTCCCTACCTTTATTTAAATATTCAACAAATTCAACTATTCCACCTTTAAAATAGAATTCATCACTTCTTTCCTTACCAATTCTTTTATCAGTCAAATTAATAGTTAAGCCCTTGTTTAAAAAGGCAATTTCTCTAAATCTAGCCTTTAAACTGTCATAATTAAATTCACATGTTTCAAAAATACTATCATCTGGAATGAAGGTAATTGTCGTACCTCTTAAAAAAGTATCTCCATCAATTTTTAAAGGATATTGAGGAACACCTCTTTTATATTCTTGTACGTAATGTTTACCGTTTTGAAAGACTTCAACTTTTAAATACTCACTTAGAGCATTAACGCAAGAAAGTCCAACACCGTGTAGGCCACCTGAAATTTTGTATCCACTACCACCAAACTTCCCACCAGCGTGTAATTTTGTTAAAACAACCTCAACGGCACTTTTATTCTCAGTTTTATGAATACCTGTTGGAATACCTCTACCATTATCACTAACAGATATACTCCCATCTTCATAGAGAGTAACATCTATTTTATTACAATGTCCAGCAATTGCCTCATCAATACTATTGTCAACAATTTCAATAACTAAGTGATGAAGCCCTCTTTCATCTGTGGAGCCTATATACATACCAGGCCTTTTTCTAACAGGTTCAAGACCATCTAAAACCTGAATATCTTCTTCGGTATATTTAGTAGTATTAGTTAATTTTTTCTCATCTTCATTATATAAGTCTGGCATATAAAACTTTCTCCTATATTATATATATTATATATTATATATTATAT
>CASESH010000041.1 GCA_949290565.1 uncultured Christensenella sp. | reverse complement strand
TTAGGAATGGGGGCAAATAAAAATGGAGATTATTTACCAAAGAATGCGAAAAATGAATATATTTTTACAAGATTAAACTCAAAATTAATTTTGAAAACAAATTTAGATGTACAAGAACTTGCAAATTATCAAACACAAAATAATTTATCTTTTATATGTAATGAGTCGGTTAGTGGCTATGTAATCTTAAATATTCCATATAAACTTTGTAATAATGTTACAATAAAACAATTATCAATAAGAAATCAAGATAAAAATCTACAAGCAAGTATAACAGAAGATGAAGAAACAAAAAATATAAAAATTAATTTAACCGATTCTAAATATGCCTTTAAAGTTATTTTAGAATATGAAGATAAAAGCACATTTAAAAATTATTTAATAGAAAACGCCTTTGAGTTCATTACTCTATCGGGTGAAATTAAAAGTAAAGACTTTGAAAAAAAATCGGCAACAAATTATAATGTACAATTTGAAGTTTTGACAGAAGGAATTGTAGAACTACCTACATTATGTTATAAAGGATATACTTTAACATTTACAAACACATTAGGTCAAACATACTTATTAAATTACGAAGATAGTGGAAATGGTTTTATTAGTGTCTATTTAACTGAAAGCGGAAAAGTAACTGTGAATTTTCAGCCAAAGTATGTTAATGTATCTAATATAATTTCAATAATTGGATTAACTCTATTTTTAATAATCTTTTGTTTAAGTTTTCTCCCCAACAAATTTTATAAAAAGATTTCAAATAATATAACAAATTTTTTTAAATCAAAAACTACAATAAGTGAAATAATAAGATTTCTTATAGTGGGTGGTATTGCAACTATTATTGACATTCTTGTTATGGGTTTAACTCTATATTTGTTACAACCGCAAATATACAAATCTCTTTTTAATGTATTTTTTAATTCTCCAATTCCTTCCACATTTGCTACAATATTAGGCACGACTTTAGGATTTATATCTGGTCTTTTAATAAACTATTTCCTATCTATTTTTATAGTCTTTAACAATAAATCAAAAGCAAAAAATAAAAAAGGTTTTATAATATTTTTTATATTAAGTTTTATAGGACTTTTAATAAATATTTTTGGAACATATATAGGTTTTGATTTATTATCATTAAACCAATGGCTAGTAAAAATTATTATGATTATTGTAGTTTTAGTTTATAACTATATTTCAAAACGAATAATACTCTTTAACAAAACTAAATAATCTTTATAAAGCATTTAAAATATGAAACCTTATTAAACTTTTTTATTTATAAAAATATAATATATTGAAAGAAGATAAATATTTACTTACCTATTATTTAGGTTACTTAAAAAGGAAATAACAATTTTTATATTATGAAAAGTTGTTAATTAGTAATAATGTCAAACCTTTAAATTAAAATAAAAAAAATTAAAAATAAAATACTTATTTTTAATTTATTAGTTAAAAAAAGCAAGTTTTTATACTTGCTTTTTTTATTCTTTTTTAGGACGACCTCTCTTTTTTTGTTCCTTAGCAACAGGTATAATTTTTCTAGGACGACCTCGTTTTTTTATAACAATGTTACTGTTTTTGGTTACAATTTTCTTTGGACGTCCTCTTTTTCTTTGTACAAGTTCATTTGGTTCAACTTCTTTTTTAGGTCTACCTCTCTTTTTAGGTAAAATTGATGTATTTTCAGCAACTATTTTTTTAGGTCTGCCTCGTTTTTTCTTCTCGTGATAAATTTCAACTTGTTTCTTAGGACGACCTCGTTTTTTTGTTTTTATATCATTAGTTACTACTTCGCCAATTTTAAGAGATTTGTTTTGGTTTTCTAACTCTAAATTTATACTTTCCTCACTTCCATATTCTCTAAGTAAACTTTCTTTTTCATTTTGTTGGAAATCAATCTTATCTCTATTACTTTGTGAAATGTTTACACTACCATCTAACAAAACTTTCTTTTCCTTTCTAGACTTTGTGTATTGCAAAGTTAAGATAATTGCTCCCACAAGAACAACAAATGATAAAAGAATAATAGCAACTATTGGAACAGGTCTTTCATAAATTCTATCATAAATTGACCAATTTAAAACTAACCAAGCGTTATTATTATCAGCCCAAGAATAATTTAAAGAATCTTTTAAAACCAATACAGCAGTATAGTTTCCAACATCAGTCTCATTGTTTATGTAAATATCATACAACTCACTTTTAGGAATATCAAGCATTTGGGCTTTACCATTATAGTAAAGTCTAGTTTCAATTTCAGGAATATCAATTATTTTTTTTTCAATTTGCCAATCAAAAATAATAGGTTGAGTAGTATTATCAGACCACATTGTATTCTTACTATCAGTAAGCCAAATAATAGTAGAATAATTTCCAGCATTTATCTGTTCATTATTATAAATGTTAATATAACCACTATTTAAATCAATATCCTTAAATTCTAAACTATGATAATTACCATCATATACAAAACTATTTATTGAACCATTACTTGATTTAACACTTGGTATAGAAATACTTTTACGAGAAATTTCCCATTGTAATGACTTTGTCTGTCCTACAACTTCATAATGCTCTTCATCATAAGCATATGAAACACTTGCAAAATAAGTACCTGCTTCAATAAATTCATTATTTTGATAAATAGGAGTTAAAATTGGACTATGAGATTTTAATACAACCGACCTTAGCATACCCTTTTCATAACTTTTAGGAGAATAGTCCCATTCATAACCACTGACATCAATTTTGGCTTTGACAACTGAGACATTAATTACCTGGGTTAAACCATTGTAGTTTTCAGATGGAGAAACAATAATAGTAACTTCATAATCACCTATCTCTCTAAAAACATTATTAATTGAAGTTAATTGTTGACCGACATCTCCTTGCAATAAGGTTATTGAACTTAAATCAAATGTAATATTGTCTCCTGTATATTCATAAACTGTCTTAGCGTTAGACAAGTCCAAAACAGGTTCTAATTTTTCAGCGGTTAAACTAATATTCAAATCATTTTTAATAGATAAAGAACTTGAATTAAAATTGCGGTCTGCTTGACTAATATTTAAGTTTAAACACGAAGTACAATTTGAATTTAAAAAAAAGAAAAAAAACAAACTTGGCAATAAGAGTAAAAACAATAAAACAAAAAAATTAATTATAAACTTGTTTCCTTTTGTTACCATTTTGTTTTCTTCCTTTTTTCTAATGTAAATTTAAATTAATTTGATAAATTATTTCTACAAATTTTTTCTCTTAGTGCATAATAATTTTTCTCATCAATACTACCACTTATTTTAAGTCTTTCTAGTCTTGCTAAATCTTCTAATCCCTTTTCGGTGATATTGATAGGAATACCGTTTTGACCTGGGACTAAGTTATAAGGATTAGAAGGTTTTTCATCTTGTACGCCAACGAAAACAGAGGGGTCAATAGGTTGAGTTTGATTATTAATATAGCCTTGTTCTTGATATAAACTATTTTGAATATTTTGATTTTGTTGTTGCTCATCACTTGATAAATTTTCATCTTTACTTTTGTAAGACTTTATAACTGAAATTAAGCAAGCAAGATTTAGTATCAGGGCAAGAACAACTGCAATTTGAGAAAAGAAAGGTATACCAACTATTTCTGTAACCTGATTATAAATAGAAGAAACATCTTCAAAAACAAAACTTGCAACAATTAAATAAACAATTATAAATATAAAGAAAAATCTAAAAAAATTAAAAAAATAAGTTGTTTTTTTAGTTGATAAAAAATCTTCATCAGATTTTTTTGATATAACTATTTCTCTAATGCCTTCTATTAAAGTTAGAATAGTTATGAGAGGAACTAAAACTGAAAAAATTTGATTTGCAATATATATATCAAGTCCAATTATTGTAAAAATATAAACAATAGGCGAAACAAAAATAAATACTACAACATTATAAATATTTCCAATAAAAGTTGAATTTAAAATATTACTTAAAAAACTAATATTGTAAACTGTTCCTATCATAAAAACACTTATAAATAGAAACAAAATTGAAACTATTATCGAAATAATACCAGATAATTTTATAATTCCCTTTTTCATATTACCTCTCAGAATTTTAAAAATTAAGTAAAGTTGCTTGAAAATATTATTTACATAAAACCAAAAAAAATATTAGTAAAAATAATATATTTTAGGTTTAAAAAAAACATTAATATTTTATTTTGCTATAATTTTATATCTATTAACTAAATTTATAAAAACAAAATTTATATTCATTTTTAGTTGAGGAAGAAATGCAACAAATATTTAACTTCTTACTCCAACTTACTACAATATATTATATTTATATAAATAATAAAGTAAAAAAATTATTGACTAAAAATCTATTTTGATTTATACTCTTAAAAGTAAGAATAATTGAGATTGTGTAATAGGAGGCAAAAATGAATAAAGATATTCAACCTAATTATCATGAGGTAGAAATAATTTGTGCTTGTGGTGCAAAATTTAAATCAAGATCTACAAAACCAGTCGACACCATAAAAGTTGATATTTGCAAAGAATGTCATCCATTCTTTACAGGAAAACAAAAAATAGTTGATGCTAGTGGTAAAGTAGAAAAATTCCAAAAGAAATATAATTTAAATTAAAAAACACTTTAAATTTGGGGTGCACTTCAAATTTAAAGTGTTTTTTATTTTTTACAAACAAGTTTTCTCGCACATAAGTCAATATCTCCGGCACCCATAAAAAGTAAAATTGAGTTCTTATATTTTTTGCTTTTTATAAATTCCAAAATATTTTTTTTGTTACATAAACTTGTTAAATTTAAGTTTTTATTCTTTTTAGTAATCATATCTTTTAAATATTCACAACTACCTTCATATTTATATTTTTCTCTTGCTTCATAAGTTTTTACTAAAATAACTTCATCTGCAAAATTAAAACAATTTATAAATTCATTAATTAGACTTAAAGTCCTAGAATAAGTATGTGGTTGAAAAATACAAACAACCTTTTTATTAAAAACTTGTTTACAAGTTTTTAAACAATTATATATTTCAGTTGGATGATGTGCGTAATCACTAAAAACTAAATTTGAAAAAAAATCTCCAATATACTCAAATCTTCTATCAACATTTTCAAAAGTATTTAATCCAATTTTAATTAAATTTATATTAATTCCATAACTTAGACAAATAGAAATAACACCAAGAGCATTTTTTATATTGTGTAAACCATATAAATTCATTTTTAAATTTGAAACAAACTTGTTTTTATAATACAAATCGAATGAGGTTTTCTTATCTAATGTTATATCAAAATTTTTAAAATTATAGCCTGAAATGTCATTAAAATAAATTATTTTATCATTCTGTTTTAAAAGATGAGCATATTCGTAATTAACAAAACATTTTTGTCTTGTTTTTATTATCATTTTATTAAAAGAATTTAATTCATTTTTAAAATTTTTAAAAAAATCTAAATGTTCACTTTCAATATTATTAATTAAAAGTGTTGTGGGCTTTAATTCTAAAAAACTATTTTTATATTCACAAGCCTCAGTTATAAAAAAATTTCTACTGCCAGCATAAAAATTCCCTCCAATTTGCTTATAATTTCCTCCTAAATGAATAGTAGGATTAAGTCCTGCTAGTATAAAAATATAACCTAGTAAGGCCGTACAAGTTGTCTTACCATGCGTGCCACAAATAGCAATTACATTCTTATAATATTTTGAAAAACAGCCTAAAAATTTAGAACGCTCCATAATTTTTATATTGTTTTGCCTAGCATAAATGAGTTCTGGATTATCATTTTTTATAGCCCCAGAATAAACTATTAAATCGTAATCTTTAACATTTTTTGCACAATGAGAATAATATATCTTTATTCCCTCTTTTTTAAGATTCTTAGTAATATTAGTCTTAGTTAAATCACTTCCTGCAATTTGCTTGCCTAAATTATGTAAGAAAAGTGCAAAAGCACTCATACTTATTCCACCAATGCCAACAAAGAAAATTTTGTTATATTTTCTAAATATTTGCTTCATAATAAATTTATATGAAAAATTAGTTTAATTTGTTTGCTTTTTTATGAAATATAATATAAAATCTATACAAGTTAAAGGCAAACTTTAACAAAAAAGGAAGGTATGGGACTTTGAAGATTTCAGACATAAGAGTAAGAATTATTAAAAAAGATGACAACAAATTAAAAGCAGTTGCTTCAATCACTATTGATGATTGTTTTGTTGTACACGACATCAAAGTAATCGAAGGTAGCCAAGGTTATTTCATTGCAATGCCAAGTAGAAAAACTTTGGACGGCGAATACAAAGATATCGTTCATCCATTAAACACTGAAACAAGAGAAGAAATTAGAACTGCAATTTTAGCAGAATTTGAAAAGGCACAAAAAGAAGCAGAATAATAATTTTTATTCTTAACGTGCGTAAGCAAACCATTTTTTTAAGTTTGCAAAAATCTTGTATTCAAAAAAAAGAAGATGAAATCATCTTCTTTTTTTTATTTAAATTAAATTCTTATATTAATAATTTACTAGTTCTAAAAAGTCTAAATTATTGTCTAGGCAAATTAGCATCTAAGTTTGCAATTTTTGGATATTCTCCTGTAACTAAAACCCAAACACTATTATCTTGTGAACCAATTGACTTATAGAACTTTGTTGGATTTACTGAACCTGTCAATTCTGCTTGACTGAGCATTGTTCCAATTGAAGAATTTTCAGAAGGTTTATTTACATAAACACAACCTTTAATTTCTCCCTGTTTAGCAATTTTACTAATATCTGCAAAAGTACTAAACTTTTCTCCTCCGTCTTTGAATGTTGCAACAGTATAGCAACCTTGAATATGACTACCGGTTAAAGCAAAAACTGAAATACCAGCGACTCCACTAACATTGAAATTAAGAATTGAGTACATATTTTCAAATTTATTATTTGTAAATTCTCCTGATAGTTCGCAAATTGTATAACTATCTACCAAACTGCCTTGAACAGTAGCACATAGACCACCAACTATAAATCCACTAATTCTAACACTTTTACTACTTGTTCCAACAAAGCACCTTTCAATTTTGCCACTTGCTATTCCTACAAGGCCTCCGGCATAGAAACCTTTAACTTGGTTAATTCTTGAAGAACATTCACTTATTGAATATGAAGAAGTTGTATAGTAATCTATTCCGACCAAACCACCAACAACAGAACAAATTTCTCCCGCTTGTAGGTTTGTTGACCTTGTTGAAGTAGAAGAAATAATATCTCCTCCATTAACAACACTTCTAGAAATTTTACCTGTGTCATTAAAACCAACAAGACCGCCTAAATATGACAAATATGTTTCTTTAACTTGAATATATACATCATAAGAATAAGTTCTTGTAATATTACCTGTATTATAACCAACCAAACCGCCTGCTGAAATATTATAAAATGAGCCAGCAGTTAAATCAGTATAAAGTTGAGCATAAACTTCTGTAATATTACCATTGCTATTATTGTAACCTACGGCACCACCAACCATAATATCATAGTCTTGATTATAAATAAGATTTTTAATTCCCTGAATTTCCTTAAAAGACACAGCAGAAGTCTTTGTGTAACTAATTGATGAATCGTTTACGCCTGCGATACCGCCAACTAAATTTCCATAAAGTTTTACATCTCTTACGAGATTATAATATATATCCTGCTCAACCATTTTAGAAACGCTAATGTCACCATAGTTTTGTCCAACCATACCACCACTAATAACAAAGTAAGCATTGCCAGCAGTTATATTAGCAATTTCAATATTTCTAATTGAATGACCTTCAAAACCAAAATTTATACCAAACAAAGCACCAAAATTATTTCCATTAATATGAACAGTAACATCAGAAATACTTACATCATATACACTTGCGCCATTATTAATTCCGGCAAGAACCCCAAGAGAGTTTGCATCCTCTCCCTGAATTATAACGCCTGATATATTAAATCCATTAATTACTGCATTTGGTCCCAATTCTCTTACTAAACCTACATTAGCACTTTCAGTATTATTTAATATAGTTAGATTTTTTATTGTTACATTTTCTAAACAAGTAAGAGTTCCATTAAATTGCTCAGGGATTGGATGGCTTTCATCTCCCCAAACAAATTGACCTTGAAAATCAATGTCACTTATAATAACAAAAGAAGCATCTTCATCAGTTGAATTTAAAGCATCATATAATTCTTGTGGAGTTGATATTGAATTATTTCCAACAATGTCAGAAATATCATCTGGATATTTAGAACCACTTGCTGAGTAAATATTTAGTAAAGGATATTTATCTCCCATAGTCCAAACTGAATTAAAATCCCAAGTTTGTTTAGCGCTAGTATTTGTAGAAATATAAGTTACAAAGTTATCTCTTGTAGTAAAACCTTGTACTGATAAAAATCCATTGCTCTTAGCATTAAGTTCTTCGCCCTGTCTTATAGCACCATTAATAAATTTATCTTGTTCAACATTTCCACCATAGTAGTTACCAATAATAATGTTATCTTGTGAAGCAGATTGAATATCTAAGTAAACTATACCAGCCAAAGTATTAAAGTTTACATTTTCGTTAACATTGTCAAGGTAGAAATAACTGTCATAAATATTTGATAACCCTAACGTACTTGCTTCATTTTTGCCAACAATTCCACCAAAAAGAGCCCTGTTATTTTGAATAAAATTTTCTTGTGTTCCTCTATAATAAGATTCACTAACATCACTTGATAAGTTATAACCTACAACTCCACCACCAAATTGTTTCTCACTACTATCATTTAAAACTATACTACCTTCAAATCCACACCTATCAACTTTTGCTCTTTTATCTGTCAAATAACTATTAATACCAACAATACCACCTACATATGATTCCTCAGCATTGTTACTTTGTATATAACCTGTTACCTCAGTTGTTTCAACTGTACCAAAGTTTTTACCAACTACTGAACCAACATAAATGGAACTATCTGAAATAATATTAATATTCTCTAAAAATAAATTTTTCACTACACCATTTGATTCAAGAGTTGAAATAAAACCAATAGGATTTGGTGATGTTTGGTCAACTATTGACAAATTAGAAATTGTGTAATAATTACCATCAAAAGTTCCAGAAAAGTTTGAAAGAGGAGTCCAATTACCCTCATCATTAGGAATAAAGACAATATCATTTGCCAATTGATAACTTGATTGTAAAGTATATTTGTCTTTACCAATATTTTGCAATTCTTCTTGTGAAGATATTATAAAAGGAAATTCCTCACTACCATCACAAACTAAGACATCTATAACAAGTTTAGGATAATGTCTATTTGTAGTTGTTATAACAATTTGACTTTTACCGGCGTTAACGGCTAAAAAATAACTATCTCCACTCTTAAACTCTAAGACATCACTTTCTTGTGAAAAAGAATAAGACAACTTAGTATTCTCATCTTTATACTGAAAACCAAGCAATCCATCTGTTGAGATAGTATCATCAACATCAACAATTAGATAAGAATTTTTTATGTAAATCACTTCATTATCTACTGAAAAATAATAAATCGAAAGTCCAATACTTATTGCTGAAATTGCAACTACAAGGAATAATAAAAATTTTTTCATATTTCCTCCTATTTATTTATTGTAATTATATATCTCAAACCATTCAATGTCAATAGGCATAAGTTTTTTAGTCATTTTACACAAATAAAAAGCAAGAAGTTATTAACAAATAGTAAAAAAATGTTGATAAATGTTTTTATTGCTATTAAAACATAAAAATTAAGAATTTTAACTTAGTTATTGATATATTAAATTTAATTCTTAATTATGTCTAAGATTAAAATTTTCATAATCGCTTACTTTTTATTTATTCTAATAAAAACTTAACCTTACACTATTTTAACAAAGTAATCATAGTTGTATTATATATATTATATCTTAAAAAAGTAAATAAAAATCCACCAGCTTAGCTGGTGGTTTTTCATATAACGGGTAAAACCCTATTTCAAAGGCAGCACGAAATCGTGCGTAGCCTAACATTGCCTTATTGCGAATCTTCAATTATTTCTTAAATGGGTCTACTTTCTCAAATATTGTCATTTGTTCCATTTCTTTATCTTCTTTCAACTGATTCGCAATATATTCGGCTATCGCCTTTTTATTTTTTCCTACTGTATCTACATAATATCCACGACACCAGAATTCTCTATTTCTA
>CASESH010000040.1 GCA_949290565.1 uncultured Christensenella sp. | reverse complement strand
GGCTGTTAACCGATAGGTTGTTGGTTCGAATCCGACTTGAGGAGCCAAAAAGATAAAGTGGTAGAAAGTGCCACTTTATTTTTTTATAAAAGAGGAGAGGAACAACAACCGTAGTAAGAACAGATGGACAAACAGAGAAGGGTTCTTCTAGGTAAAAGAAATCGAATCCGACTTGAGGAGTCAATTATACAATATTTAGTGATTTAGTGTAATACTGAACCACTATTTTTTTATTATTCTAAAAAAAATATAAATTTTTAGTGTCAAAATTTATTTTTATTTTTTATCAAATTCAAAATCTATTTTATTTTTTTATTTGTTTTCAAAATCATTTAAAATTTCTATATAATATTGTTTTGTAGTATTAGGGGAACCGTGTCTCATCCACTTAGCAAGTATATTGTCATTAATATTATTTTTTGCACACTTTATAAAATAGGAAATTTTGTTTTTAATATAAAAACTTTTATATTATATATTTTTTTTCTTAATTTAATTTTCATAGGATAGATTTAGTAAAGTAATTTAAATTTATATTTGTATATTAGATTTTTAGTAAGATATGATAAAAATAAAAATCAGTTGTTGTTTTATTTTACTTTATATGTTAGTATAGACATATGAATAAAGATGATATATCTAAAAAATATAACATATTACCCATAGTAGTTGACCTCTTAGAAAGTAGAGGCATTGATAGTGAAGAAAAACTAAATATTTTTTTAAATCCTACCGACTCTCTTTTTTATAATCCGTTTTTGTTAAAAAATATGGACAAATTGGTAAAAAGAATAAATAAAGCAATGGAGAAAAATGAAAAGGTTTTAATTTTTGGGGATTATGATGTAGATGGGATTAGTGCAAGTGCTATTTTAATTAAATTTTTTTCAAGTAAGAATTTTTATGTTGATTATTATTTACCCAATAGGTATATAGATGGGTATGGTTTAACAAATGAAGCCATTCAACATGTTAAAGAAAAGTATAATCCTAATTTAATAATAACAGTCGATTGTGGAATTTCGTGTTATGATGAAGTAGAGTTTGCTAAAAGTTTAGGTATAGAAATAGTTGTTACTGACCATCATGATATTCCTGAAAGGATTCCCGACACTATTGTAGTTAATCCTAAAATTGAAAAACAAGAATACCCGTTTAAATATTTATGTGGGACAGGAGTTGCTTTTAAAGTAGTTCAAGCACTTAGTGGACTTGATGAAGCAAAAAAATATTTGGGAATTTGTGCAATAGCAACAATTGCAGATATTGTTCCATTAGTTGATGAAAATAGGGCTATTGTAAAACTTGGAATGGCCGATTTTGAAAATAATTTACCAATTGGCATAAAAATGATTTATAATGAACTAAAAATGCCGCTTACTTCTTCTTCGACGGACATTGCTTATAAGTTAACGCCCAAGTTGAATGCGGCCGGTAGAATGGGTGATGCTAGCATTGCACTTTTATTATACATTAAAGATGATAAAATTTTGCTTAAAAATACTATTGACACGCTTTCAAAACTTAATATTGAAAGACAAGCATTATGTAATAAAATTTACGATGATGCAATTGAAAAAATTAACAAAATAAACATTGCAAAATATAATGTTTTATGCCTGTATTCCAAAAATTGGGATAGTGGAGTTTTAGGAATTGTCGCTTCGAGAATAGCAAATGATTATAATAGACCAACAATATTATTATCTGAAATTGATGGCATTTTAAAAGGAAGTGCAAGGAGTATAAATGAAATTGATATTTATTCTGCAATTTCTTATCAAAAAAATGTTTTAGATACTTTTGGTGGACATAAAATGGCTGTTGGATTAACAATTAAAAAAATCCATTTTAACCAATTTTTAAATAGTCTGAATGAATACTTATCTGAGATTTATACTGCTAATGATTATATTGAAAAAATAGATTACGATTTAACTCCTCAGTTAAGTGAAATTACAACAAAGTTAGTAGAAGATTTAGATTTACTTGAACCTTGTGGATGTTCTAATCCAAAACCTGTTCTTAAAATAAATCTTGGAGATGATGTTTCTTTGACAACAATGCCAAAACATCCTAATCATATTATGATTGGAACCTCTAACTTAAACATAATTGCATTTAATTCTTACAAATATTTACCTCTTTTAAAATCCACAGACAAGAGAGAAGTAAATATAGAATTGCAAGAAGACAATTATAGAAAAAAGATGATAAAGGCTATTTCCAAAAGTATTGCTTGTGGTAAAATTGTGAAAGTAAGTAATGATGACTACTTAAAAGGAAATTACTTAAAACAACTATTTTATACTGCTAGTAACAAAAACTTCTTGGTTTGGGATAAAGACAAATTAATTAAATTAATTGATGAAATGAAAAATTCTGCATTTGGGTACTTATTTGTTTGTCATTCTTTTGAAACTTACAAGTGGTTTTGTAAACTTACTAATCAAATTGAATTAAAGCACTATTTATTTGAAATAATTTCAAATAGTGGTATTAATAGTGTAATATTATCACCAAATAATTTTAGTAATTTTTCAGCGTATAAAAAAATAATAATTCTTGATGCAGTTTTAAGTTTAGATTATTTAGGGAAGATAAATGAAAATAGTAGCGCAACGATTTATTTACCAAAAGATAAAAAAGTCGATAAAACCATATTTGATAATTTAAGTTGTGATAGAAATGTTTTTAAAAATTATTTTAAATTATTAAGTAACTATTCTTCTAAACAATCAAGTTTTTTGAATGATATTAACTTATTTAAAAGACTTTATAGTTTAGACAAAAATATAAATTATAAACAGTTTATTTTCTGTCTTTATGTGTTTATTGACCTTAATATTTTTTATTTAGAAGAAGAACTTGGAATGATTTCACTTAGAGAAAATAAAAAAGTTGTCTCAACTTTGACTAATTCAAAATTTTATAATAATGTAAATCTAATTATTAAGTCTATTAATAGATAGAGATGAATTAATCTTTAAGGTAAATCTATTATAAAAAATTATTTTAATAAAAATAAATAGTTGACAAAATAAGATATTATTTATATACTTATTTCGTACCTTTGCAAAGAGATTAGCGATTTACTCAAATATGAACTATCTTCTTTGTTTATGGTGAATTTTAAAAAGGAGTAAAAAATGGATAAAGAGAAGAAACAAGAGATTATTAAAACTTTTGCTAGAAATGAGAAAGATACAGGTTCCACAGAAGTTCAAATTGCAATTCTTACTGAGAGAATTAATCATTTGAATGAACATTTAAAAGTAAATCATAAAGATAATCATTCTAGGAGAGGTTTACTTAAACTTGTCGGACAAAGAAAAGGTTTATTAAATTATCTTGAAAAAGAAGATATTAACAAGTTTAGGGAATTAAAAAAGACATTAAAAATTAGATAAATTTAAAAGCGGGGAAATATTTATATTGTTTTTTCTCGCTTTTTTTTATCTTTATCTAAATTTTTATTTGGTAAATAATATTAATGTTTATTAGGAGAAAAAATGGAAGAAAATGTTTTTGAAACCACAGTAGGTGGTCGTAAGTTATATGTTAAAACCGGAAAATATAGTGAACAGGCAAATGGGACTTGTTGGGTTATTTGTGGGGAAACAGTTGTTCAATGTAGCGTAACAATGGCTGAACAACCAAGAGATGGAATTGATTTTTTTCCACTAGGTGTTGACTTTGAAGAAAAAATGTATTCAGTTGGTAAAATTCCGGGTGGTTTTAAGAAAAGAGAGGGTCGTCCTAGCGATAAGGCTATATTAACTTCAAGACTTATTGATAGACCTTTAAGACCTCTTTTCCCAAAAGGGTTTTACAACGATGTTGCCGTTGTATGTACGGCTTTATCTGTTGACCCAGATATTGCTCCTGAACCACTTGCTATGTTAGCATCATCTGTTGCCCTTAGTATTTCTGATATACCATTCGCAGGTCCAACAGGAAGTGTAGTTGTCGGCTGTATTGGAGATAAATTTGTTATTAATCCATCATTAGATGAAAAGGAAAAAAGTTGCATGAATGTTACTGTAAGTGGTACACAAGATGCAATTTTAATGGTTGAAGCAGGTGCAAATGAAGTTAGTGAGCAAAAAATGTTAGATGCTATAATGTTTGCTCATGAGGAAATAAAAAAATTAGTTCAATTCCAAAATGAGATTGTTTCTCAAATTGGCAAGAAAAAAAGAGATGATTTGCCTGTCTTCTTACCTAGCGAGGAAGTAGAAAATGAAGTTAGAAAATATGCGGATAAAAAATTGGATCATGCATTAGATACTATTGATAGAGAAGTTAGACAATCTAGACAAGAAGAAGTTGAAAAAGATGTTTTAGAACATTTTGCTGACATATTCCCAGAACACGAGAAAATGATTGGTGATGTTCTTTATAAAATGACAAAGGAAAAAGTTAGAAGTAAAATTCTTAAAAATGGAATTAGACCTGATGGCAGGAAATTGACTGAAATTCGTCCTATTTGGTGTGAAGTCGGGGTATTGCCAAGAGTTCATGGTAGTGCTGTATTTACAAGAGGTCAGACTCAGGTTTTAAATACTTGTACTTTGGGTACAATAAGCGATGTTCAAAAGTTGGAGGGGCTTGATGATGAAGAAGCAAAAAGATATATTCATCATTACAATATGCCTCCTTATGCAACGGGAGAAGCAAGACCTTTAAAAAGTCCTGGTAGGAGAGAAATAGGTCATGGTGCTCTTGCAGAAAGAGCATTGGAACCTGTTGTGCCTAGTGAAGATGATTTTCCTTATGCTCTTAGACTTGTTAGCGAAGTTCTAAGTTCAAACGGTTCCTCATCTATGGCTAGTGTGTGTGGTTCTACACTTTCTCTTATGGATGCTGGTGTTCAAATTAAGGCACCTGTTGCAGGAATTGCTATGGGACTTATTAAAGATACTGAGAGTAATAGTGTTGCAGTTTTAAGTGACATTCAAGGACTTGAAGATTTCTTGGGAGATATGGACTTTAAGGTTGCTGGAACAAAAGATGGAATCACGGCAATTCAAATGGATATAAAAATTAAGGGTATAGATAAAAATATTCTTACAACGGCTCTCAATCAAGCAAGAGAGGGAAGACTTCATATTCTAAATATTATGCTTGATACTATCAAAAAACCAAGAAAGGAACTTTCAAAATATGCTCCAAAAATCATTAGTTTTGATATTGACCCTGAAAAAATTCGTGAGGTTATTGGTACAGGTGGAAAGGTAATAAATAAAATTATTGATGAAACAGGTGTTAAAATTGATATTGATGATGATGGTAAAGTCTTTATTGCTACAAATGATGCTGAGATGGCTCAAAAAGCAAAAAATATAATTTTAAATATTGCCGGAGATGTTGAAGTTGGACAAATTTATGAGGGTAAGGTAGTAAAAATTATGCAATTTGGAGTATTCGTAAATATTTGTGCTAATAAAGATGGTATGATTCATATTTCAAAATTGTCTAAAAATAGAGTTGAAAAAGTTTCTGATGTTGTTAATGTTGGAGATAATGTTAAAGTAGAAGTAATTAGAGTTGATGACAAGGGTAAAATTGATTTAAGATTAATTGAAAAACTTTAATAAAATTAATTTAAAAAATTTTAAATTAACAAGCCTGAAAGATTTAAATTTTTATAAAAAAATTATTTTAATTTAGGACTCAATTTAGTTTTTAATAAATAAAAATTTTTATTAAATGTAAATATAAAAAAAGATAGTATTGGATGTAACCCTACGGGTTATTGCTGATGCTATCTTTTTTATAAATATAAGATTTTTTGTATAAATATTCACAAAGTTAATTATTTATATATCAATTATTCTAGCAACTATTTTTATGAAAACTTTTATTCATATTTTAGTGGAATTTTATAAACTTCTTCATATTTCTTCTTCCATAATTCATAGTTTTTGTCAGCCAATTCTTGGGCACGTTCTTTACTAGATTTACTTTGGTCAGGATAAATCGCTGGCATAATGTGTAAAGTATGTTTTTGATAATATGAGCCATTTTCTGCTAATTTATCACTATCTTCCATTGTGATAAAGCAAGGTAGAACAGGAACATTAGACCTTACAGCAAGTTTAAAAGAACCCATTTTTAAAGGACGAGGTTTTTTATAATTCCACCACATTGCTTGTTCAGGATATATTAAAATTTTTTCTTTTCTCTTTAAAAGTATATCTACTGATTTAAAGAATTTTTTCATTGTTTCAGTATTTGAACTTAAAGGTAAGGTGTTGCAATTCCTAAAAATCATACCATAGAAACCGGGAAAATTTGTATAATTGCCTTCTCTTATAACAATATATAGTCTATTTCTCTTTAAATGTTTTTCAAGTGCTTTCCTTATAACATAATTATCATATGGATTAAAGTGATTGCAAGTTATTATTAATCCTTCATCTTTAACTTTTAAAAAATTTTCTATTCCATTGACTTTGTCTATAATTAAATTGCCTTTTTTTATTTCATTATCAAAATATTTTTTTGCCATTTTATTTGCAAAATAAGTGGCTATTTTACTTTTTAATTTTGTTTTTAAATAATCTATATCATCAGGCAATAATACTTTGCTTGGCATATCATCTTCAACATCTAAATCAAATTTTTTATTTTTTTCTAATTCCTTTATTCTATTTAAAACTTTTACTCTATCTTCACTTAATTTGTTTTCCATTTAATTCTCCAAAAAATTTTTTAAATTTAAAAGTTAAGAAAAATGAAAAATTTGTTTTTATTTTTTATAATTTTTTAAAAATTTATAATGTTTGTTAAAATATTTATTTAGAACAAAAATAAATTTTAATTTTCTAACCCTATTTTATGTATAAATAATACCATAATGGTTGTATTTAATCAATTAATATGATAAACTATTTTTTGTTATATTAAATTTAAAAGGTTTTTTTATCTTATATTAAAAATAAACAAATATTTTAAGTTTTTACATTTATTAAAATAAGGTTATTTTTTTAAATTTAATAAAATTTTTTTTGTTTAACAAATTTGTTGTGTTGAGGTTAAAATGAAAGTAACAGCAGTTAAAGGAATGTTTGATTATTTACCAAATGATGCAAAGTTAAGAGATTATTTGCAAAAAAAAATATTATCTACTTATGAAAGCCAAGGATTTAATAGAATTTATACTCCAATTGTTGAAGATATTGAAAATCTTGAAAAAAGTGATGGTGGCGAAAATTTAAATTTAATTTTTAAGATTTTAAAAAGAGGAGATAAATTTTTAAATGCAATAGACAATAAACAATTTGATAATTTATGTGATTTAGGTTTAAGATATGACTTAACTTTACCATTAACAAGATTTTTTTCTTGTCATAAATATGAATTACCTTGTCCATTTAAAGTTATTCAAATTGATAGAGTTTATAGGGCAGAGCGTCCTCAAAAGGGAAGAAATAGGGAGTTTACTCAGTGCGATATAGATATACTAGGCTCTAATAGTATTAATTGTGAGATTGAACTAATTGATACAACTGCAAGAGCACTTATGAATATTGGTATTGAGAATTTTATTATTAGAATAAATGATAGAAAATTACTAAAAGATTTGCTTCTTTACTTTGGTTTTTTGAATGAGGATTTAGATAGTGTTTGTATAACATTTGACAAATTAGATAAAATTGGTATTGAAAAAATTAAGGAAGAACTTTATTCAAAAAACTTTTCTAGCAACGCAATTAATGGTTTTTGTAACTTTCTTTCAAATTCTGATATTTCATTAGAAAATCTAACTTCTATTTTAGGTGAGAGTCAGGAGATAAAAAATTTAAAAGAAATTATAAAAAATATAAAATTTCTTTCAAAAGATAAATATGAGATTCAATTTGATATTTCCTTAGTTCGCGGTCAAGGTTATTATACTGGTACTATTTTTGAGATTGAGAGTAAAGATTTTTCTTGTTCTATTGGTGGGGGCGGAAGATATGATAATTTGATTGGTAAATTCTTAAATGAAGATATCCCTGCCGTTGGTTTTTCAATTGGATTTGAAAGAATCTTTTCAATCTTAAAAGAAAGAAATTATATTTCTAATTATTCAAAAAAGAAGATTGGGGTTTTGTATTCAAGTCAAGATTTTATTGATAGTTATGAGTTTGCAATTTCTTTACAAAATGAATTTGATACTACTTTATTTGAAATTCCAAAAAAATTTGGAAAATTATTAAATAAATTAGAAGAAATGGGATTTTCTGGATATGTAGTCCCAAAAGAAAGCTGTACAATAAAGTTCTTTGATAAAAAGGGGAATATTTAATGATTGTTTTAGGTTGTGACCACGCCGGTTACTTTTTAAAAGAAAAGATAAAAAAATATTTACAAAAAAAATCTTTTGATATTGTTGATGTTGGAGCGTTAAAATTAGATAATGCCGATGATTTTTCAAAATATGTAAAACTTATGCAAAAAGCCTTCTCTTTTAATAAAAATTCTAAAATCATTGCATTTTGTGGTTCTGGGGTTGGAATGAATATTGGTCTTAATAAATGTAAAGATATTAGATGTGTTTTAGGTCATAATTTAAAGGAAGTTAAATTAGCAAGACAACACAACAACGTTAACGCTCTTTCATTAGGTGGTAGGACTACAAGTTTTTTTAAGGCTAAACGACTAGTAAATTGTTTTTTATCTACTAAGGAATTAGATGGTAAATATTTAAAAAGAATGAAAGATATTGAAATAGTTTAATAATTTTAAATTTTTAGTATAAAATATCATTAACACCAATATATTTTTAGTATGAAAAATGTTCTAAGAATTGTTGGTGTTATTTTTTGTTTGGGAATTGTAAGTTTATTTTTTGTTGCTTGTAATAATTCTTTACAAGAAGAAGTTAGTAAAAACATTAGTGAATATAGAGAAGATTTCTTCTTTGCTAGTGATGATAACTATATTGTTAGCTTTACTGATGGAAAGAGAGAGAAAGACTTTATTACAAATGGAGACTCTACTTCTCTTGTTGATTTTGGAGTTTTATTGTTAAAGTCTAAACAAGATTTGGGAGACAAGCCTAAATTTAAACTAACAATAAATGATAAGGTATATGAGGGAGATTTTGAAAGAAATCCGTTTGACAATACTTATGTTGTAGATTTACAGGTTAGAGTTAATAAAGAGGATAATATACTTTTTGAATTGCCAGAAATGAATGTTAAGATGCAATTGTTATGTTTGTCTAAAAATTGGCAAATTGATGTAAACAAGGCTTTGAATATATTTATTGATTATAATGAGCAAAAATTGTCGACTTACTTAAAAAATAAAGACTTTAAAGGTGAAATTTTTATCAAAATCGTTTCAGATAAGCATACAGCAGAAAATATTTATTGGTACGTTCTTTGTATTTGTGAGGATGGAAATGTTTTTTCTAATCTTATTAGCGTGGAAAATGGAGAAATTTTACAAAGTTAGTTGCAAAATAATGCTATAATTGTTAAACTATTTCAATATGAAAAATAAAGTTTTAGATACAAAAAAGGAAAAAGAAAAGGCAGTTATTGTTGGCGTTGCTTTTAATAAAATTGGAGTTAATTTTGATAAAGAGTTGGAGGAATTGTCAAGTCTTTGTTTTACTTCTGGTATTCAAGTTGTTGCTTCGACTTATCAAAATATTAAGGAACAAAATGCTTCTACACTTCTTGGAAGCGGTAAAGTTGATGAAATAAGTCAACTTGTTAAGCAATTCGATGCAGATGTAGTTGTCGTTGATTGTGAGTTGTCTGGTTCTCAAATAAATAATATTTCAAATCAAGTAAACGCTAAGGTCATTGATAGGTCAATGTTGATTTTAGATATATTTGCAGGCAGAGCAACGACAAATGAGGGAAGATTACAAGTTAAACTTGCTCAATTAAAATATTCTTTACCTAGAATTAGTGCTCTTTCTAGTAATTCTGGAAAGTTTGGTGGCGGGGTTGGCATGCGTGGACCAGGAGAAACTAAATTAGAACTTAATAAGAGAATAATAAGAGATGAAATTGTTAAACTTGAAAAAGAAATCTCTAAGTTAAAACAGCAAAGATTTATTCAAAAGAGTGAGAGAAAGAAAAATAGAGTTAAACAAGTCGCTATTGTTGGCTATACTAATGCAGGTAAGTCAACTTTAATGAATACGATAACTAAGGCGGGTATTTATGCTGATGATTTATTATTTGCGACATTAGACACTACTTCTCGTACTTTATGGCTTGGAGAAAATAAAAAAATAATTTTAGTTGATACCGTAGGTTTTATTGATAAATTACCTCACGCCTTTATTCAGGCATTTAATGCTACTCTTGAAGAAACTGTTGATGCTGATTTACTTTTACATGTTGTTGATATTTCAGATAGAAATTATCTTGATAAGATTGAAGTGGTTAATATGGTATTAAAAGAAATCCATGCTGATAAAATTCCTATGATTTATGTATATAACAAAACCGATAAATTGAACAAACCATTTGAAGTACCAGAGAATACCGTTCCAATTAGTGCAAAAAACAATAATGGAATTGAATTGTTAAAAGAAAAAATTAGTCAAATTTTATTTAATGAAGATTAGTTAAAAACTAGTCTTTTTTTTATCAATAAATTTTACTTATTATGACTATATATGTAGACATATACATATGTTCATTTAAAAAATTTTTTATTTAATGAACATTTTTTTTAATTTTCAAATATTATGATTTAGAAACAAAAGAAAAAAAGAAAAGAGAACTAATGAAAATTTAATACATATTTTTCTTCCCGAAAAATAAATTATACAATAGAAAATTTTAACAAGGAGATACTTATGAACTTTTTTAATAATTCATGTGGCGGAAATTGTGGCTGCGGCTGTGGTTGTGGAAACGGTTCATGTCTTGCATTATTAATCTTATTACTTTGCAATTGCAATGGTGGTATGGGTCAAGGCATTGATTGTTGCACATTAATCCTTTTAATCTTATTATTAGGCTGTGGTTGTGGCTGCGGTTGTAACAATTCAAATTGCTAATTAAAAACAAGTACAAAAGATATGAAAAGGGCAAATAAAAAACTTTTGCCCTTTTTTGTCTTTTTTTGTTGTTCACAAATTTATTTACATATTTTGGAAATTTTAACAAAAAATAAAATTGATTTTGAGAAATTATATTCAAACATAAGTTAGTTGAATAATTTTTTGAAATTTGGCAATAATCTTGCTCTCTTTTGTTGACAACTTAAACGCTATATTGTAAAATAAACTCGCTTTATGTTAGTAATTTTACTCTACTTACTTGTAAGTTTTTCAAAATCACTTTCAATAAGCGTCAAATTAACAGTGAAAATGTTGATTGACTAAACTTTATAGGAGAAATTTTTATGACTAGATTTAAAAAGATTCTTATTGCTGGATTGATGATTTTAGTTTCTTGCTTTACTTATTTGGGTAGTGCAATTTCTAATTTTGCTCAATCTATTTTTTCTTTTGGAAAGGCAAGTGCTGCAACTAGCACAAAAAGACCGGGTAATGTAAATAGTGATAACATCTCAACTATTCAGGGTGATATTTTAACAATTCCTGCTTTACCTACTGATGGAAAGGTTAAATCTGCTATTGAAATTCCATTCGGAGCAGTAACTTCAAAAAATGTTGGAGGTTCTGACACAACGGATACAAATAAACTTTTTGTTGAGATTATTGATCCTCTTGGACAATCTCTTACTATGTATGATGATTCAAAAACTAATCTAAATGCAACTGTTTCAAATGACGGTTCGGTTGTGATTAGTTACACTTCTGATACAGGGGTTATTACTTTAACTCCTAACTATGCTGGCGTTTATAAAGTTATTTATCATACTCTTTCGCAAGAGGGTATATGGTCTTCTTCTTATGAGAATAAAATTGTTGTTACTAGTGAAAGTTACGCAATGTCATTTATGTCAAATGATTCCATTGTTATGCCTAATATAGTAAAAACTTATGACCAAGATTCACAACAAAATGAAAGTGCCGTAGATATTGCCATTCCTTTATTATATGATAGAGATGGTAATTTGATTGAGGAAGAAGTTTTATTGTCAATCAACGGTGAAAACTATGCAATAAAATTTGAAAATCTTACTAATGTCAAATTAAGTGATGTTAGTGATGTAAATTCTAGTATTGTCTTTGCAAATTATAAGACTTATACAATTAAAAAGGCTGATGCTGATACTTCACAATATAATTATTCTCTTTCGATTGATGTAACAAATGGTTCTGAGAATCCAACAATAAATTCTGTTGATTCTATTGCTGACACTGCTGTTGTTTATCAAAAAAATGCCTTTTCATTTGTTGCTAAAAATGGAAATAATAACATAGATTATGTTTTGAACGAGAAGGGTGGGGCTTATTTATCTAGTACTAGATATGTTGTCGAAGGAGATAGTGAATATTCAGTGAGTGATGTTGAACTCGTTGCAAACCCAAGTTCAACACTTACAAAAACTAGCGTAAGTTATTATACAAAAACAGATTATTTACCTTCGGTTTCTGCTATTGATAAGAATAACAATAATTCATCAGTTAATGCTTTCTACTACTACACAATTAAGGGTGTTGATGATAAGGATAACGAAATTGCTGGTGCTGTTGAATTGGGTAGAGATGAAAATGGTTTTTACTTTATTCCAAAAATTGAGGGTGATTTTGAAATATATTATAATGTTTTAGACTTTTATGGAAATAAAGTTGATGAGAAAAATGATAATAATAACTACTATGATGTTACTGTAACTGACAGACTTGCTCCTGATTTCCATTATGTTAATAGTTTCGACCATACAAATATGGAAAGTGCTGACTTAACAGATATTTCTTATATGATTCCAAATAAAGTTCAGTTAAGCAGTGATAATGAAAATCCTACTAAAATAGTAATTCCTGCTGTTTGGGCACAAGACCAAGGGGAAGGAGATGAAAAAGATGTTGCTAATTTATATAGATATATTAAGGCAACTTCTACTACAATGATTGCAAAAGATGGCGAATCAACAAAAAATGTTGCTGGTACAATTTACTTCAATAATGATTCTGGTGAAACTAAGGCTAGTGATTTTACTTTGCCTGATGGTGTTACAATTCAAGACTTAATATCATTTGAGGAATTGCCTGACGGATATGTTATGCAAGAAGATGGTACCATTGTTAATAATAATGAGTCAGAGCCGGTTAATGTTGAGGGTAAAGAGGCAAGAAATTTAAAATCTTCTAAGGTTGCTGTTTTAAATCTTGATACTAGGGTTTTCAAAGCAGGTGAATATACCCTTGTTTTATATGTTTCTGATGGAAGCTATGGTAATACAAATTCAAGAACTTTTACTTTTGAAGTTGTCGATAGTAGTGAAGAATTTACTGAAACTAGACCAACTGTAAAATTTGGTAACTTAACAGTTGGAGATATAACAGATAATCAAAATGTTTCAATAGCAGTTCCTTCTGTAAAAGATGATGTTGATACAAAATTATTGACAAAATATTATGTTGTTGTTGATGATAAGTATGTACAAGTAAATACTAGTGAAGATGGTAAATATATTTCATTCAATACAAGCGATTTAATAGATGAAACAAATTCCATTTATCAAACTGCTTTATCAAGTGTGAATAAGAGAATAGAAGTTGTTGCATATTCCTTCAATGATTATGCTAACTATGCTATTGATGAAGCTACTTTAATTAATGATTTTGATGAGAATGATGAACAATTTAATGGAATTGGTAGAAATTCAATTTATGTCTCTTTGAAAAATAATAATTCTGATAATCTTGCTCCTTCATTTAATGATTTTGGAGAAAATTCTGCTAAACCAACTCAGAATCAAGAATATACGATTAGTGAGTTTACTTTCTTTGATAACACTGATAAAGTTGATGTTGATGTAAAGATTGAAGATACTAATGGAAATCTTTATTCATATCAATATACAGGCTCTATGAAAGTAGAAAATCAAAGTAGTGTAGGTGGAGCAGGTTATGACTATAAGTTTACTGTACCTGGAATTAAGTTTACTCCAACTAATGCTGATAAAGATAATTATTATACTGTAACTTATATCTTAAAAGATAAGGGTAATAATGTTACAACTTATTCTTATGTTTTATTACAACCTACTGACACAACTCCTCCTGTTATAACAGGTTTTGATGGAGAAGAAAAAGAAATTGAATTAGGACAAACTCTTTATATTGAGGGAATCAAGGTTAGTGATAATCAAGCAGAATCTTCATCAATTAATTTAACAATTACAACAAAATATAATGGAAATATTCTATTAAAGGGCGCAGAAGCAGTTTCTTCATCATCAATTAAGTTTACTCCTGATAAAGTTGGAACTTATGTATTAGAAGTCACTGCTAATGATGGACTCAATGATTCAGAGGCTAGAACAATCACAATCAATGTTGTTGATACTATTAAACCTGAAATCATAGTTAATGGTTCAACAAATATTAGTCCAATTAGTGAAAGTACTTTAAGTGCTATTGAGGGCGACAATATTTGGGAAGATGAAAGTGTTCAAATAACATTACCAACTTTCTCTGTGGTTGATTACTTTGATGATAATGGAAATAAACTTCCTAATTCTATGAGCGAGGTTAGTGGAAAAATCACAATTACAACTCCAAATGCCGATGATAAGACTATAACTGCTACAACTTATGAATATAATTTGAATGGTACTTTCATAGGTGATGAAAAAGATAATCATTTGAATTTTAGAATTGAAAATGGAAATTATGTTTTCTCTCCATTCGCTAGGGGTGAGTATAAAATAACTTACTCAGGTAGTGATGGAACTAATAGTGTTGAATTAGATAGTTTTAGTGTTGATGTAGGTTCAACTCATAAACCTAATATTTATTTAACAGATGCTTTTAAGAGTATTTTGAATAAAGGATTTATTCTAGATGAAAATATAACTTTGAGAATTAATAAAAAAGCATATATTAATGGTCAATCTGATTCAATTTATAGTGAAGATGGATTGTGCATAAGAGTTAGTGATGATTATGGATTTAATTTTGAAACATTTGAGAATGAAAATGGAGATGAAGTCCAATATGTTATTGCAACAATCAAAATTACTGCTCCTGACGGCACAACAATTTCTCCAACTGAAACTGATGGCGATATAAATGTATATGATTTATCACAAGTTGGCACCTATAAGTTATCTATTACGGTAACTAATAAATTAAACAAATCTAGAACACTAGATAATGTGACATTTGAGGTAAAGGCAAAAGATACTCCTGTTGTAGATAGTACAGCAATTGTAACAACTATTGTTATTGTTGTTGCTGTTGTAGGTGTTTCTGTATTTGCAATTGTTTTCTTCTCAAAGAAGTCAAAACAAAGCAAGTCAACAAAGTCAAATAAAACTATTAAGAAAGACTAAAATGTAAAATAAAAAAATATCTAACTATTTTTAGTTAGGTATTTTTTTTGTGCATATTGTTGTCTTTTTTTGCCTTGATTTTTACCATACTATGTGTAAGAATATGAAAAGTAGTAAATATTTATGTAAAGGATTTTAAAGTTTAATGGGATATGATTTACAGTCAAAATTTTCTTTATGTGGGGATCAACCTCAGGCTGTTGAAAGCATTGTTAATGGTATAAAACAAGGTTTAAAAGAGCAGGTTTTGCAGGGAGTCACAGGTAGTGGTAAAACTTTTACTATGGCTAACATCATTAAACAAGTTAATAAACCTACTTTGGTCCTTGCCCATAATAAGACTCTTGCTGGTCAACTTTGTAATGAGTTTAGAGAGTTCTTTCCAAATAATAGAGTTGAATATTTTGTTTCTTATTATGATTATTATCAACCAGAAGCATACATTGCTAAAACTGATACTTATATTGAAAAAGATTCTTCAATGAATGAAGAAATAGATAAATTAAGACATTCTGCAACTAGTTCTTTACTCGAAACAAACAATGTTATAGTTGTTGCATCTGTTTCTTGTATTTACGCACTAGGTGCTCCAAAAGAATATTATGATATGCATATTTCTATTCGTGTTGGAGAGGAGTATAATTTAAAAGACATTATTAGTAAATTAGTCGAAATACGATATGAAAGAAATAATTTGGAATTTAAGAGAGGAAGTTTTAGAGTTAAGGGAGATGTTTTAGATATTATTCCTGCAAACTATAAGGAAAAGGCAATAAGAATTGAATTTTTCGACACAACAGTTGAAAGAATTTATGAATTTGATACAATTACAAACAAGCCAATTAATGAATTAAAACATGTTGCTATTTTCCCAGCAACTCACTATGCTGTTAAAAGTGAAAATTTATTAAAGGCATTAGATAACATTATAAAAGATAGAGATGAGGAAGTTCAGGCATTTTTAGATAATGGAAAATACATCGAGGCTCAAAGACTTAAAGAAAGAGTGAGTTATGATGTTGAAATGATGAGGGAAATTGGTTATTGTAATGGAATAGAAAATTATTCTAGATATTTTGATGGAAGAAAACCGGGAGATGCCCCATATACTTTACTAGATTATTTTAAAGATGATTTTTTACTCTTTGTTGATGAAAGTCATATAACTTTGCCACAGGTTAGAGGAATGTATAATGGCGATAAACAAAGAAAAACTACTTTAATTGAATATGGATTTAGATTAAAATCTGCCCTAGATAATAGACCCCTTAATTTTGAAGAATTTAACAATAGAATTAATCAAGTTGTTTATGTTTCAGCCACTCCATCAAAATATGAAATGTCAAGGGCTGAAAATGTTGCAGTGCAATTAATTAGGCCAACAGGATTATTAGATCCTGTTGTTGAAGTTCGTCCATCTAAATATCAAATTGATGACCTTATTGACCAAATTAATCAAGTTGTTGAAAAGAAAGGTAGAGTTTTAATTACTACTCTAACTAAAAAAATGGCTGAAAGTTTAACAGACTATTTATTAGATTTTAAAATCAAAGTTCGTTATATGCATTCGGACATTGATACTATGGAAAGATTAGATATTATAAATGGTTTAAGGCGAGGTACTTTTGATGTTCTTGTCGGTATAAATCTGCTTAGAGAGGGACTTGATATTCCTGAGGTTATGTTAGTTGTTATTTTAGATGCTGACAAAGAGGGGTTTTTAAGAAGTGAAACCTCTCTAATTCAAACAATTGGTAGGGCTGCAAGAAATAGTCAATCTAAGGTTATTATGTATGCTGATACTATAACTAAATCAATGCAAGTTGCTATTGATACTACAAATAAAAGAAGGGAAATTCAAAACAAATATAATCAAGAGCATGGTATTGTTCCAAAAACTATTATAAAAGCCTTGCCATCTGCACTTGAAATTACAATGAAATTGAAAAAATCTAGTAAAAATAATTTGACTAATGTAAAAGATATACAAAAAGAAATTGATAAATTAAAGGAATTAATGGAGATTTCTGTTAAAACTCTTGATTTTGAAACGGCTATTAAACTTAGGGATAGAATTAATGAATTAAAGGGTTTAATTAATAAAGAGAGGTAAGAATGGAAGAAAACATTGTTATTAAAGGTGCAAAAGAAAATAATTTAAAGAATGTTGATTTAATAATTCCAAGAAATAAACTTGTTGTTTTTACAGGTTTGAGCGGTAGTGGTAAATCTACTCTTGCGTTTGATACAATATTTTCAGAAGGCCAAAGAAGATTTATGGAATCTTTATCTTCGTATGCTAGACAATTTTTAGGACAAATGTCAAAACCAAACGTTGATAAAATTGATGGACTTTCTCCGGCAATTTCTATTGACCAAAAAACTACATCACATAATCCTCGTTCTACGGTTGGAACGGTTACAGAAATTTATGATTATTTAAGATTGTTATTTGCACGTCTTGGTACTCCTTATTGTCCTAATTGTAAAAAACCTATTTCTACAATGTCTATTGATAATATAATAGATAAAATATTCTCCTATCCACTTGAATCAAAATTAATTATTATTGCTCCTATTGTTAGACAAGAAAAAGGGGCTTTTCAAAAATTATTTGATGATTTGAGGGAAGATGGTTACGCAAGAGTTGAAGTAGATGGGGAGATTTATAATTTAACTGATAACATTGAATTAGATAAGAATATTAAACATTCAATTAATGTAGTTATTGATAGAGTAAAAATCAAAGAAGAAAATAGAGGAAGGATTACGCAAAGTGTTGAAACGGCAGTTTCTCTATCAAAAGGGAATATTAAAGTAAAAATAGAAGATGAAGAATTATTTTTTAATAATTCACATTCTTGTTTAGAATGTGGTTTTAGTTTTGAGGAGATTTCTCCTAGACTTTTTAGTTTTAATAATCCGTTTGGTGCATGTGAAAAATGTAGTGGTTTAGGTGAGATTTTAGATATAGATGAGCATTTTATTGTGCCACGTCCAGAAAAATCAATTTCTGATGGGGGCATATTCTTTGGTTCTAATTCACCATTTATAAGTGCTACTAATAGAATGTATTTAAAAGCACTTGCAAAAAGATATGAATTTGATTTAGATACTCCTGTTAAAGATTTACCAAAAAATATTTTAAAAATCATTTTATATGGTAATGATGGTGAATTGTTAAAATTAAGTTATCGAGATAAAGATTCTTCTAGAACCTTTAAGTCTAGTTGGGAAGGGATAATTCCAAATTTAAGTAGAAGATATGCTGAAACTAAGAGTGAATATATTAAAAGAGAAATAGAAAAATTAATGAGACAAAGTTCTTGTAGTTGTTGTAAAGGTGCTAGATTAAATAAAAAGGCTTTATCAGTATATATTAATAAAAAAAATATTTATGATTTATCTTGCATGTCGGCATATGAACTTAAAAATTTTATTAGTACTTTAAAGTTTGACCAAAGCAATAAAAATATTTATGAGCCTATTTTAAAAGAAATTAATGCAAGGCTTAATTTTTTGTGTGATGTAGGTCTTGATTATTTAACTCTTAGTAGAATGTCAAAAACTTTGAGTGGTGGAGAAGCTCAAAGAATCAGGCTTGCTACTCAAATTGGTAGTGGTCTAGTTGGAGTATTATATATTTTAGATGAGCCTAGTATAGGACTTCATCAATATGACAATGAAAAGTTGCTTAATTCTTTAAAAAAATTAAGAGATTTAGGAAATACTTTAATTGTAGTAGAGCATGATGAAGATACTATTAGAAGCGCAGATTATATTGTAGATATTGGACCTATGGCTGGTATTAATGGTGGAGAAGTAGTTGCTTGTGGAAGTTTACAAGATATAATAAATTCACCAAAGTCTTTAACAGGAAAATTCTTATCAGGGGAGTTAAGCATTGAAATTCCAAAGACAAGGTTAAAGCCAACATCTTTCATTACTTTAACGGGTGTAAAACAAAATAATTTAAAAAATATTAAAGTAGATATTCCACTAGGCGTTTTTACTTGTATAACCGGTTTATCTGGTAGTGGAAAATCAAGTTTAATTAATGAAGTTCTTTTTCCTACTGTTTCAAATAAAATTATGAATAGTGTACTTGCAGAAGGAAAGTACAAAACTATTAGTGGAATTGAAAATATTGATAAGGTTATAAATATTGACCAATCTCCTATTGGAAGAACTCCAAGAAGTAATCCTGCAACTTATATTGGATTATTTACTCCTATAAGAGAGTTGTTTGCATCAACCAAAGATGCAAAAGAAAGAGGTTATGATAGTGGAAGATTTAGTTTTAATGTTCCTGGGGGAAGATGCGAAACTTGTGAAGGTGATGGTGAAAAGAAAATTGAAATGTTCTTTTTACCAGATGTTTACGTTCAATGTAGTGATTGTAAGGGAAAAAGATATAATAAAGAAACTCTTCAAGTAAAGTATAACGGGAAAAATATTTATGATGTTTTAAACATGAATGTCGAGGAAGCATTAAAATTTTTTGAAAATATTCCAAGTATAAGAAATAAGTTGCAATGTTTGTATGATGTTGGTTTAGGTTATATTAAGTTAGGTCAAAGTTCCACAACCCTAAGTGGTGGAGAAGCACAAAGAGTTAAACTTGCAAGTGAACTATGTAAAAGAGATACGGGTAAAACATTGTATATTTTAGATGAACCAACAACGGGTTTACATTCTTATGATATAAAAAATTTAATTGAGATTTTAAAAAGGCTAGTAAAGAAAAACAATTCAGTAGTTGTTATTGAACATAATTTAGATGTTATAAAAGTTGCAGATTATATAATTGACTTAGGTCCAGAAGGTGGAAACAGAGGTGGAGAAATAATTGCTAAGGGAACTCCTGAACAAGTAGCAAAAAATGAGAATAGTAAAACAGGATATTTTTTAAAGAAGATTTTAAAAAATAAATAGTAATATATTGCTAAAATAAAAAAAATTAGGTATAATATTGTCGTGAAAAATTTTTATGAGATATTGGAAGTTAAAAAGAATGCTTCTTATGAACAAATTAGAGATTCATTTATAAGACTTATGGCAAAATATCATCCTGATATTTATTCAGGTGATAAAGAGTTTGCTGAAAGATATTGTGCTTCAATAAGTGAAGCATACGCTACTTTAAGTGATTTTGAAAAAAGAAAAGAATATGATGTTGAGATGAATATTAATCCAAAATATACTATACTAGATAAAAATTTGAGTAGCGAGTTTACAAAAAAAACTATTGACGGTAAGAATTACGAACAACAAATATCAAAAAAGTATTTTAGGAACACAAAGAAAAAAAGAGGATTTTTTAAAAGACTTTTTACTTCTAAATTGTTTTATTCTTTACTTTTTGTTTTTACAATAGAAATGTTTATTATTTTGTATTTTATTTATTTTAAGTAACTTGTATTAAAAATATTAATAAGAAAAAAACTTTACTTTATATTAATTTAATAACTAAATATGTAATTAAATTAATTTATTTAAGTAAAGTTTTTTATTTTTATGAGGTTGATATTACTAAAAAATTTAGAAAAAATTAATAATACTTATTTTCTAATTTTTTAATAATTTTTTAAAAAAGGTTATGAATGTTAAAGCCCATAAAGTAATGAAGAAAATGTGTAAAGGCTTCAATGGAAGAAATATTTTCTACTGCAAGAGATTTATCGTCATTTTTTATTGCTGCATCTAATTTATAAATACATTCATCTATGCTTTTTATCTTTTCATAATTTGCAAAGACGCATACTTTAATTTTTTGGTTAGACCAATATACATTTAATTGTTTGTACTCTTTTTGTATTTCTTCACTTTCTGATAAATTACTAGAAGCAGAAATAGTTTCATGTAATTTTACTGAATATTTTTTTAAATTTGTATTAATATCATGAACTATAAGTTCTTCGCAAATTGATATTGCAATTAATATCATTGCTAACATTATTATACATATTCCTTTTTTCATATGTTCACCTTTTCATGTAATAACTTATATTTTTTGTTTTTTTCTTGAAAATAAATCTCTCCTCTTGAATTAATGGTAAAGATTAATATGTTTTTAATATCTTTAATATTTTGTTTTTCTAAAACATTTTCTATAAAAGATTTAGATAAATTCATATTTTTTAAATTTTCTTCTATAATTTTACCATCATTTATTAATATTATATTTAGTAATTTTTCTTGTTGGTCACTATCTGTATTTTTATTTAAAACACTAATATTTCCATTAGTTTCTACAATGGCGTAGGCAACATTTGCCAAGTTAAAACATTGAGCAGTCCTTAAACCTTCCATTAGGTCATTAATTGTCATATTAAGTTTTTTTAGTGCTATATAGTTAATTCCATCATTATCAATAATTATAATTGGTTGACCATTTAAGATTTTTCTAACTATAATACTTTTTCTATTTAAAAATGTAAATAGATAATGTAAAATAACAAGCGTTAATAAGGGAACAATCCCAAAAAAAATAGGTATAGTAATATCTGAAATTGGGACACATGCCAAATCTGCAATTATTAGTGTTATTACAAGTTCGAATGGTTGTAAGTCGCCAATTTGTCTTTTACCCATTAATCTTACAGCAAAAAGTACAATGCAATAGATTATAATTGAACGCAAGATAAGTGTTAACATATAATTAGTTTTTTTATTTTAACAAAATTTATTCACTTAAACCTTTTTATTTTTCTTAAACATTGTTTTAATTTTATCTTTTATGATTCCTGATAATTCGAAAAATGAATAGTTGAATAATCCAAGAACTAAGCAACTACATAAATAAAATATACTTCCAACAATACAACAAATAGCAAGATTAAAGAAGTTACTCATAAATAAAGAAAGAATATTATAAAGCCACTTTGATATTAAAAGGGAAGAAAATGATGCCAAAATGCTTTTAGATAAATATTTTATATTAAAGAAATTTTCTTTTAGTTTTTTATTTAACATTACAATATTTAAAATACTAGCACTGCCTAGGCATAATCCCATTCCCCAAACTAATGAGAGTACTCCAAAAATGTTTGTGAGAAACAGTATTGATAATATAAGTAAAACGGCTCCAATTAAATAATTAATAAAACCTTTTACTTCCAAATTTAGCGCATTTAAACAAGAGGTAGTAACGCCACTTAAACAAATTGGTAAAATTAGTATGCTTGCATAAGATAGAAAGTAGCCCGATTGTGCGTTATCATAAAAGAAAATTCCAATAGGTGCTCCAAGTGCTAAGTATAGTGGAATAAATATGAAAGAAATAAAAATACAAAATTTTATTGCAAAGTTTATTCTTGTTTTTATTTCTTTATAATCTTGTGAATATACAGCAGATGATAAATCTGGAATAATTGTCATTGATAAAGCGCCAATTAATGTAGACGGAACGTATAGAAGTGGAAAAGTCATTCCCATGGCGATTCCAAATAGACTTAGTGCTTGTGAATTTGTGTAACCTATACTCATAAGTTTAATTGGTATAATAATTGAAATAAGAGGCATAAGTAAACTTGACACAACTCTTACAAGTGTTATAGGTATCGAACTTTTGAGTAATGGTTTAAAGTGTTTTTTTGGATTAGCAAATTTTTTATCATTTTTTATATAAATGATTACAACAATAATACTTGATATAACGCAAGAAATTACATATGCAATACTTGCTAGAAAAACTTTTTCAAAAGCAAATGATAAAATTCCTAAGAAAAGAATTGTAAATATAGTACGAATTAGTTGTTCAATAAATTCAGAAAAAGAAACTAAAAAATACTTTTTATTTCCCCATAAGTTGCCTCTAAGAGAACTATATACACTAGAAAAGATTAAAGTAGGTAATAATATTAATAGAATAGTTATACATCTTGAATCTGTAAATATATAATTTAATAAGTTTTTAAATATAAATAGAGTAAGGCAAATTATAATTGCAGTGATTATACCAATAATTAAAGCCGAAGTAACTACACCAAACTCTAATTTTTTATCTTTTTTAGTATTTGCTATTGCGGTTTGTTTACTTACTATTAGAGGAATTCCACTAGATATAAAAGTTTCTAAAACCATAAATACAGAAAAAGAAATTTGATAAACTCCAAGTTCTTCTGGTCCTATTAACCTAGATAAAAATATTCGAAAGAAAAATCCTAACATTCTAGTTAAAATAGAAAAAGATGCTAGTATTGTTAATGCTTTTAAAATTTTTTTCAATGTCAAACTCCTAATTAAATTAATATATATTTATTAAAAGAATTTTTTATCAATGCAAAAAAATGAGGTTTTTATGGAAAATATTAAAATTTTAAATAAATTTTTAGATTATCAAGTAATTGAAATAGAGAAAAAACAGACTATTGATGAATTTATTAAAATTTTTTCACTCAATATTGAGCAGGTTATATATGAAAAAAACAATCTTACAAAAGGGGATATAGTAATAGTAAAAGATATTAATAGAATAATCCACGTAGTAAGACCTCTTGAAAATTTAGAAAGTATAGCAAAAAAATATAATGTTAGTGTCGAATATCTTATGGAAAAAAACAATATCAATAAAATTTTTATTGGACAACAAATATATATATAGTTGCATTTTTTTGTAAAAAATTATATAATTTATGCGTTATAAACTTTCAGGAGAGTATTATGATTGAGATTAAAGAGGTAAAGACAAAAAATGATATAAAAAAATTTGTAAATTTTCCTCATAAATTATATAAAAAAAATCCACACTTTGTACCTTTTTTAAATATTGATGAATTAAATAAATTTAATGCAAAGAAAAATGAGTCATATGAAGATTGTATAGTTAAATGTTTACTTGCTTTTAAAGATGGAAAAGTTGTTGGTAGAGTAGCAGGTATTATTCAAAAATTATATAATAAGAAAAATAATCAAAAACGAGTTAGATTTTCTAGATTTGATTGTATAAATGATATTGAGGTATCAAACACTTTGTTTTCTAATTTGGAAATATGGGCTAAGGAACAAGGTATGGATATTATTCACGGACCTATGGGATATAATGATTTAGATAGGGAAGGTTTACTTATTGAGGGCTTTGACCAACTATCTACTTTTGAGGAACAATATAATTATCCATATTATCAAGATTTAATTGAAGGTTATGGATTTAAAAAAGAAGTTGATTGGATAGAATATAAAATTTTTGCACCTAAGGAAATTAATGAAAGAGTAGAAAATATAGCAAACAAGGTTGCACAAAGATATGAATTAAAAATTGTAAGACCAAAGAACTTAAAAAAGTTTATAAAAAAATATAAGGAACAATTCTTTGATACACTTGATGCCGCATATTCAAAATTATATGGGGTTGTTCCTTTTTCAGATAAAGTTAAAGATGCTTTAATATCACAATTTAGTTTGATTTTACAAAAAGATTACATAATTCCTGTATTTGATAAAGATGATAAAATGGTTGCTTTTGGACTAGCCTTTCCATCTCTTTCTAAATCTGTTAATAAAAGTAAAGGAAAACTTTTTCCGCTTGGGATTTTTAGAATGTTAAAACAAATTAAATCTCCAAAGAGTATTGATTTAGGTTTAATCGCTGTTAGACCTGAATATCAAAACAAGGGTGTAAATGCAATGATACTTTCTTGTCTAATTAAAGGTATGATTGAATATAATATTGAATATGCAGAAACAAATTTAATGCTTGAAGATAATTCTAAGATTCAAAGTCAATGGAATTTATTTGATTATATTCAACATAAAAAAAGAAGATGTTATGTAAAAAAAATAAAATAATTAAAAAAACTCTATCTATTTTGGGGTGCACCCCAAAAGTTGGACAAAAATTTAATAATTATATTGCTATATTTTGAGTTCGGTATTTTACCGGACTCATTTTTAATTTAAGTATTATTCTTTCGTTATTGTAATAATATATATATTCTTTTAGTTTGTCAATGAAAGTGTTAACACTTTCAAATTTTTCTCCATAAAACATTTCTATTTTAAGTCTTCCAAAGAAATTTTCCATTACACTATTATCTAAGCAGTTACCTTTTCGGGACATACTTTGAGTTATATTATTCTCTTTTAATATCCTTTGATATTCTTTCATTTGATATTGCCAGCCTTGGTCTGAATGTAATATTGGCGTTGTATTACTTGGCAATTTACATATTAATTCATTTAACATTTCTCTAGTTTGATTAAAGTTTGGACTAGTTGAAATTGAGTAAGAAACT
>CASESH010000039.1 GCA_949290565.1 uncultured Christensenella sp. | reverse complement strand
TTTTATTTTTTTAATAAATCTTATTAAATAATATTCTTATTTTTTTATATGTCATAGGTTCGAAATCAAAATAATTTTTTATAAACTTTTATATCTATACAATAAATTATTTAATGATAAATTGACTCGAAAAAAAGGACTCGAAAATAATAATACGTTATGTTACAATACCAAAAATAAAAAAAGGAACAGTCCGCATGTTAAGTGTAAGAAATTTAGTTAAAACATATAAATTAGGTAAGAAAAATAAAGGGACAATAGTTAAAGCAATTAACGATGTAAGTATTGACTTCCCTGAAAAAGGTCTTGTTTTTTTACTTGTAAAAGTGGTAGTGGTAAAAGTACACTTTTAAATACTATTGGTGGACTGGACACTTTTGATAGTGGAGAAATAATTATTAAGGGAAAATCTTCAAAGGACTTTAAGCAAAGTGATTTTGATGGTTATAGAAATACTTTTATTTGTTTCATATTTCAAGAGTACAATATTTTGGAGGAATTTACTGTTGGTAAGAATTTGGAACTTGCAATTGAGTTACAAGGAAAAACACCTAATAGAGAAGAAGTTTTAGAATTACTAAAAAAAGTTGATTTAGATGGTTTCTACAAAAGAAAACAAAATCAATTTTCAGGTGGACAAAAACAAAGAGTCGCCATTGCAAGGGCTTTAATTAAAGACCCTGAAATCATTATGGCTGATGAACCTACTGGGGCGTTAGATAGCAACACTGGTAAACAAGTTATGGACACATTGAAGAAACTTTCGCAAGATAAACTTGTTATTGTTGTTTCTCACGATAGGGAATTTGCTGAAATCTATGGCGATAGAATTATTGAGTTAAAAGATGGTAAAATAATTAAAGATGAAACAAAAATTGAGGTTGAGGCTAAAAGAATAAGTTCGGGCGTAAGTATTATTGAGGATAAGATAATACATATAAAAAAGGGACAAACACTATCTAAGTTTGATTTACTTGAAATAACAACAAATATTATGAAACATTCAAAGGAAAAGGACACAATAATTTCTTTTGATGATAAGGCTAATGAAAGTGTTAAGAAGTCTGCTTTTATAACTGCTGATGGCAATAGTGAAACTTTTATTAAGACAAATGAATCTAATCTAAAATTAAAAGAATATAATCCTAAAAATTTTAAACTTATTAAATCTAGATTTAAAATTAAAGATAGTTTTAAAATGGGCGTTAGTTCTTTAAAACACAAAACACTTAGATTAATTTTTACTATTTTTATGAGTATGATTGCTTTTTCTTTGTTTGGTCTAAGTGATGCACTAGCAAGTTATAATAGAGCAAGTTCTGTTTATGAATATTTTAATATGACAAGTTCAAAGACTGTCGTTGCAAGTAAAGTATATAGCGGAAATAATTATTTAATGGCTGATATGCCAAATAGTTCACTAGTTATTAATGAGAAAGAATATACTAAATTAAAAAATACTTTGATTTGTCTATTATTCTAAAATTAGTTTTTAAAACTTTACTTTCTATATTTTTTATTCTATTAGTTTTAAAATTTTTTAAATTTAAAATAGATTGCAATATGATTATAAAATATTATATTTTAAGATAAAAAATCAAATTATTTTTTATATATTCCTCTTAATTCAGCAATTTCTAAGACTTTATTTTTCATTTCATTTTCTAGAAGTTCAAGCGAAAAATCTCCTCTTAAATTTAACATTTCACTTAAAGCAAAAACTTTCAATCTATAATTATGGTCTTTGTCAGGTGGGCAAGGACCACCGTAACAGTTATCATTCCAGGAATTCTTTCCTTGTAAAAAATCATATGCTCCAAGACTTTCATTTTCTTCGACTTTTTGTTTTTGTAAATTTGCAATTAACCAATGAATCCAAACTTTATTGCAGACTTTAACAGAGTCTGGGTCATCAAAAATTACAGCAAAGCATTTTGTATTTTTAGGGGGATTTATAATCTCAAATGGAATGGATAAAGTAGGCATACCAAATTTTTGTTGTTTTCCTCTTTTGCCATATTTATCTAAAATGTAGCCATTGACTATACCTTTACTTTTTATTTGCATAATTCACCTCTAAATATTTTAACATTTTAATAAAAAAAATGAAATAATTTTAATTAAATTATAAAAAATAGTTTTTGTTTTTAAAGATTATAATTATAATAAGTAGGAATAATTTAAAAATTAAGGACTGAGGTAATTTATTAAAATGTTAGATATACAAAAAAATATACAAGATGTTATATCTCAAATAAAACCAATGACAAAATACTTATGTGGCAAATGTACTCCATGTAGGATAGGTACTAAGAGAATGGTTGAAATTTTAGAGAGTTTTTTATATGAACAACCTACAAGAGAAAAAGTTGAACAATTAATTGATTTAGCAAAAGACATCAAACAAAGTTCGAAATGTAAATTAGGTAGAGTTGCTCCTAACTTAGTTTTTGACTTAATTAAAAATAACTTTGATGAAAATTTTGATGTTGATGACGAAGATGACGACTTAGTAAATACAATTAGATTTGAGATTGATAAAACAAAGTGTGTAGGATGCTCATTATGTGCAAGAAATTGTCCTGTAAAAGCAATTAGTGGAGAATTAAAAAAGCCTTTCATTATAAATCAAGACAAATGCGTTGCATGTGGGCTTTGTAAAAAGAATTGTAAATTTAATGCTGTTCAAGTTAAAGAGGAAAGTTAGGATTTAAGAGGAAAAAATGGTTAGTTTAATTATAGATAACAAAAAAATAAAAGTTAAAGAGGGAACAACTATTCTTGAAGCAACTCATAAGGCACAAGTAAAGATTCCAACATTATGTTATTTAAAAGATATTAATGAAATAGGTGCTTGCAGAATTTGTGTGGTTGAAGTTAAAGGAAGAGAAGACCTTGTTTCAGCCTGTAACACAACAGTGGAAGAAGGTATGGTTATTTCTACTAATTCTCCAAGAGTTAGAGAGGCTAGAAAAACGAATTTAGAACTTTTACTTAGTGATCACGATTTAGATTGTTTATCCTGTTCTAAAAGTTTGGACTGTCATCTTCAAGAACTCGCTAAGGAATATGATTGTAATAGTAAGAGGTTTGAAGGAACTCATTCTCAGGCTTTATTTGATGATTCGGCCTGCTTTATAAGGGATAATTCAAAATGTATTAAGTGTAAAAGATGTGTTGCTATTTGTAGGGAAAAACAATCTGTTTTTGCCCTATGTGAACACAATAAAGGATTTGAGAACTATATAGGTTGTGTAAACGATAGAACTTTGGCAAATAGTACTTGCGTAAATTGTGGGCAATGTATCTTAAATTGTCCAACGGGAGCACTTAGAGATAAGAGCCAAAAAGAAGAAGTTTTAGAACATCTCTCTAAAAAAAATAAACGTATGATAGTTGCAATAGCACCTTCTGTTAGGGTTGCACTTGGTGAAAGTTTTGGAGGCAAGATTGGTGAAAATGTAGAAGGAAAAGTTATTACTGCTCTTAGGAGACTAGGATTTGATGATGTTTTTGATGTAGATTTTGGTGCAGACTTGACTATTATGGAGGAGGCAAATGAATTTGTAGAAAGATTTAACAGTCAGGAGAAGTTACCATTATTAACTTCATGTTGTCCTGCTTGGGTAAAGTTTGTTGAACACTTTTATCCTAAATTGATTCCAAATTTGTCTCACGCAAAGTCTCCTCAACAAATGTTGGGGGCAACTATTAAGACTTTTTATGCAAATAGATTAAAAGTTGATGCAAATAGTTTGTATTTTGTTTCTATTGTTCCTTGCGTTGCAAAAAAGTATGAAAGAACAAGACCAAACCAATCATATAACGGAATTAGTTATGATACTGATGCTGTTCTTACAGTTAGAGAATTAGCAGAAATAATAAAAACTAGTGGCTTAGATTTCATGAGATTGGAAAATGGAAAATTTGATGAAATTTTAGGTATGTCCTCAGGTTCAGGTGCAATCTTTGGAGCAACGGGTGGAGTTATGGAGGCTGCGCTTAGAACGGTTAGTGATAGATTGGAAAATAGACCACTTCAAAAAGTCGAGTATTTATTGGTTAGAGGTCAAAGTGGAGTAAAAAAGGCTGAGATAAAAATTGCAAATAAAGTAATAAAAGTTGCTGTTATAAGCGGTTTAAAAAATGCTAGAACTTTCCTTAATGAAATGCTAGAAAAAAAGGAACATTATGATTTTGTTGAAGTGATGGCTTGTCCGGGTGGTTGTGTGAATGGAGGTGGTATGCCAATTCATTCATCTTATGTGACAAGAAATCAAGACATCGCGAAGAAAAGAGCAGTTAATTTATATAAAAGTGATTTAAAAAATAAGGTGAGAAAATCACACGAAAATCCATCAATAAAAATCGTATATCAAGAGTTTTTTAAACAGCCAGGTAGTGAAATTGCAAAGAAATTTTTGCATACTTCATATAGTGATAAATCACATTTAGATGAATAAATATATTTATTTTTGCATAAAAAATTTGGATTATACAATTTTAATGTATAAATATACAAAAAAAAGGATTATAGATTTTCTATAATCTTTTTTTTAAAATTTATTTAGTAATTTTAACTAGATAAACAATTTGTTATTAAGCATATTAAAAAATATTAAATAAAAAGTATTAAAAAAACTATAATACTTTAATAATTAATTAGAGTAAAAGTTTTTATTTTATGTTTTTAAAGTACTCATTAATGACAAAAGGATTAGCCATTATTTGTTTTATTTTTTCTAACTTTTCATTATCAACTCTTTCGAAAATAGGTTTGATTTCTCCTATTGTATGATTTTTGGAGATATTAAATTTACTTGCATTTTGCCAATAATCATTTTGAGTTGGAGTACCATTTAAATTGAGTTGTTCAATCCACAATTTGGTTACTTTTTGTGGAATAATTGGACTTGCTACAATACATAGACTTGCACAAAGATTTATTGCTAAAAATAAAACTTTTTTTGCTTCCTCAAATTTTTCTTGTTTTACTAGTGCCCAAGGTGCAGATTTTTCAATGTATCCATTGCCTACTGTTGCATACTGCATAATTAATTTGTATGCTTCTCTAATCTCAACATTATTGAAGGCTTGTGTAATTTTTTCTGGATATTCATTTATTGAATTAATAAGTTCATTATCTAAATCATTTAGATTTTCTTTTTTTATCTCATAATCTATATTGCCATTAAAATAATTTTTTATCATATTAAGAGTTCTATTAAAAAGATTCCCAAATTTACCAACTAGTTCGGAATTGGTGTTATTTTTAAAATCTTCCCACTTAAAATCGGTATCTCTATTTTCCGGAATAATAGTAGTTAAATACGCTCTTAAAGTGTCAATATCAATGTCTTCAAAGTTATCTAGAATTGAGTTACAAAATACACCAATTTTTTTACTTTTACTAAATTTTTGACCTTCATAATTTAGGAAATTAAGACCTACAACATTGTATGGTAAATTATATTGTCCGTTTTCAATTAGCATAGTTGGAAAGAAAACTGAGTGAAATTGAATGTTATCTTTACCAACAAAATTGTAAATCTTGGCATCTCGTTTTAACCATAAATCTTGATATTTTTGCTCACTTAATTCCTTTGTAATTGAAATGTAACCAATGGGAGCATCAAACCAAACGTAAAAAACTTTATCTTTAAAATCTTCAAGAGGAACAGGAAATCCCCATTTAATATCACGAGAAATACACCTATCTTTTAACCCTTCTTGCACCCATTTTTTTGCTTCGCTATAAACATGAGGACGCCAAATTTCCTTTTTACTTTCAATCCAACTATTTAGTCTATCAACACCTTTTGATAAAATTAAAAAAATATGCTTTGAAGTCTTTATACAAGCCTCATTTCCACAAATCTTGCACTTAGCATTTTTTAATTCGTTTGGAGAAAATAGACTATCACATTTTTCACATTGGTCGCCAGAAGCGTGTTCAAATCCACACTTTGGGCAAGTTCCTTCTACAAATCTATCAGGTAGAAACATCTTATCTTTTTCACAGTAAAACATTTCTGTTTCCCCCTGTGATATATATCCGTTTTTGTACAACTCAATAAAAAAATCTTGCGTAACTTTTTCGTGAGTTTTTGTGTGAGTGTTTGAATAAATATCATAACTAATGTTTAATTTTTTATAAATTTCATTATGTACTTTATGAAGTTCCTCGGTTAATTTTTCGACGGGTATATTCAATTCTTGTGCTGTAACCATACTAGGTGTTCCGTGCATATCGGAACCACCAACAAAAGTTGTATCATAACCATAACTTCTGCAAAATCTAGCAAAAATGTCAGCAGGTAGATGACAACCTACTATATGTCCTACGTGAGGAATATTATTTACATAAGTAAGTGCTGCTGTTATTAATCTTTTTTCATTTTTCATTTTAAATTCTCCGTATCAAAAATTATTGTAACAGGTCCATCATTTTCAACAGTTACTTTCATATCTGCGCCAAAGACGCCTGTATTGATTTTTTTAAAAACATTATTTTGTTTACATTTTGAAACAAAACTATTGACGAATTCTTCTGCCCTTTGGGGCATCATTGATTGCAGAAAATCAGGTCTAAAACCATGTTCTGTATTTGCATACAACGTAAAATTACTTATTACGAGCATTTCAGCGCCCACAGATTGAGGATTAAGATTCATTTTGTTTTGTTCATCTTCAAAAATTCTTAATCCACAAATTTTTTTCACTAAATAATCTAAATCTTTTTCACTATCATTTTTGCCGATACCTAAAAAGACAACAAAACCTTTTTGTATGCTTCCTACAATTTTATTTTCTACAATTACATTTGCACTTAGACATCTTTGTAAAACAGCGCGCATTTTTTTTCTCCGATGATGTAATTATACACTATTAATGTTTTTTTATCAAATAGAAAATCTTTTTTTTACTAATTGATGTTTTGCTAAATTAGTAACTAATTTATTTTTATTATTGAGTTATGAGTAAAAGTTTAGTTACAAAATAATTTACATTTTTTGTTTTGAAAGAAAGATAATATATTATATAATATTTATACATAATGATTATGTAGTTAATTTAACATAAGAGGAAACTTAATATGAAAAAATTTTTTAATTTTTTTTATGTTTTACCAATAATTTTTTTCTCGGCTTTTTTGTTTATAGGTTGTAGTTGCTCGCAAACAAATAAAATAGTTTATTCTATTTCGCTTTCTATATCTACTGAGGGTATAGAGAATATTGATGGGAAATATTATGTTGATTCTACTAATAACTCAACCTTTAAAATTGAAACAATTATTAATCCTTCATCTTTTAAAGCAAAGGATTTAAATTGGACAACTTCTAAACAGGATGTGGCAGTTGTAAATAGTGAGGGTGTGGTAACTTGTAGAGGCGAAGGGGAAGTTGTTATAACTGCTTCTTACACAAACTCATCTACTAACAAGGTTTCATCATATATAGTTTTAAATATTTCAAAGAAATCTTTGCCAAGTTTTCCAAATGATAGTGCTACAATTACTTATAGTGGTCAAGATTTAGTTAATTATTATAAAGTAAGTAATCCTGATGATGAAAATTATTCATATTCTTATTACAATATTGATGATGGCGAGGCTGTTTCTCAAATTATAAATTCAGGTAATTACATAATAAAGTACACAAACAATTCTAATTCATCTCTTAGTTTTCAAATGACGCTTAAAGTTTTGAAAAAAGACATTACTATTTCTACTCCTGTTGGACAAAGTAGTTATGGTAAACCTTTGCAAACTAGTTTTTATAATGAATCTGACACAATTTTAACTCAGGATTTCATTCTTGAAAATGGAATTCAAATTAATTCTGGTATTGGTATTGATAGTGAAAAAACATTGGGAAAATATATCTTAACAACCAATGCAAGTGAGACTAGTGATGTTGGAATATATGACATTTCGGCAAATTATGTTTTAAACGAGGAGTTCCAAAAAAATTATCAAATTAAAGTTATTAAAAATTTATATACTATTAGTAAAAGAAATGTAATACTTGCTCTAAATAATCAAACTGTACTTTATGGAGATAATTTATTAGCAAATGATTTTAAACTTTATGATTATGATGAATATGAACAAAATTCATATAGCGTTGTTAATTTAAGCCCACTATCAAATGAAAATAATTTAGATTATATTAAGGGATTGGGTACAATTAATTATGTTTATTTAGATAATGCAGAGCAAAATCAATATGGAAAATATGATGTTGGAGTATATAGAATAAGTTATGACATAAATGAATTAACTTTTAAAAATGTTTCTTTGGTAGCAAACAGTATAATTGCTGGAAATTTAACAATACAACAAAGAGAAATTGAGATTACTCCTGATACAAATTTTAAATACTACGGGCAAGAAGATATTTCTCTTAGTTATACAGTTAATGGTGTTATTTTAAACTTAGAGGAAATAAATGAGTTTTTGTTTGTCGATTATAAAGAAGATTTTGGGAATGGTAATTTTAAAGCCCCAGCAGGAGAATATAATTATAGAATTGACAATTCAAAAAATAAAAATTATTTGTTTGTTCTTGTAGAAAACTCTAATGATATAGTTTTTAATGTTTTCCCTTGTGAAGTAAAGATTACTTTTAACGATTTTATTGATAAATATAAAACTATAACTGATATAACGCGAATTGCGACATACTATGATTTTACACAGGTTGATGGTGAAGAAAATCTATATACCTATCAACTTAACTTTAAATCTTTAAAAGTAAACGATGAGGAAAAGGTAAACCAAATAGTTAGCGATAACTTAATAAATGAAAAAGGTTATTTTACTTTCCAAACGGGCGAGAATATAAAACTTTTCTTGCGATTTACAAAAGTAGATAATTCTAGTTACTATGCAACTTATCAGGTTAGTTTAAACTCACTTGATATTCAAAATGGGTTAAGTGAAAACTTTACTTTTAGTGTTTTCTATTCGCTAATAAATTTGGAAAAAGTTACTGTTTATGTTACCCCAACACAAGAAAATTCAACCTCAATATATGCGGGCAATACTACAATTTACGATACACTGACAAGGCAATTTTTATCTTCTTCGTTTACTTTAAGTTGCGAAGAAGAAGACATTTCTATTACAGACTTGTCTCAAATTATTACAAGAGGGAACCTGCTTACTTTACAAAATGAAGATGGAAAATTCATTGTTAAACAAAATTTTAGTGGTTATGATGAATATGTTGTAAGAGATAGTTTTAGAGATGTTGGTCAATACAAAGTTTTTATTTCCAAAGACATTACTTTCGCAGATGGTAAAAATTTCTATGAATTTGTTTTGGCTACTAATGCAAAAAAAAATACTGATTACTTTTTTACTATAAATCCTTATCAAGTTGAAATTGTTCCAAATGAACAGCAAGGAAAAATTTATGGTCAAAATGATGGGATTATTAATTTTTCTTATGACGAAAAAGTCAATAATATGGATAATATTGATAATATAAAAAGCGGTCAATTATCAAGAGTAAGTGGAGAAAATGTTGGTTCATATAAAATAGAACTAGGCAGTTTATCTTTTGGTAACAACTATAAATTAAGCATATCTAATCAAAATTACCAAATTACAACTAGGCAGATAACAGTTACGCCTAAAACATATAACACTGTTTATGGTTCTACTTATCCTACAATCATAGAATTTGATTATTTAATAAATGATGATGTTGAGTTTGTTTTCACTCAAAATGATTTATTGCCTCAATTTAGTGGAGAATTTCAGTTAAGAAATTTAGATGATGAGGTCGTGCAAAAAATTGGGAATTTCTATCCAGCAGGAAATTATTATGTAACACAGGGAAGTTTTAATTGTACTTCTAATAATTACTCTATGAGTTTTGAAAAAAGTCGATACAATATTACTCCAAGAACTGTCAATGTTAGCATTATTCCAGAAACTAAAACGGCTCAGCAAATTACAACTACTCAAAATGTTTTGTTGGGAGAAGGGAGTTATACAATTTCATCTTTAATTGGAAGCCCTAGCATAGCTTTAATCATTCCACAAATACAAAAGGTAGGTGAAACTTCCTATATAGTGCAAGATAATGATATAGATGTAACTGTAACTTTAAATACAGTTGATGTTACAAACTGTTATAATTTTGTTTTAATTAGCAATATTGTGTATTATATTGATATTGAGGTTATTAATTTAGAGATTGTTTCACAAGTTAATAATTTACAAAATTTAACTGTAACTTATGATGGAAATAATCATAGCCAAGATTTTATTTTAAAAAGTTCAGATGATGAGTATGTCTTAGATGAAAGTTCAATCTATTCTCTTGTTTACACTAATAGTAGTGGCGAAAGTATTCCAACTAATGTTGATAATTACGTTGTTTCTCTTAGTTTAGTTGATGGAGATAAAATCAAATTAAAAAGACTAAGTGATGATAAAGTTTTTACTTTTACTCAACTTGAAACAAGTGTTGATGGAATTGCGCTTGCAACACCAAGGCGAGGGTATTTGTCAATTACTCGTGCTGAAATTTCTTATAATGAGAGTTTGCTTTCTTTTGAAAGTTCGTTAGAATATTCTTCAACCCAAGAAATGTTGCCTGATATTGTTCTAGAAGTTGAAAATCAGCCTGTTTTTACAGGGGTAGATGGAAGTGAATTGGAGTTGACTTTGTCTGGAGATAAGCACTATCAATTCTATTCTTCAGATACTCCTATTGAGTTACTAACGGTCAACAACAATAATAATCCTCATATTATTGATTTATTAATAACTCCACAAGATTCAAATTATAATTCAAAAATTGTTTCAGTTGGTCTTTATATTACTCAAAAGCAAATAGTTATAGATACAACTAGTGGACAACCCCAAATTATCATAAATAATTATGGAGAAACGACAAGTCAAAATCTCGTTTATGATGGGCTTACAAAACAATTCTCGTTGAATATGACAACTCAACAAAATCTATCAAATTATTCTACAATTTATGGTTCTTATAGACTAGAAACATTTTATGATAATTCCGAAAAAGGGTATGTACATAAATATATTTTAAATGACGGAAATATGGAATTGCAAGTAGATGATGACGGAAATCCTTTACAAGTTTTAGTTAATCAAATTGTTGAAGATGAAAATTCTACTATACAATTTACTGAATTTGCGGGGCAAAAGTACATTAAGGTAATTAATTCTCAAAACAACTCAGTTTATTATAAGTATGAAGATGTACAAACATCTAGAAACGCAGGAATTTATATTTGTAGAGCGATGGTTAATTCAGATGCAAACTACATTTTCTATTTTAATGAAAATACGAGTACTAGTTTAGAAATTAATTCATTTTTTGAAATTGAAAAATCAAAAGATATTAGTATTACTAATTGGGTAGAGAATTTTTATTATGGGACAATTTTCAATTTAGAAAACAAAGGTTCTCTTGAATTTAGTTTTGATATGTATCCTAACTATAAAGAAGATGTGGTTTTTTCTACAAATTCCATTGAGGCTTGGGAGGCTCTCGACTATGTTTTAACTGTTGGAACTTATCAAGTAACATTAACCTTAGTTCAAGATAATTATTTCTTACCTGAAACAAGTAAAACTTTTAATGTTATTGCATGTAATGCAGTTGTAAATTTCCCTGATATTAATAAATATGTTTATAAGGGAGAAGGTCAACCTATTACGGAGTTTTTAAGTAGCATTTCAGTAACTTTAAAAGATAAAAATGATAGCATTTTATATAACGTTTTCTATGAAGACTCAAATGATGAGTTCTCTATTAGTTATTATAATGTTGATACGCAAGAGGAACTTGATTCTGTACCATCGGCTGTTGGAAAGTATGAACTTAGGTTAAAATATGAATCTAGCACGCATTTAGGCAATGGCGTTTTTGAATATGAAATTACAAAACAAGCATTTTCAGGGAGTATTACAGCGTCTAATTTAACATTAGATTATGACCCAACAATCTCGGCATCTGAATTATACAATAGACTTATGTCTTTGCTAAAAATATACATTGATAGTCAAGATTATTCAGTAAATATGTACACTGAAAGGGACAATATAAGAACTGAAATTTTACAAGACAACTCTAACAATTGGTTAAACAATAATGTTGTAAATTCAAAAACTAATACAACCATAGTTTATGTCATCTCGTTTAATGATGGAATAACGGCCTCAAAAGAGATTAAAACAACTTTAAGATTTAATAGCATTAGCATTTCTTCTAATAATTTGTATAAGTTATATAATACTACAAATTTCAATTACAATGGCTATGCTAAGTATAATGAACTCGTTTATTTAAATACTTCTATTAATAAAACAATTAATTTAGCGCCTAAATATTTAACTCAGGGCGAGGAGAGTTTAAATGTTTCTATTAATGAGTATAACTATCTAATTAAGTATTTTCCAAATAATATCGTTGAATTATATGATAATTTAAATAATTTAATTTTTAGATTAAGTTACACTTATAAAATTAATAATGGAACAAGTAATAATTCTGTTTTGTTACCAATTGAGCCTAGTCAATATGATTATTCAGTAAATTATAGAATAGAAGTTATAGGTTCGAATTATTCAAATAATGTGAACTTCGTAGAACAAAATTACAAGATTAATAAAATTAATACTTTATATTTACAAATTCTTAATAATATGAGTGCAGTTTATAATGGGGTTGATTATGACTTTATTCAAGATGTTACAATTGACAATTTAAGAGTTACAAATTCAATTGAAAGTTATTTTACCGATATGAAAATTACTATATACAAAAATTTGCAAGAAACATCTAATGTTAATTACACTCCAAGTGATGGTATTGCAATTGTTCTAAAATCATTAAAAAATAATGTATCGCAACCTTTAATTAATAGTGGAGAATATATTTTATGCTTATCTTTGCTAAGAAGTAACAATTATGATATCTCGAAATATTTTGATTATGTCAATATTGGTGGGAAGTCTTATAGTGTTGCAGATTTTAATAAGGCAGATAATTATGATGATGGTTTTACATATAAGATTAGGGCAGAAGCAAAATTTACAATTATCAGTAAACCTTTTGAATATGATTTTGGTGATTTAGAACAACTTATTGAAATTAATGGTGCTATTTTTGATGAAGAAGAACAAACCATAATTGTTAATCAAAATACAGTTTTAAATAATTTGTCTGATATTTATAATGTTGTTTACTATGAATATAAGCAGGGAGAGTATAATTTATTAAATGAAATTACAAATCTTAGTGAACTGCCATATATAGTAACGACTGATAGTAATTTTTATTGTCTTGTATTTGAACCAAAAAATAATAATTTTTCTTCAAGCGACTATATAAAAGTTAAATTAAACAAAATTGATTAAAATTGTTGAATTATATCTTAAAATGCAATATTATAGTTTGTATGAAAAAGATTTTGATACTAATTTTTGTGTTTGTTTCTTTTATTAGTGTAGCCTTTACAGGTTGTAACAATGAATATTATTTCTATTTTTCACAAGATGTGATTTTTGCTACAACAGGTGACAGTTTCGATATTTTTAATTTAGACTATACTACTAATTTATCAAAACTAGATAACTATTATTTAAATAGTACTAATGAAGATTTAATTTCAATAGATAATAGTTTGTTAAGTATAAAGAAATCGGGAATTGTTAAAATTGAGATTGTATTTAATGTTGAAGGTAAGGTTGTAAAGGATAATTTTATTTTAAATATAAAAGAGAATGAAACAGAGAGTATAAAAGCAAATTTAGAAATTAAGGATAATATTGCAGTTGTAAAGATATTTAAATTTAATCAAAATTATGACAATTTTTCTTACGAAATTTTATCAAATAAGGATGAAATTATTTGTAGTAAAATTGGAAATTGTTTGAATGTTTTTCTCTTAAACAAACAAGACGTTGTAAAAATAAAATTTATAGATATTTATGATAAAAACTCAATAATAATTCAATTTAATGAAAGTGGTATTATTCAATAAAAAAACCTTATTAAGATAATTCTAATAAGGTTTTTTGTTATTAATTTATCTATTACATTTGCATTCCGGTGTCATATGATTGTTGTATTTCTTTTAATAAATTAAGAGAAGTAAAGGTAGAAAGAAAGATAGATTTATTAGCAGTGCAAATGGCTTCAACTGCTCCTCTATAAAACATTTTACCATCTTTGATACAAAATACAGTACAATACGCTTTTTTATTATCTTTCTCATTATCTAGATTATCTTGTGCAGATGCTAGACTTGCTAAATCATTTAAACATGATTGTTGAAAACTTGTTAAATCAGATTTAGATGAAACTTTATTTGCATCACTAATTGTATTATTTAATGTAACAACATCACATATTGAATTATGCATTAAATTATTTGCTTCCTCTGGTTCCATAGTTGAAATATCTATAAAAGAAGAACCTTTGCAAAAATATACTACCATCTTTCTGCTACCACCAAATCTAAAAATAGTACTTAAAGATTTGGAGTCGATGTCTTTAAAAATATTTTTTTCATTTATTTTATATCCATTAATCCCTAAATTAACTAAATTCATTCTACTTTCATAGCCGTTAAAAATTTTATTAAATTTCTTTATGGAATTATCTGTTTGTTGATTTTTCATTTTTATAAAAATCCCCTTTTCTCATTTTATATGTTATCATAAACTTGTTTTAATGTCAATTATTGATATTTCTAATCAACAAAACAATTAGGGTCGTTTTGTGCGCTTATTATGAAATTTATATAGTTTTTTACAAAGTATTCACTTAGTGGTGTAAAGTTGTGATATTCAGCACATACATTAAAGCCGTTCTTTTTTAAAGGTTTTAGAGAATGAACATGCCCAAATAGATTGAACATATTGCTTTTAGTGTTTTCTGGTTTATGTGTTAAATAAATTGGTATTCCTAATGTTTTTTTATCAAGAACTATCCCATCTAGAACAACATCTTTAAAACCAAGATTTATTAGGTTTTGCTTAAATGTTTCAAAATTAGAATTTTTTATATCTTGCATTTCATAGTTTCCACATATTAAAATAACATTTCCTCTAAGTTGTTTTATTATATTATAATTACCAAAATCTCCTAAATGATAAACAATGTCATTTTTTCCTACAACAGAATTCCAATTTTTTATATATTCATGGTCTGTTTGGTCAGCCGGACCTATCATAAATTCTTTTGTTCTAACTTTATTTATTTGAGAAAAGTGAGTGTCCGAAATGAAGAACAATTTTGGTTTATATAAATCTGTTGGAGCAGTTGAAATTGTTTTTATAAAATCTTTCCATACACTACAATTATTTGAACCATCAAACACATAATTAAATTGTCCATCAACTTTTTTTATGTTCTCTTTTATTAATAAATTTTTTTCAAGGTTTATCTGCTCAAATAAATTTTTATTCTTAACATAGGCGATTGGTGAGATTGAATATATATATTTTATTCCTCTATTTTCAATATTGTATTTGTAATCTTTAAGTATTTTTAGTAGATACTTTCCAAGTGGAGTATTTGCCACATGTTGTTGAACTTCATAAATACTTGTACAATTGAATTTTCCAACATACTTAGGAATTATGTTAAGTTTGACTTGTGATTTTATTATTATTTCAAAAGCCTTTTTGTCATTAACATAGTTTTCATCTAAAAATTTTTCGCAATATAAATTTTCTAAACCCATCCAAACTATTTCAATTTTATCTACTATATCTGGTGCTTTTTTTATTGCAAGAGCAATGTTTGTTAAAGTGCTTAGACATACGATTTGTGTTAATTCATTTTTTCTTGCTATATCAATGATTTTTTTTATTCCATTTGATGTTTTATTAAAACCATTTGATAAGAAGTCTAGACAACCTTTAAAAACAATATTTTGATTTACTCTGGAAAATCTACAAATCCTTTTTGCTTCAAAATAACTATCAAGAACTCCATCATAAATTGATTTTGTTTCTAATTTATTTTTATAAGGACTAATTATTATTGCTTCTATAAAAGTGTCGCTATTGTTTAATGCGTAACTTATACCAAATTGGTCATCAATGTCATTTGTTAAATCTGTGTCAATTATTATATGTTTCATTATTTCTCCAAAATTATTATTAGTATAATAGTAAACTTAAAAAAATCAAAATTATTTTATTTATTATTTTTATTAATATGGGAATAAAGAGAAACTTCTCTAAATGTTAATTTAAACAAATAAAATGATTTTAAAATAAAATTTTTATAGTATGATTAATTTAAAAAATTTTAATAAATGTTAATTTTAAAATATAAACAAATATTTTTTTCTTTTAGTTTTTATTTTTTAAGTTTATTATTTAATTAAAGTAAAATTTAATTTCATTTAAATAGTATAAATTTTGAAAAGTTTTTTATTACAAATATTTTTATTTTACAAATTAGATATAAAAAAAACAAGTCAGTGGTTATTCTTGACTTGTTTCTTTTGCTACTTGCATCATAATAGCACATTCTATCCTCTTTTTAAAAAGTTCACAACCATATTTGTAAATACCACTAATATCGCCAGAAGAGTGATAAGAGTTTGCAGCACATCCACCACTACAATAAAGTTTTGCCCAACAATCTTTACATTCTTTTCTTGAATATGCGTTGCATTTTTTAAATTTTTCCACCATCTCTTTATTTGATACTCCATCAAATATATTACCTAAACTATATTTGCTATCTCCTACAAATTGATGGCAAGGGAATAATTCTCCCCAAGGAGTAACTGCCATATATTCACAGCCGCTACCACAACCGCTTATTCTTTTATAAATGCAAGGACCATTTTTAAGGTCAAGCATATAGTGATAAAATGTAATTGGATTTCCTTCTTTTTCACGACTCAACATTTCTTTTGCTAAAAGTTCATATTGTTCAAATATAATAGGCAGGTCATCTTTTGTCAAAGCATAAGGGTCATTTGGGCTACAAACAACCGGTTCCATACTGAGTTCTTTAAAACCTAAGTCTGCCATATGTAAAATATCATTTGTAAAATCAGTATTATTATGAGTAAATGTTCCTCTTATATAATAACTTTTGTTTCCTCTTTTTTTCACAAATTCTTGAAACTTGGGAACTATAATGTCATACGAACCTTGTCCTGAAATAGTTTTTCTTAAATTATCATGAATTTTTTTCCTACCATCTAAACTTAAAACTACATTGTCCATTTCTTTGTTGCAAAAATCTATTACATCATCGTTTATACTCATGCCGTTTGTAGTTAAAGTAAATCTAAAATTTTTATTATATTTTTTTTCAATGCTTCTAGCATAATTGACTATTTGTTTGACTACCTCAAAATTTAGAAGAGGTTCTCCTCCAAAGAAATCCACCTCCAAGTTTCTTCTTTTACCACTATTTTCTATTAAAAAATCAATTGCTCTTTTTCCTACTTCAAAACTCATAAGAGCTCTTTCTCCGTGGTATTTTCCCTGAGAGGCAAAACAATATTCGCAGTTGAGATTACAAGTATGAGCGACATGTAAACAAAGAGCCTTTATGACAGTTTCTCTATTTTTATAATCGTAAGCCATTTTTTCAAAAGTGTCAGGAGTAAATAACTGCTTGTTATCAACTAGTGATTGAATATCTTCAAAAACATAATTTATTTCCTGTTTATTTATGCTCTTATCATTGCTATATTTTTCAAGCATTAATTGAGTAATTTCTTCTTTTGATTTGTTTTCGTATAAAGTAATAATGTCATAGGCTAAGTCATCAACACTATGAACACTTCCACTATTTGTGTCTATTACAATATTGTAACCATTTAATTTATATTGATGTATCATTTATTCTCCTAAGTAATAAAAGTGCCGTAAGATTTTTCAATCCTTCGGCACAAATTTTTTATTGCAATCTTAATTTGCACTTTTTTCGCATTTTTGATTTGCAACACCACAAGATGTTTTGCAAGCAGATTGACAAGAAGTTTGACATTCTCCACAACCACATTTGCATAAATCTTGGTCAACGAGTTTACGAGTTTGTAAAGTCTTAATTCTTTTCATAATTTTCACTCCTTATAACATAAGTATGATATATTCTTTTTATATTTTTGTCAATATTTTTCACAAACCTTAATTAAGTTAGATGGATGGTTAGAAGAAAACAATAAGTTTAGGTCGTTATTTTTTAAGTATTTAATATAATTTATAATTTCTTTATTTATTTTTTGGCCGGGTATTATTAATGGAATCCCTGGTGGATATACATATACATATTCACAAGCGATTTTATTTACACTTTTATCAAGTTCTATATTTGTAGATTTTTTATTTTGGGCTGCACATATAGTTATTGAACTTTCTAAATTAATATTTTGTATTTGAAATTTATTTTGTTTTTTTGTAAGACTTTTATCTATTTTAAAAAGAATTTTTAAGAGTTTTTTAAAATCTTTTTTCTTGTCAAATATTGTACTTATTGCTAGCGCATAGTTAGAGTAACTCATTTCAAATTCAATATTATTTTTTCTTAGTAATTGTAATAGTTTTTGTCCATTAATGTTAGTATTTACTGTTGAAACAATTATTTTTGTTCTATCAAAATCATAAATAGTTTTAGTGTTAATAAAATCTACTACATTTAAATTTACTAGATTTTTTGCTTTTAAGTAAAAAAAATCTAGATTTGTTTTAAGTTTATTATAGAATTTTTTTCCTTTGTTTTTAAGAAAATGAATACATTCATCAATAGATGATAAGAGAATATAAGATGGGGATGAAGATTGAAAAATAGTTAAATTATGTTTTATCTTATCAATATTAACTCTGTTTGAACAAATATGAAGAAGTGCCGTTTGAGTTAGACTTGGTAAAGTTTTGTGTAGGCTATTAATAACAATATCTGCATCTTGTACACAAGCCGACTTGTTTTCTAAAAAAAGGTGTGCACCGTGTGCCTCATCAACTATTAGTATTTTGTTATGTTTGTGAACAATTTTTGCAATTTGTTTTATATTTGAAATAATTCCTTCATAAGTTGGCGAGGTTATTATAACGCACTTTATTTGTTTATTATTTTGTAAACAATTATCAATATCTTGTGGATAAACATTCTTATATATTCCATATTTTTTATCAAAATGACTATGAATAAAAGAACATTTTAAATTTAAAAGTTCAATTGCATTAAAAACTGATTTATGACAATTTTTTGAAACTAAAACTTCATCTTTAATATTGCATACGCTTTTTATGGCACTGAGTATTCCACAAGTGCTACCATTTACTAGAAAATAGGTTGCTTTTGTATTGTATAAATTACTTGCATTTTCTTGACAGTCTTTCAAGATTCCTGTTGCGTTATGTAAATTGTCAAAATTTTCTATTTCTGTAATGTCTAATTTATATGGTAATTTGTTTTTTAAATAATTTTTTCGTTTATGTCCCGGCATATGCATAGGCATTATTTTTTTACTTGTGTATTTCATTAGTTTTTTATAAAGTCTCATACATACTATTCTATCATAAATAAAAAATGATTTAAAGAGTATTTTAAAAAAAAGATTAACTATTATTGAATTAATTAATCTTCTTATTTTTAAAATAAATCAAAAATTAGAATTTATAATTTTAGTCTAAAAGTGATTTAATGTATTTTGAAATTTCATTTTCTGGGGCATATTTTAAAAAGAGTTCTTTAAAACTTTTACTGCTTATTGTATGAAGGAGAAAATCTTTGTCAATATTTTTTAATATATTTAGCATGTCCTGATGAGTAATCTTTTTCAAACTATCTAAAATTAATTTATTTCTTTTCTCAGGTTCAGCCCTCTCAATTGGGTAACCCTGTCCTGGTATATGTTTAAAAAGTTCATCAAACATATATTCTAAATTAAGTTCCGCACCCCAACCAAATCCTTTTGCGAAAGGAAAACTTGCAACATTTCCATTATTAATCTGCATAAACATATAGGCATCGCTTGGATCGACAATATGACCACAAAGAACATTAGGAAAACTATTGCAGGCAAGCATTGCGCCTTCGCCCGTTCCACAACCTGTTACAACAAAATCAACTGTTCTTGAATTAATTAAAATAGCGGTCAATAAGCCAACTTCTACATAAGTTAGTTGGGTTTTATCTTCTATTCCTTTTGTCCCAAAGTTTAAAACCTCGTGGTTATATTTGTTTGCAATCTTACTTAAAACATTATAAATCATTTCATTTTTATTTGCTTGACTATTTTCATTAATTAATGCAATCTTCATTTTTACCTCCAAATAAGTAACTTATAATTTAACATATCATTAAAAAAAATCAAACTAATTTTATAAATTGCGTATTGACAAACAATTTGCATTGGAATAAAATATATGTAATTTAAGAGGGAATATTATGGAAAGTTTAAAAATAAAAGATTTGTATGAAGAATTAATAGAGGAATCTAAAAAAACAATAGTACAAAAAAAAGATAATGAAATAAGTTATATTAAGACAAATAGATTTATCGAGATTGAAGATTATTTAATTAAGAATGGTTCTATTAACTTTCTTATTTTTTTAGCCGAAACTAATTTGCCTGAATTAAATTATAGTGCAATTGGAGAAAAAGTTGCAAATACGACTTTGTCATTTAAGAAAAAATGTAATTTTATATATGGAAAAGAGGTTATAAAATCAGATAAAAAACTTCACGGTAAAGTTATAATTGACCTTGGTAGTGCTTATGATAATTATTTATATGCAAGGGATGTAGAAGGTGCTGACATTTCTATTCATTCAAAAGTTGTTTTAAGATTAGGAGACCTTGATGAGAATATTATGTTTGCAAGGGACGTTAAGGGAGCAGATATAAAACCTCATCAAAAGAAAGTGTTTGATAGTAAAAAGGCAGAGTATATTTTTAGATTTATTACAGAAGTTTCGGGTGCAGATGTTCAAGAGGGTTATAGAATATTAAAAGAGTTAAATAGTAAAGTTTACATTGATAGATGTGAAGATTTTATGAAAAACGGAATAAAAAAACAACCTCAAAAAAGTTTTGAGGAATTGTTAAAAATTGCTCCTAAACCAAAATTATATTTTAATGCTTCAAAGAAAAAAGAATCAAATTATTTTGAGTTTAAGTTTTAAAATATAAAAGACATACAAATTAATTTTAATTTTTTGTATGTCTTTTTTATTTTTTATTATAATGGTGCGCCCATAGAGATTCGAACTCCAAACCTCTTGATCCGTAGTCAAGTGCTCTATCCAATTGAGCTATGAGCGCGAAAAGAGGGAATATTTAAGATAATAACTAAATTAGATGAGTAACCTAGTTATTATCTTACGGCGTTAAGTATATTATTATTTTAATTAAAAGTCAAGATAAATTGTCAGTATTTATTGCTAAAATTCAATTTTTTAGATTATAAAGTTTAAGATTAAATAAAATAATGAATTATATTTTAGTTTTTCGTTGTATATTAAAATTTTGTAAGAATAAGTTTTATTTTTTTTACTTTAATGTTAATTAAATTTTAATTTTTTTAAATTAAGAATATCTTATAAAAGTTTTAGTATAAAAAAAAGATAATGTGAAAAAACATTATCTTTTTTATCTTTATTAATATTAAAATTTTTTTATAAAATTCACATCTAAATTTTTAAAGCAACTTCCCAAGCGTTCCAAACAACAGTTTTAAGATTTCCAATCTTTTTTGCATCTCCTATAACATGAATATTTTTACTTTCTTTTGCAATAGGAGCAGGATTGTAACCTATTGAAGTTATAACACTGTCAGTTTTAATTATTTTTTCTGTTTTGTCTTTTAAAATAATAGTTACAGATTTGTCGTCTATTGATTTAACTTTTGCTTCGAGATAAACAGGTACTTTATTAGTTTTAAAGAAATCTCTTAAATATGATGAATTTGCCAAGCAAACGCCTTTGACTGCTATTAAATCATTTTTTGCTTCTATAATTGTTGGCTTTTTACCTTTTAAGTATAGGTCATATGCGATTTCACAACCTGTTAGGCCTCCACCAATAACAACAACTTTATTTCCAACTTCTTGTCCATTTAAGTAATCAATAGCCTCAATGGTTTTATCTGCATTTTTTAATGGTAAATGTTTTGGAGTCGAACCTGTTGCTATAATTACTTCATCTGCATCTAGACTAGTTAAATCTTTTATTTCAGTGTTAAATTTAACATTAATTTTTAATTTTTCAATTTGTCTTTTATACCAATTTAGTAACCATTTGTCTTTTTCTTTAAATGATGGAGCGCTCGCAGGAATAAAAACGCCACCTAACTTATCAGTTTTTTCATAAATAGTAACGTGATGTCCTCTTTTTGTTGCAATCCTAGCAAACTCCATACCGCCAACACCACCACCAATTACGGCAATTTTTTTCTTATTTTTTGCAGGTGTTATATCAAATTTATGATGATTCATAGTTTGAGGATTTAAAGCACATTGAGACATATTTTTAGTATCATGTGTTGTGCCTCCATTTGCAATTCCTTTGTAGTGAGACATTTGGAAACAAGCATTATGACAGCAAATACAAGGTTGAATATCTTCGATTTTGTCTTCAATAAGTTTAGTAACCCATTCGCCATCTACTAAAAATTGCCTTGCAACTCCCATACCATCAATTTCGTTATTTTTTATTGCCTCAGCAGCAACGTGAGGTGTCATTTTTCCTGCGCAAACAACAGGAATATTAACAACTTTTTTTATTTCTGAAACATCTTTTAAATTGCAATTAACAGGCATATATGCAGGTGGATGAGCCCAATACCAAGCATCATAAGTACCATTGTCAGCATTCAACATATCATATCCAGCATCTTGAAGATACTTAGCAGCCTTTTTACTTTCTTCCATATCTCTGCCGATTTCTTTGTATTTTTCATCTGGCATTGCGCCTACACAAAAATCTTTTGTTTTGCTAATTGCTGAATATCTAAGAGAAACAGGGAAGTCTTTACCACAAACCTCTTTAATTGCTTTAACGATTTCAACAGGAAATCTATAACGATTTTCAAAACTACCACCATATTCATCTTTTCTATGGTTTGTATATTTTGTTGTGAATTGGTCGAGTAAATAACCCTCATGAACGGCGTGAATTTCTACACCATCGACATCGGCTTCTTGACATAGCTTTGCTGTTTTTGCAAAAGCATCAATCATTTTTTGAATTTCTTCTTTTGTAAGTTCTCTACAAGTCAGTTTGTCAGACCATCTTGAAGGCAATTTGCTTGGAGATGCCATAATATATGATAAGTCAACTACGGGCTTAATTAATGTGCTCAACACTTTACTCTTTGCTATTGGAACTAGTGAGTTTGGTATAGAAAAACTTCTTCCAAAACCGGCTGTTAATTGAATAAATAATTTTGCACCTGTTTTATGAATTTCTTTCATATATTCTTTTAGTTCTTTAAACATTTTTTTATTTTCATAAAGCCATCTTCCACCAATTAAATCTCTTAGAGTAGCAATTCCTGGAATGATTAATCCCACATTATTTTTTGCTCTTTCTAGAAAGAATTCAGCAGATTGTTTGTCAAAGCCATTAGGTCTCATCCAACCAAATAGAGAAGTGCCACCCATTGGACAAAGAACGATTCTATTTTTTATTTCAACATTTCCTATTTTCCAAGGGGTAAAAAGTGGTTCATAAATTTTATTCATTTATTTCCTCCTAAATTTAAAATAGTAGTAAGTTTAAAATTTCTATTTATCTTCCCATAAAAATAAAAATGAATTTAAATGGAAAAATCTTACTAATTTTTATAAATTCATTTTATAGTTTTTATTTTTTGTTGTCAAACTTTTAAACATTTATCCTAAATGTTTCTTAACATAACTTATGATTGTGTTTTTTTAAGATTTAAATTAGTAGGATAAATGCTTTTAATAATTTCAAATTTTAAGATAAAGTAATTTTAATCGTTAGACATATTATGTGTTTTTTGTTATAATTCATTTTGTTTTCTAATAGGAGGTTTTGATGAATTATACTAGTGAAATAAATAATATGTGCATTGTTAAAAAAGGAGTAAATCACGGTCCAGCACCTATTCCAGAGGAAGCAAAATGGGTGCAGGCAAAGGAGATAAAAGATATATCAGGTTTTACTCACGGTATAGGTTGGTGTGCTCCACAACAAGGGGCTTGTAAACTATCTTTAAATATTAAAAATGGGATTATAGAAGAAGCACTTGTTGAAACTTTGGGTTGTAGTGGTATGACACATTCGGCAGCAATGGCAAGTGAAATATTAGTTGGTAAAACAATTTTAGAAGCTTTAAATACAGATTTGGTATGCGATGCAATAAATACGGCGATGAGGGAATTGTTTTTGCAAATAGTTTATGGTAGAAGTCAATCTGCATTTTCAGAAGATGGACTAGCAGTCGGGGCAGGTTTAGAAGACTTGGGAAAAGGTCATCGCTCTCAGGTTGGAACATGTTATAGCACTAAGATAAAGGGTTCAAGATATCTTGAACTTGCAGAGGGCTATGTAACAAAGTTAGGACTTAATGAAGAAAATGAGATAATTGGATATGAATTTATTAATTTTGGTAAAATGATGGACTTTATTAAGAGTGGAGATGAGCCTATAAAAGCAATTCAAAAGGCAAGTGGTAAATATGGTCGTATGAATGATGCTGTTAAAGTTATAGACCCAAGACAAGAGTAAGGGAGGTTTAGAAATGATTTTTGAAAGTTATGATAGAAGAATTAATCAAATAAATAAAGTCCTTAATGAAAATGGTATAAAAGATTTAGATGAAGCAAAATCTTTATGTGATAAAGTAGGTGTTGATGTTGCTGGAATAGTTAAAAGTATTCAACCTATTTGTTTTGAAAACGCCTGTTGGGCTTATATTGTTGGGGCTGCAATTGCAATTAAGAGAAATGTTAAACAGGCAAATGAAATTGCAAAATGTATAGGTGAGGGTTTACAGTCATTTTGTATTCCGGGTTCAGTTGCTGATGATAGAAAAGTTGGATTAGGACATGGTAATCTTGGGAGTATGTTATTAAGTGAAGATACTGAATGTTTTGCTTTTGTAGCTGGTCACGAAAGTTTTGCAGCAGCGGAGGGTGCTATTGGAATTGCAAATAGTGCAAATAAAGTAAGAAAAAAACCTTTAAGAGTTATTTTAAATGGTCTAGGAAAAGATGCTGCTCAAATAATATCAAGAATTAATGGCTTTACTTATGTTCAAACTGATTTTGATTATTCAACAGGTAAAGTAAATATAGTGAAAGAAATTGCCTATTCAAACGGTGACAGGGCAAAAGTTCGTTGCTATGGTGCAAATGATGTTAGAGAAGGAGTTGCTATTATGCACCTTGAAAATGTTGATATTTCCATAACGGGAAATTCAACAAATCCAACACGTTTTCAACATCCTGTTGCTGGTACCTATAAAAAAGAAAGATTGGAACAAGGTAAGAAATATTTTTCAGTTGCTAGTGGTGGCGGAACAGGTAGAACTTTACACCCTGACAATATGGCTGCTGGACCTGCTTCATATGGTATGACTGATACTATGGGTAGAATGCACAGCGATGCTCAATTTGCTGGTTCAAGTAGCGTCCCTGCTCATGTTGAAATGATGGGATTAATTGGAATGGGTAATAATCCTATGGTAGGTGCAACAGTTAGTGTTTCAGTTGCAATTTCCCAGGTATTAAATAAATAAGAAAAATAAAAAATAAATAAAAAAATCACAAAAAAAACTTTGTGATTTTTTTTGTGCTTATTAATATTTGTAAAAGTTTGTTATAGTAAAATTTAAAATGAAAATGTTTATTTTTTTAAAAAAGTAAATTTTAAAACTTTATTCTAATCGGTGTTTGCTTGTAATAAAAAATTAATTTTATTATGAAAAAAACTTAAATTAATAATTTAGTATTTTTGTAAGTATTTTGTAGTTTATAATTATTTTGTATTATAAAAATTTATAATTTTAGTTTTCCGACCGAAAAGTCGAATTATTTATACTTTTCTTTTTAGTTATTTTAAAACTTGAAAAAATATAACTTTATCGACTTTGTGGTCGAAGATAAATAATAGAAAATTACTAGGTTTTATTGGTTAAAAAGTTTATGACTTTGACTTAAAAATTTTTATTATAATGTGAAAATGTTGATAACTTTTTAACTTTTTTTATTTAAAAAAATTTTTAAAAAAATATAAAAAAATAAGTAAAAAAAAATATTTAAATTAATAAAAAAAATAATGTATTTTATTTGAGTGTTTTTGGCTTATATGTTATTATATATATATTTAAAAATTATCTTTAAAAATGCTTTATGTGATAAATATTTTTTTATTTTGAAGGTAATAATACTAAGGAGGAAATCCTATGGAAAACAATCCAAGTAATAATTCTAATTTAAATGGACAACAAACTTCTACTAATCCTAATTTGTCTAATCAAAATAGGCAAAGTAGTTTTCCGCCTCAAAATAAAATTCCTAATCAAGGGAATGGAATAAAAAATGTACAGGTACATTCTCAAAACGATAATGGTCAAGTTAATCATGCTGCTAACAATAGCAGTAGTTTTATTAATCAAAAATTTCAAAATATTAATCAACAACCTAATTCTTCTAATCAATCGAGGTTAGGTGCCCAATCACAAAATTTTCAAGGACAAAATATTGCTAATCAAAACAATCAAGGTATTAATCAAAATCAATCAAATTTAATTCAAAAACAAAATTTACAAAACAATTCGATTAGACCTAATATAGCAAATGGTTTAAGTCAAAATACACAAAGACCTTTTACTCAAAATAATTTTCAGCAAAGTGTTAATTCAAATAATCAAACTGCTCAACAAATTTCTAATGGTGGTTCTCTTGGAAATGTTCCTCCAACAAATAATAACGCCAATAAAAAATCTTTTGAAAATAAACCTATAAAATCTAGAAAAAGAAAATTGTTTGCAATAGTTGCTTCTCTAATTCTTGCTTTTGTTTCAATAATTGGAATTGTTCTTGCCGTTTCTAAACCTGAGCAAACTTATACTGTTACATTCGTAAGTGGGTTATTTGGTCAAGATTACAAAATTAATTACAAAGATGGAGATTTAGTAAGGCCGGAAGATTTAGATGATAAGTATAGTGATGATGGTAGTAAGTTGTTGGCTGAGTTTACAGGTTGGTATACAGATGCTAATTTTAAAAATCTATATTCTGCTTCAACTATTAAATCAAATATGACTTTGTATGCAGGTTACCAATTAAAAGATAAAATACAATCTTCATTTTATATGTTGGATTTGTATAATGAAGATAATTCATATATTTATTTATCAGATGTTTTTACATACTTTTATGAAGAAGATATTACATTTTCTGATTATATTTCAAATATTTTAAGTTTTAAAAGCCAAAGTGATGTTTATGATGATGTTGTTAATGTTTTAAGTTTTGATAAATTATCTGGCCAAATTACAGGAGATAAAAAAGGCATTTCAATAACTGAGTTTTCTACATTCTTAGATAATTATTATTCTCCGGTATTGTTTAAAGTTGTTGAAAATGGTGAGGAAAAAGTTTATACATTAAATGATACTATGCCAACTCCAAGCAATGACACTAATATATATGTAGAGTTTGAGACTAAACAAGTTAGCATTAATTTTCATTCCTCTCTTGGCTTATTGCAAGACTATTATCAAACAATTGGAAGTGAAAACTCTTTTGTTGATGAAATATATACAAATGACAAATTAAGTTATAAAGATATTTTAACATATCGTAGTTATGATGAATTGAAAAGTATGGGTTATTTTACAAATATTAGTCCAGAATATCATAAATTTGTAGGCTGGTCATTTACAAATCCTACTGATATTACAATTGCAGATGGTAGTTATAAAGCAGATATTGTTGGACAGGAAGAAATTAATAAAGATTTGTTAAATAACAAAAATGTTTTAGATTTATACGCAGTTTGGGAGGAAGTGGAACATACTTTATTAATCTTTAAAGACTTCTTGGCAGGTACATTTGAAGAAACTCAAATTTCTGTTGGCATGAGTCAAGAGATAAGTGAATTAATTTTAGATTTATCAAACTCATTAAACAAGCAGGGTTACACTTTAATTGGATTTAATTCTAAACCAAATGAAAGTGGTGAAATTGTAAGTTTTAATCAAAAGATTGATGGTAAAGTAACTTCTCCTTATTTTGACGCTAATTATAATGCTGTTGTTTTGTATGCTGTTTATAGAAAAAATGTTGACAATACTTACATTTATTTAAATGATGATACTCTTGATAAGATTTTATTAGATTTAGATAATTTAGCTTCTTTATTTAATGTTGACTTTAACTTACAAGATGGCTATATGTATGAAAAATCTTGCGAGATTACTTTTGATGAGGAAAATAATAGGTTTGTATTATCAAATCTTTTAGAAGGCGCAAGTTTTACATTGCCAAGTTTTGATAGAGGAGAAAATTATTTATTAAGTGGTTACGACATAAACAATTCTATTTACACCGATACTTATACTATAAATAAACAAGATTTAGTGGAAGAAAATGTTTCGCTAAATGGTGAACTTGTTGTGCAGTCTAATTTAAATGCAGATATTGTTTGGCAAGGTGTAGATTATGTTTTTACTATTAATCAATTTATTGAACAAAATGAAGAAGGCTATTCAAATGTTGAACAAGAAAATGTTTTACAAATAACTGTTCCTTATTCTACACAGTTATATTTAAGATATAGTGTAACCGATAATGGTAGTGATAAAAATTCTACTACATTATCTTTTGAAATATACAACGCAATAACTCAACAAGTTTTAAGCATTGGGAATATAAAACTTGAAAAAGTTGGTTATAATTTTGTAAAATGGATTGATGGAGATTTAGTTGATTTTAGTCTTATGGCTCAAAATTTTGTTATTACTCCAACTTTTACTATTAATTCAATGTTTAATGAACTTTCGGCCGTTTGGGATAAAAAAGAATACACCTTAACATATAAGTTTAGTGGTGGTCTTTTTGATAACGATGGAGATGGTAGTTTTACTGAGGAAACTTATGTCCTAAATAATGTTGAATATGGGACTACTCTTGATATTCTTTTAGAGGAAGATATTTATTATTATGCTCATTTTTTACAAGGTTGGGCAGTAAGTCAAATGCAGGGAGCAGAAATTGTTTATGACTATCAAAACGACCAAGTGACAGTTTATAATACTACAACTCTTTATGCAGTTTGGTCAGAGGCTTATGTTATAACTCTTTATTTTGATGCTTTAATGAATGACAGTGCTGTAACTTATGAGATTGTTGTAGATAGGAATAATAATTATGTTTTAAATGGTAGAGAATTTGAAAAAGATTATGGGGTTGTATTTACTAATTTTAACACAAATTATGATGGTAGTGGAACTTATTTTGAGTCAAGTGAAGAGGTTAAAACTTACGATTATCCTACAAACATTTCTCTTTTTGCTATGTGGTATAATATTGATTTTGATGGTGGCGACCAAATAGAAGGAGTTTTGGGAGATAAACCTGATTCCTTTATGGTTTCTAGAAATGCCGTAGTTAATTTGCCATATAGTTCATATTATTTGCCAGAAGAACTTTATCAATATAAGTTTACGGGCTGGAATTACAATAACCAAGTCTTTTCTACTAATTCTCCTATTATTATAGATGGTAATTTTGGTGGTATGTCTAATTTGAGTGTTGGCTCAAATATTCAATTTAGCGCTAACTGGGATTATAAAGATGTCTTAGTAAAAGTTTATTTAGGTAATAGTACTAATAGTCAATTTGTAAGTGCTTTTACAAAAGATAATTTGTTTACTATTTCAAGACAAGCTGGTGGGGTTTATCCTAATTTAGAAAATAGTCAAGCAGATTTTGTCTATGATAAAGATTACGCATATTTTATAGATGACGACAGTGTTGTTACTATTGAGATTAATGCTTCTACAATGTATCAAGATATGGAAACGGAAGAAGATTATTTAGTTTATAATATGTTTACTTCTCCAAAACATATCTTAACATATAATTTGAGTGAAGATGGAAACAAGACTGAAACAAGATATGTTGGGTTATTTAATAAAGAAGGTAATCCAGATAATAAAGTTTTACTTAGCGAAGTTCAATCTAAAATTTCAGCAGGACAAGGCTTTTTGATTGATTTACAAAATATTGGAAGTGATGGAATAGACTATCAAGTTCCTCATAAACATTTCATTTGTTGGCAACAGGAAGTTGATGGCGTTTTGCAGGAAATTGAAAATGCTAGTTTTAGAGTTTATGAAGATATAAGTTTGTATGCAAAATGGGAAGATAATGTCTATTCATTAGTTTTTAATGATAGCCTTAATTTAAATTCTTCAAACCCTATATCTTTTGTTTATGGACAACAAATTGATTTATATAATGAATTTGAAGTAGAAAATTTTACTTTGCAAACAAAGGACCAAGAGCAAGGTTTTTATAAAACATTAGATGGTTTTTATTATTCATATAATGATGGAAGTCAAGTTATTTATAGACAGTTTGGACTTGACGATATTATAAATTTATATGATGAGTCCGAGTTAGGTTTTATTGCCACAGGCGATTTTGATGATGGAGAGATTGTCTTAAATGCTCTTTGGAATGAAAAACGATATACTATTTCGGTTGATTTAAAAGGTGGATTATTAACACCTGAATTTGAGGAAAGTTTAAGTCAATTAGAAAATGTTTATTATAATTACGCTAATAATACAATTGATTATACTGTTACTTATTCTCAAATCAATAGTCAAACTTCTGGCTTGTTACTTTATTATGATGGAATTTACAATATAAATAATAGTATATTTACGGGTTTTGTTTCTAAAAATGATAGTTTAGGTAATATTGTTGAGTTAGGTTCGCAACAATCAAAAGAATATAGATTTATATTAAAAGAAAACACTGTTGATATTTTAGAAAATATTGTTGATTTTAAACTGATTGAAATAGATTGGAAAGAAGTCTTTGTTGTTGAATTTAACGCAAATGGTGGGCAGTTTAGTGGTTACGAATTTGAAAGACAAATAAAAGAAGTTGTCGATAATAAAGCAACTTTTGTAACACCTACACAAGTTGATTTTGTTACATATGAAAATGCTGAGTTTATGGGCTGGTGGTATACAAAAGATGTTGGCGATATTGAACAAAATGAAGGTAATTTTATTACAACTTCATCTAGTTTTGATGTTACTCGTGATATTTTAGAACAATATGGCAATACTCAAACTAACGTTGTTACTATGTATGCTGTTTGGAGGATTCAGGTTACCTTTGTGAATAATCTACCTAATACCGATTCAAATGTAACAACCATTGGCTTTTATAAACCAACAAACGAAGGCGGTTATGAGGCTTTACAATTAAATCAAATTTCTCTTGATTTTTATGTTGGTAAACAGTTGTCATCAGAACAACTTTCTAATTACAAGTTTGATTTAAATGTTGGTTATTATCAATTTAATGGATGGGCAAAACAGGGTGCAGAGAATGAAATACTTTTTAGTTTAACTATTTCTGAAAAACTTACATTAATTGCTCAGTGGAAGTCAATTCAATATAGTATTAATTTAAAGAATTACAATGGTGAAGATTTCGTTGTAAATGGTAAAACTTATTCTATTTCTACCAAAATTGTTTTTACTCAACAAAACATTGACTTAAATCAAATGTTTACAAACTTTGCTATTACTAACGGATTTGAAGTTTCCTTACCTGATTTGTTTGGCTATTCTTTTAAGGGTTGGAGAACTGTTCAAAGTGATTCTCCTGTTTATATTGAGGGAGAAACAATTTACACAACAAGTTATGAAAATCCTATGAGAGAAACAACTTTGTACGCCTGTTATTTACCTGTTAGTTTTAATGTTTACTATGACAAGGGTGATGAAAATGCAAGTGACAATAATAATGAACAAGTTTTAGGACCTTTTGAGTATAACTCATCTCATCAAGTATTAAATGCTCCTTACACTTACAAAAATTACAGTATTATTGGTTGGAAAGCAGGTAGTTTAGAAAGTTCTACTATTTATTCTATTGGAAACTTTATTTCTCTTACACAGGCAAATGGTGTTACTAGAAAACTTGTTTCAGGTGGAAGTTATAATTATGAGTTAAGACTTTATGCGGTTTGGCAAAGAGATACAAAAGTTGTTGAAATTGATTTAAACGGTGGTGTTTTTTACAATAAAGGTATTGATGACAGTTTACCTTCTTTCTATGTAGAAAATGATTATCTTGAAAGTTATTCTTATGAAAATGGAGTAATTACTCTTAATTTGTATGTTGGTAATATTGATGAAGGATATTCTTATAAGTTACCAACAGATGGTTATGTAGTTAAAGATGGATATAAAATTGGTACTTATAATATAGGCGAGGTAGAGTATGTTCCTGGCGAAAATTATGCAAGTAATACAACTTATAGTATAAGGTTGACTGCTAAGTGGAATGATATTATACAACTAAGAGTTTATGCTAATAGGACAACTGATGACCAAGAATATATTATTATTCCTGATTTAGTTTTGGGTTCTAATGTTAACTTTACTATGAGTAATAATGAGGCCTATATAAATAATGTTAAGATTGATTTCCTAAAAGAAAAGTTTGCTTTAAATGGATATAATTCTTTACAAACTCCAAATAATATGAGTCAAGAGAATGGTTTAAGTTTTGCTTATTTATTAGAGAATGGAACAAAAATATTTAACCAAGATAATTTTGTAATTGATGTAAAAAATAAAGTTGCTAACATTTATTGTCAATGGTTAGGAAATGAGGTTGGGATTGCTTTTAAGTATGATGATAATGAACAGCCTATTATAAATTCTACTATTAATTTAAGATATGATGAGAGTGTTGATTTAAAATCATATTTTGTAAATGACAGTGTTTATGTTAAACAAGGTTATACTTTCTCACATTATGAAACAAATGGTAATATATATAATTCAACATCAAGCGTGCTTGTTGCAAAAGTAGGAATGGAACAAGTTATAGATGGTAAAGATGTTATTGTTCTTGTTGCTAAGTGGAACATTAATAATTACAATTTAACATTTGACTTTAAAGATGGATATTTTACGGGCAATTATCTTGGAACAGATTACGATAAACAATCAGTTGTTGTAGTTTCAGTCCCATACAATAGCCAAATAGTTTTACCTAATCAGTCTGGAATTAATCATACCAAAAATGATAGTTTAAATATTGACAATCCACTATATGCTTTTGTTGATTACACTCCTAACATTGAAGATTTCATAATAGATAAAATGCCTGATAGTGATTTGACTCTCACAGCAAATTATGAAAGTAAAAATTTTAGACTTATTTTTGATGTTAGAAGTGAAATTATTGGAAATATTAATAATATTAATGTAACAACTTTAAATTCTGCTACTTTTACTTTAAACGATTATCCAAATACTTCATTATCTAATGGTAATTTAGTTGTTAGTGGTTTAAAAGTTGGGTCTAGCATTGATTTTAGTTTACTTCCAATGCCTGTTTTAGTAGGTTATGATTTTTCATTAATATATCTTGAAAACTATGATAGAAGTGGACATTTTGATATTTCATTAGGCAATGAAGTTTATAGAGATAATTTATTTTATATAAAAGATTCAGATAGTAATGATGTATTGCTTTCTAATTTTAATAGCATTTGGAATCCTAATACTAATACTTTTGATTTGTATATTTCAGTAGAGTGGAATTTTAGTGAATATTTGGTTGAGTATTCATCTATTCTCCCACTTATAGAAAATGGTTATGAAGTAAATGGAACAGGCACTATTTCTGGGGTATGTAACAGTGCTACATTTACCTATGATAAAGAATCAACTTTGGAAAGTGGATATACTCTTTTTGGATGGGAACAAATCGGTTGGTCAACTGAAAAAGATATTTTAAGTGAAAATGCAAAAGTATTTATGTTTGAAGATTATCAAAATGGAGATTACACAGGTATATTTAATATTGTTTCTGATGGTAGCGATGTTGTGCTTTATCCAATTTGGAAGCAAAAAGAATATACAATAAACTTTGTTGATAGTTTTGGTAAGTCAAATAACTTGCAACCTATTAATATTAAATATGATTCTATCTTCTCAATACAAGATTTACTTCAAAATCAAGTTATTACAGATAGACACTTTAATCAAGATTTAGGATATTATTACTTATATAATGGTTGGACTTATTTTGATGAGTTCTTATCTTTATCTGCGCAAGTTTTATTTTCACAGGATGAAACGGCTGGTGGATTTATTTCTGGAAATGATTTAAATGACAATGCTATAAACTTTGAGTGTTCTTGGATTGAGGAAAAATATAATATTATATTTAACATAGGTACAGGTAAGTACAATGAGGGAGGCAACAATAATTCTATAAGTTTTGACTTATTGTATGACATAGCAACTAAGACTAGAAGTATAAAAACTACAATAGAATATTCCAAACTTGTAAACGGTGTTGATTTATATGAATATATTGGTCTTAATAATTCACTTATAAAAAACGGCACTTATACTTTTGCTGGCTGGGCAACTTATGAAAATCGAGACAGTATTAAATCTTATTCAAGTGAAGATTTGCAATACAAACTCACTGACGCTAAAAATGAATTGTTATCAGGAGATTACACTTTTAAATTTGTTGCCATTTACAACGATATTAAGGTTGTTCTTGACTCTAACCAAGGACATGTTGTTGATGGAGAAGATAGTGTAGAGATTCAAGATGATAGTGGGAAATATTCAATAATATGGAACTTTGAGAATACAAGTGTTTTTGCTTATACTCACAAAAATGCAAATGTAAACTTAACTAATAAGTTGTTTAGTAGATTTGAAAAAGAAAATTATCACTTAATTTCAATCGAAGAAAAATTTATTGTAACAGAAAATACAACAAAACAAGTTTCTTGGGAAGGCAATTTTAGATATGTAATAATTGACCAACTTGATAATAACGATATTTTGTCGATAGGCTCGCTACAAAATGCTACTCTTGGTACAGGATATAGACCTAAGACAGTATCTTCTTCACAAGAATTTGAGTCTTTAAAATCTAATTTATATGTCTATGTTTATGAACAAGAATCAGATAGTGGAAAATTTGTTGCTGCTTCAACTTATTCATCAGACCAAGTTTATTACGAAAAGTTAGTTGGAGAATATTACCATTTAGAGGTTAGAAATGGTGATGTGATTAGCAATATTTCTGAAATTGTAGTAGATTCTGTTGGTTTTGAAGGCTTTACAGATGGGAATTTTAATTATAGTCAAAAAGATTTGACTGTAAATGTAAACGACTTTGAAGTGGTTTATCTCTTTGCTTTGTATAATGAAAAATACGTTTATTTTGAATTAAATGATGGAATATATAACGGTTTAAAAGTAATAGATAAAAAACAGGTTAAACCTGATGGTAACTATATTGATTTACCTGAGGCATATGATGGGGGTATGTTCCTAGGACCTCAAAAAACGGGGTATGAATTTTTAGGTTGGTCAGATGAATACAAAGACTATAATTCATATGTTCAAAATAGTGGCAGTGAAGATAGTTTATTTGATGTAGATAAAAACAATGGAAAATATATTTTATCATCTAATCAAAGTAAAACTCTTTATGCTATTTGGAAACCTAATGAATATAATTTTACTTTTAAAAGTATAAGTGATGAAGGTCCAGATTCTAATCCTGTTATTACTATAAATACTAATTATGAAGATACACTAACTTTCCCAAATGAGTCGCACGAGACTATTGCTTCTTGGAATAAAACAAATTTAAGTTTAGACCGTTGGAAGTCGTTTTCTGAATCTAAACAAGAGATTTATTTCTATCCAAATGATGTTATTTCTGTTTCAACTTTACTTGCTAATCTTGATAAATCTGAGATTTCATCAGGAAGTGAAATTATTGTTTACTCTTTATGGATTAATAAAAATATATTAGTTAAAATAGATTTAGGTAATGACACTACTGCAACTTATATTGGTTCTTTAACAGATTATGAAAGAACAAGAGATGATAATGGTTATGCAATATTGAATTATAGTTACAGTGTAAATAGTAACTTTGTTGCTCCAAATCTTGAAGACATGTATAGATTCGGCTATTATGCTAAGAGTTACTTAATAAAAGATACTAACATTGAGATAACAAGTAGTACAGTAAGCACACAAATAAGAAGTGATTATTTGATTCAAGAAAGTGGAGAAAATATTTTCTATTTGATTGTTCAATGGGATAGTGCTGAGGCTTATATTAAAGACTATTATGGAACAAATATTCATAAATTTTATGGTTCAACAATGACTGCTATTCAGGACGCCGTTAATGAAAGACAGTCCTCGGAAGTTGTTATTTTGAATAAGAATAGCTCAATTACTTTTGATAGAACAATAACTATTACTGCTAATAAGTCTTTAACTTTAAGTTTAGATTCAACCGTAAACCAAAATATTGAATTTATTAGGGCTAACAATTTTACTGACAGTTTCTTTGTTTTAAATCAGGGAAATTTAAAAGTAATGACTTCTAGTTCAGGAGTTTCTTTAAGTTCAATTTCATTTACAGGTAATTTTAAGACTGCAAAACCTATGTTTGATTTAACAACTTCTACTTTGACAGTAGAGAGAAGTATTACTCTTAAAAATAGTAGGTCAACACAAGATGGGGCTTTGATTTGTGCAATAAATAATTCAACTGTAATTTTAAATGGTGTAACAGTTCAAAACAATGCTGTTTTAAATGAACAAGAAGATGTTTATGGTGGTGCTATTTATGTTACAAATTCTATCATAAATATTTCTTCTTCAACTTTTGATAGTAATTATGCTCAGGGAATAAATTCTTATGGTGGGGCTGTTTATATTTTCAATTCTTCTAGTGAGATTACAAATTCTACTTTTATTAACAACTATGTAAGTGGTTCTTCGCCAACTTCTTCATATGGTGGCGCTCTTTATATAGAAAGTTCAATTAATCTTGCTATTTCTAGCGATGTTAATTCAAGTTTTTATTCAAATAATGCTGGTTTTGGTGGTGCAATCTATATCAAAAATAATTCAAATGAAGTCCAATTTGCAGGAAACATTATTTTACAAAATAACTCTGCTATAAATGGTGGCGCTATTTACCTAGAAAAATCAAATGAAAATATTAAGAAAATTAATTTCTCATATATTACTATAACTGAAAATATTGCAAGTGAATTAGGTGGGGCAATATATTCTAACTACGCTGACTTTGATATGTTGTCTTGTACAATTTCAAAAAATACTGCTTTAAGTGGTGGCGGTTTGTATTTAAACTGTAATGCAAGTTTAACTGATGTTGTACTAACTGAAAACAATGCAACTCAAATGGGTGGCGGTATTTTTATTCAAAGCACAGTACAAAAGAATTTGACACTTACCGCACTTGGAATAAGTAAAAATATAGCAAATGTAGGTGGTGGTATTTATATTGGGGAAAATGTTGTTATTGATACTCATTCAAAAACTTACGCACAAAATGAAAGTTATCCATTATTTGTTCCAATTAGTTTTGAAATCCCTCTTTTAGATAACGGAAGTCCGGCAACGACTTTTGATGAGGAGGCTACGTTCTTTGTTGAAATTTGGGATAATAAGGCAACTAAGGGCGCTGGAATATTCTTTAATAGTATTCTTCCTAATAGTAAACTATCGCAAGTTAATGTTTTCCAAAATGGTTTCTCTTTGGTATTAAGCGAAGTAAATGAAAGTTGTGTTGGTGGTGGTATTTATGTTAAGAGTGCTAATAATTTGTTAATAGAAAAATCAAACATTTATGCTAATGTTGCATACTTTGGTGCTGGTATTTATTTTGAAGAAAAAGAAATTACACAAGAAGATGAAAAAACAAGTGTTGTTATTAATAATAGTTCAATTAATTTAGAGGAATTAGAAATTACTTATGTTTATGATGAAGATTCTCAATCATATACCGATGAAATTGAAAGTATAAGTTATAGTTATATAGGGAATGAGTCCTATATTGGTGCAGGATTATACATAAATAAAAATGTAATTGTTGATTTTAATTCAGGAAGTATTGTTAATAATAAAGCAAATTCATATTCAGCAATATACAATCTTGGAGAAATTTATTTAGGTAATGTCAATGTAAGTAAGTCTCAAAATTCAAGCGTTAAAAAAAGTATTTACAACTCTGGTAAATTTGTAATTGATGGCAATTTTGAATTAGGTATTGGTGAAATAATTTATGTCGAAAATAATTCTAATGCTTTCTATTATTTGGAAGTAAATTATTCTAATTATTCAAATTTGGTTGTTAATAAAGATGATGGTTCTCCAACTCCTACGTATGAAAATCTTCAATTTGCTATTGATTTTGTTTATGATTATACTATGGACCCTGTGATTGTAAAATTTGCTAGTGAAGAAATTTATAATTCAAGCAGTACAAATTGGAAATTCTTTAATCCGGTTATAATTGAAGACTATATTTTCTATTTGGATAGCACAAACTTTGCCATATCAGTTGCTTATTCAAGTTATAATATTGTATTCAGTGATATAAGTTCTGATAAAATTCAATTAAATAATACAAATAGTCCTTCATTTGAATTTAATTCAACCATTACTCAGGACTTTATTAATCTTTTAAATAGCAATATTTATCTTCCGGTTCGTTCGGGTTACATTTTTAATGGATGGGCTGTATATAAAGACGTTAATAGTATTTATGGTAAAAATCCTAATCACGAAAATGTTGATTTGTATGAGGCTCTTGAAGGAGCAGGAAATAGTTATTCATCTTCATACGATTATGTAGATGTTTTAATTAATAAAACTTTTCCTAATTATGATATGTACATTTTCCCTGTTTGGAAGCCAAGAGAATATACTATTGTTTATCAGTATGATAATCCTTTAAAATATTCAATCAATGGAGAAAGTGTTGATAATAGCAAGTTAAGTGAGTTAAGTTTTGTTTCAAACTATAATTCCTCATTAACATTGTTAGATGAAAAAATTTTAAATTCTTATCTAGTCATTAACAGTACTACACTTGAAGTTTTTGATAGAGAATTTGTATTTATTAATGAAAGTGGTAAAAATCCTTATATTTATCCTGAAAAAATTCAATTTATAGATGAAAGTTTGGTAAGGGTTCAAAATATTTTTGTAAAAGATAATAAATTCTATTTTGAATATAATTCGCAAGAGTATTATTTGGTTTCAAAGTATAGACCTGATGATTATAAATTTAGTTATTATGAAATAAATGATGTAAAATACGACTCTTTGGAAGAGTTTATAATAAATGGAAGTTACTATGCTTCAAGTAGTATTAATAATGTTATAATTAAGATTGTTTTTGAACAAGTAAAGCAAAACATTACTTTTGATTTTGGAGATGGTGGTTATTTATATTTCAATGATGATGACTCCTCTCTAAATATTGATGGAAGTGGTTTAAATAACCAAATTGACAATAGCAAATTAACTTTTGAAATTAATTCAAGAGATAGTTTTACTGCGCTTTCAAATAAAATTATTATTGACTTAGATGCTAAAAATCATTATTTAGTTTACTATGAAGGATATTATTTAAAGGGATATTCATTAAATAAAGAAAAAGATACTATTGATGTCTTGCCAGGAGAAAGAATTGATTTAATTTTAAGTCCTAGTGGTACATTTACCCTTTATGCAATTTGGGAAAAGGCAAATGTTTATGTAAAAGATGCTATCGTTTATGGAAGTAAATCATATAATGTTTATTTTGTTGAAATTCAAGATGGCGTTGATTATATACAAGATGAAGATAATAATATTTCTTCCTACACCCTTGTTGTAATTAATGATATTATATTATCTCAAACTGTAACAATTTCTTCTCAAATTGAAATTTATTCTCAGGGAAGTAAAACTTTATCTTTAAGTGATTCATTTGATATTAATCAACCAATGTTTAATATTTCTAATCAGTCCGGAGCCTTATTCTTAGGCAGAGCAAATGCTTCAAAGGATGATAATTCTAATACCTTAACTTTAAGCGGGAAGAATGAGCAAGGAATTATTCAAAATAGAAATATTAGTTTAATTGTTGTAGGACAGTACTCTACTTTGTCTTTATCTGCTGAGGTTATTGTTCGAGATACAAATGTAACTTCAAATAACTATGGTGGAGCGATTGTCTCAAATGGTCTAGTAACTATTAACGGTTCCAAATTTTTAGCCAATTCATCTATAAATGGTGGCGCAATTTATGGACTTGTTGGTTCTACTTTAACTATTAATGATGGGGTATTTGGTAGTCAGCAAGAGCCAAATACTGCTGAAAATGGTGGTGCTATTTATTTAGATGGTGGCAAAATATATATTTATGATGGTGATTTTAATTACAATACCGCAACTCAAAATGGTGGTGCAATTTATACCAATTCAGATGAATCTATTAACATAATGGCAACACAAGAAAATAACATTAATTTTGTAAGTAATAGTGCAACAAATTTTGGGGGTGCAATTTATCTTACAAAGTCTTTGCAAAAACCAATAGAGTTTGCAATATTTACTAAAAACACTTCTGGACAAAGAGGTGGTGCAATTTATGCAAAAACTGCTATTGTGTTAGAAAATTGTCAATTTAATGGAAATAGTTCTAAATATGGTGGTGCAATTTATTCTGGTCAATCACTTGCAGAAGCAAGTTTTTCAAATGTTAATAATTTGAGAGTTTTACAAAGTCTAACTATAAACAACTGTACTTTTAATTCAAATAATTCTTCTATTGCAGGTGGAGCTGTTTACGTATTAATTAGTTATGTTTACTTTAATAATCAACTTACTAGCGAGCAAACCACATTTACAAATAACTATGCTGGAAGTTCAAGTGATAAGACAAAGCATTATGCTGGTGCAATCTATATAGAAAGTTGCGAAGCAATTCTTAATAATGTAAGTATGACAAACAACTACACTATTGTTATGTCTAATGGCGAAAATAGTTTAGGTGGTGCTATATATTTAAATAATTCAACAGTTGAAATAACAAATTCACAATTAAATAGTAATGGTTTCTTTGGAGAAAATGATTCAACAGCATCTACTAACATTGGTGGATTTGCCTACTCAATAGATTCAACATTGCAATTAACATCAACTACTATTCAGCATAATAAATCAGTTTCAAAAGGTGGCGCTATTTACTTGGTTGGCAGTTCAGTTTTGAATTTGATTAATGATGTTTTAATTAGTGAAAATAGTGCACAAGATGGTGGTGCTATCTATTTGGATGATTTTAGTTCCATTTCTATTTCTAAGAAAGAAACCGTAGAAGATACTATAATGATAAATAACAATGTTGCTTACAATAGAGGAGGAGCAATTTATCTAAATTCTACGGCTAACACTCAAATTGAAAGTGGAGAATTTACTAATAATTCTGCAAGTCAAGGAAGTATGTTCTTTGTAGGTCTTGGGACTCTTATGTTTATAAATGTCAACATCTTAGAAAATAGTGTGCAAACTCCTACTTCTAACGTATATGAGATTTATTTAGAGTCAGGTTCTAAGTTAAAGTTAATTAATTCCACAATTGGCTTTGCCGTTTTTGCTAATTCTACTTCAAGTTCTATATATTCTACTATTGAAATAAATTCATTATCATTTATCAAACAAGTTGATTTAACAATGTATTCATACATAGTAGTCAACGATAGCGATTTGTTTAAGTATGATGAGTTAAATAAAACTATAATCAATATTTTAAATGTTGTTCCAGACTATCTAATTATTAATAATGATATTGAAACGGCTAAAATACTAGTTGAGTTTACTTATAGAAGTCTGTTAGAAAGTGATGGACTTAATTGCTTTAATTTGAATACCATTAAAGATACAAATGGTAATAGTGTCTATGGCTATTCTAAGGCAAGTTATGATAAATATATAAAAGTTGCTAAAAAGATTGATAGGATTGAGATTAATCCTAATGGCGGTAAATTACTTTATGACAATAAAGAATATACAGACAAATTCTACATCTCACTCAATACTAATCTTGATTTGTTAACTGTTCTAAATGAAATTGTTGGTAAAAAACAAGGATATGTTTTAGCCTCATATTTCTTAGATGATGAGGGAAATTATTATGATTCTTCATCAAGTATTCCTGTTTATAACCTAACTCTTAATGCCGTTTGGGAAGTTAAAAAATTTACAGTTTCAATTCTTTATGAACATACTGAGATTGAAACTGCCCCTATTAGTGGAGAGAATTTTATAACAATAGTTCCAAGTGAAATGAAATATTATACTTTTGGTTACTTTGAATTAGGGTATGGAACATCAGTTGAAAGTATTACTTATACGAATAAGAAATTTAAAGTAGATGATAATGGTCGATTGACATTTACATTGTCATTAATAGATTTAAATATATTTGATATTATTAACAATGATAATAATATGGTTATTTATTTAAAACCTTATTATGAGGCCATTCCTGTTTATGTAACTTTTAATGGTAATGGTGGAAATCCTATCAGTGAAGATTTATTACCAGAGGGAGCGACAGTAAATAATAACGAAAAGACCATTACTTTTACTCTATATCAAAAAGATAAAGTTTTAAAGTTTAAAGATTATCTCGAAATATTTAACTATTCTGCACATGCAATTGATAGTTTTTCAGTAATAGAAGCCTCATATACTACTTCAAGTGCAACGAATATTGTTGGAGAATACCAAGTTATAAACGAAATTAGTATTGAATATGCAACAAATATTAGTATTTCTTGTAATTGGATTGAAATCTCTGCATACATTGAAAGAGATGGACAAGTTATATATTATCAAGATTTTGTAGAAGCTGTTAATAGTCTTAAAAATGAAGATAGATTGGTTATTGTTAAAGACCAAACTATTATAAGTTCAATTATCATCGAAGAAAATGTTGAAATTGCAACAAACAATAATATAACTATTTCTAGAAGCGAAGTTTGTACAGATAGTATCTTCAAGATATATGGCAATGTTGTTATAAATGGTAGCGGTGGTTCAATAACAATTGATGGTGGGGTTAATAGACAAAATTCAAGTTCTATTTTCGTTGATAAAAATGCTATTTTAGAGATTACTACAAATGTTTCTATTATAAATGGTAGAGCAACGAAAGGTGCTGGAATTTTATCAAATGGTAACTTGATTCTAAATGCTGTAACAATTTCTCAAAACACTGCAACCTATGGTGGTGGTATTTATTCTACCGGAATATTAACCATTAATGAAGGAACAATTATTAATTCTAACAATGCTACTAATGCTGGTGGTGGTATTTATATTAGTTCTATCGAGGAATCAAATGGAAATACATTAGTTAATAATTTAGGAACTTTAAAAATTTATGGTGGAGAGATTTCAAACAACAATGCGGTTTTGGGGGCTGGTATTTATTTTGCTGGTGAGGGTAATGAGCAAAGTCAAATTCTTTCTGGTCAAATTATTAACAACAATGTAAATTTAACAGAAAGCCAAACTTTTATGACTTCTTACTATGGTGGCGGTATTTACCTAGCAGAAAATTGTGGCGTAATCATAATAGGTGGAGATAGTGTTATCTCTTTCAATAAAGCAAAATATGGTGGTGGTATTTACTGTAATGGAAATGAAAAGACAAGTGCTGAATTTAATGTCTTAAAAATTAATGGTGGAACAATTTCAAATAACCAAGCCTTTGAATATGGTGGGGGAATTTGTATTGGTGATATTACCTATTCTCTAAACAAACATGTCGTTACTATGGAAGATGGCCAAATTATTAACAATACTGCTAAGTTTGGTGGTGGGTTAGGTATATTTAGAGGCAGAATTGATATTAATGGAGAAAATATTCTTATTGCAGACAATATTTCTACTCAGCAAAAGGGAAATAATATCTATATTTATTCCTCAGAAACAAAGGTAAATGGTATTGTTAATCTTTATGCTGGACAAATCGGTACACAAGACTTACAAGATAGTAATATTTATATTAGGAATGATGCTAGTTATGGCTATGGTATTCTTAATTTAGTTGGAAATATCAATTTATATTCTTACATTGAATTTGAAAATTCTACTGAGGGTTTAATAAACGTTACCGAGCAAATTAGTACTCAAAGAAAGATTATATTAAAACCTACAATTCTTCCACAAAACAATTCAGAAATTGTTGTTGTTAAATTCTCAAACAACCTAAATTGTACTACTGATGATTTTGAATTACACAACTCTATTGCTGAAATGCAGGAATATAGAATTAAAGCAGTTAAACAAAATATTGTCTTAACATCGGCTGTGTTTGAGGTCGTCATTAAAGCAAATGGTGGGGAATTTACTATTTTAAATGACTTTAATGTTGTCGAAGATGGAGAAGAATTGTTATTTAATTTAAAAACAGGAGAGTTATTATTATCCAACTTAGAGAATATTAAGGTTAATATTAAAAATAGAAAGTTTATTTCTTGGAAAATGTCTTATAATGAACAAAGTTTTACAGTTGATGCAACAACTAAAATGCCATATGCTGACATCGTAGTCGAACCTATTTTTACAGATTATTATTACTATTTGACAATTGATTTTAATGATACAAAAACACCATCTAGTATAAAGGCTGACTTCGAGGGCAATTTACAAGAGGGAGACTTGTATGATGGTATTTCTCAGGTCTCAATTGAAGTTTTTGTTGATAATGATAATTCATCAAATGGTCAAAACGCAATAAATAGAATAGTTTCTCAACTTTCTAGAAATGGTTATGAATTAAGTTTTGTAAGTCCTTCACAGTTGCCTGAATTTTCTATTAAATATCCAATTGATGGCCAAGGTTTTAAGATGCCTTACGAGAATATTGTTTTATATGTAATTTGGACTCAAAAGACTTACACTGTAACATATAATTCAAATACAATAGATTCACCTTCAATCGAAGAAAGTGTCGTTTGCAATATTGATGACTTTATTTATATTCGTGATGGATTTAGTCGTGATGGTTTTATTCAAGTTGGTTGGCAAGTTACAGTAAATGAAGTTTTATATGAAATACCAATAAATGAAAGAATATTAAATTTACCAAAATATTTGAATATTGACATTGCCGGACAAGAAAATATTAGTTTGACTTTATTTGCTAAATGGGCAAGTTCAAGTTATACAGTTAATTTTGAGCCAAACTTAAATATTGTTGATGGCAATATAGTAAGTCAACAGGTCAATTACAATCAATCATTTGTTTTACCAAATGAAGGATTTGAAGTTGTGGGATATTATATCGCTGGTTGGTCTATTTATGAAGATGCTACCGATATTACTGCCGAGGGAAGTTATCAGGCAGGAAGTGAAGTCAGCAACCTTACAACAAATTCTTCTATAACTTTATATGCTATTTGGAAACCAATTCAATATACAATAATCTATAATTTCTTAGATGGCACTGTAAAAAATAATAAATTTAACTATAATGAATATTCTAATTTACCTAGAATTTATGCTGAAAATGATTTGACTCAATCTAATCCTTTATTCATAGATTGGAAAAAAGATAGTTATACTTATTTTGCAGGATGGTCTGAATCATATAATTCTACTACTGTTATGTATGCTGATGGAGCAAGTATTTATAACCTAAGAAATCAGGAAGGAAGTGCTATAAACTTGTATCCTGTTTGGTTGCCTTATTCTATTCAAGTTACTGATGGCGAAAATAATTTAATTTTTGTCGATGAAGATAAAAATGGTAGTGTTTCATTAAGTATAGAAGATATTTCTATATTTAATAAATTAGGTTACAATATTATTGGCGTGAGTGAAAATAGTGAGGCTACACAAGATAATTGTACAAAATTTGTTGATGGTACACTTAATTTTAATTTGCCAAGATTAGTTAGTGGGAATATATTAAAGGTTTATATAATTTACGAGGCTAAACAATTTAATTTAAATTATTCGTTTAATAACAGCATAATTTTAACAGAAAATGTAGTTGCTGGGCAGTCTATTACAATTGCTAATGGACAAAGTTTAAATTCGCAAATCGTTGCGTGGTCTTTTAATAATTTAGCAAGTACAATCGACTTGAATTTTGATGAACAAATTGTTTTGAATGAACAACTTTTAACTAAAATTTCTAGTTTGCAAGATATTCAAAATGATAGCATAACTTTATATGGAGTAGTAAATTCAAACTACATAATAACATATAACTTTAATACTAGCAGTCAAGTTTTACTTGGAAATAACATTGTAACAGGTCAAGATATATCTAATTCAACAATTTATAGTGTGGGGCAAAGTGTTGATTTAGTATTTGATGAATATCAAATTGTTGATTTTAATAATTCTAAATTTGCTTATTTTGTAGGTTGGTCACTAGATAGTACTTCTCAAATTGCTGAATTTACACAAGATGAAAATCCTATTGGAAGATTTGCTAAGAATGTTACTCTTTATGCAGTTTGGCAAAAATACACAAATCCACTTTTCTTTGAATACGAACAAAACGAAACAGGTGTTACTATTACAGGATTTAGTTCTTTGGGCTTATCAAGTTCATTTACTGACATAGTTCTACCAAGAGAACAGGTGACAAATATTGATGGAGAAATTGTCGTTGGAGATAAGGTAACTGCTATTTCGAGTTTTGTATCAAATAGTAGAGTTACAAGTATAACAAGTATTGACTTTAAGTTCGTTACTTATTTAGAGAATGTTCTAGATTTAGCATTTATCAATTTCTCAAATCTTGAACAAATTATTAATTTGTCTCAACAAATAAATATTGGATACGGAGCATTTGCCACCGCATCATTGACAACAATTTCGTTTAAACAAAATGATTTAATAAAATACTTTACCGATAAAGATGGAAACTTGTTTATTTTAAATTCAAATAATGCAAGCCTTCACACATTGTTAATGAAAAATTCCAGAAATAGTATTGACTATGTTGTTATGCAATCAGTACAATATAATTCTAATACATATATTGTTAATGAATTGCTTCCTTATTCGTTCTATGGTGCTAGATTTAAAACAATATATATTAAAGATAATATTACTTCAATTGGACAGGGTGCTTTCAGTGGTATAAAACAGGCAAACGCATTGACACAAATGACTGTTCAATTCCTTGGTGGCAATAGCAGTGGAACAAGTTTTGCTTATATTTTTGGAGGCAGTGAAAATGTTCCGGTTTCATTAAAGAAAGTTGTTGTAATGAATCAAAGTACAATTGGAAGTCAAGCATTTTACTCGCTTTCAAATCTTCAATCAGTTGTTTACAATTTACCAATTACTGAGATTGGAGATGAAGCATTCTATAATTGTACAAATCTTATCTTTACAGGCTTAAATGGAGAGATAGAGTTTGAAAAGTTGATTAAAATAGGAAATAAATCATTCTATGGTTGCCAGAATTTGCCTCAATCTATTGAATTATTAAGTGTTCAAAAAATAGGTAATCAGGCTTTCTCTCAAACTAATATATTACATTTAACCCTTAACGAAGCGGTTACTAGTTTGGGAGTTGATGGTAATGAACAAGCAACTGCGTTTAAGAATTCAAATTTATTAACTGCAAAAGTTTATACCGAACAATCTTTACTTGCAGTAATAAATAATACCCAAATTATACCTAATGACGCTAATAAAAATTCTTGTATTTATACTGATGCTAATTTCTATTCAACTATAATTTCTCTTGCTAAAAACAATCCTAATAAAGCATATTATTTAGATTATAATATTGTAGTCGAAGATTTGATTGAATTGTTAGATAAGAATGGCAATTTGATAGGTAGATATTCTTCTATTAACAACGCTATGGAAAAGGCTAATAATGGAAACATTATTATCATAAAATATGATATTAATTTGAATGAAATTACTACAATAGATAAAGATGTAACTATTGTAGCAGGTGGCGATGAAGGCAATAATGTAAGTCAAAGTATTAAAATTAGTAGAAATAGTTCGCTTGTAAATTCGGCATTTGTGATTAAGGCAAATAATGTTGTTTTTGGTGGAGATGTTCAAATTAATGGTTATGTTATTACTAGTTTACATTTAGTTGGTAACGGCGTTTCAAGTAATAGTCTTTTCTTGTTAGAAAACGGAGGATTGACATTAGGTACTAATTTAGAAATTTATAATAATATATCCTCAAATGGACCTGTTGTAACTTCTACATTAGAAGGGGGAAATCTAAATATTTCTGGTGCAAAAATTTATAATAATTTTGCAAAAGATAGTAATGGTGAATTAGGAAATGGTGGTGCTATTTTCTTAGCAGGAAAAACTATTCTTAAAATTACAAGTGGAGAATTTTATAACAATACGGCTAAGAATGGTGGATTTGTTTACACAAGTGAGTACAGCCAAGTAATAATAAATGGCAACGAACTTAATGACATTCAATTCTATTCAAACTATGCAGAAAATGGTGGCGCTTTGTTCTTATCATCATCAATTCTAGATGAGAGTGCTTGTAACCAAATTGGTTTGTCTAAATTCTTTAATCATACGCTTGGTTCAAATTCTAATGGTGGCGCAATCTATTTACAAAGTGGTATGATTAAACTAACTAATGGTGTTCAAATTTATTCCAACATTGCAGAAAATGGTGGTGCTATTTATATTCAAGGACAACGTTATCTTCAAAGTGGTGAATTAGATAATGATTTGTCTTATGCACATGCTATTATGATTTTTGAAAATGGAGTTATAGGTGGAGAAGATTTAGGTAATAAGGCAAGTATTTCTGGTGGCGCTATTTATATTGCAAATCAAGGAATACTTAGAATAACTTCTTTACAAGCACAAATTTTATACAATTCTGCTTTAAATGGTGCTGGTATTTACTTTGCTTCTACACTTAATGATTATAGTATGTTCTCATCTATTTCTAGCGGACAAATTATTGGTGGTAATAAATCTAATTCGACAAAAGATAATGTTATTGAGAACTCAGTTACAAAAGGTGGCGCAATTTATTTACAAAGTGGAAGTCTTAATATCTTAGGCGAATCTGTTATTATAAAAGATAATTTGGCAGGAAGTGGCGGGGCTATCTATAATTATGCTGGACAGTTAATTATTAAAGACAATTCAAGTTTAGACTTAGTTAGTGGAATAAATAATAATTATTCAAATAATGGTGGCGCGCTTTATCAAGTTGGTGGTGAAGTTAATATTTTGGGCTCTTATATTTCTAATAATAGTGCAACAAATAATGGTGGTGCAATCTATGTTATTGGGGGGTCGTTAAATATTTCCAATACCGAAAAACATTCAACTTTAATTTATCAAAATACTGCAACAAATAATGGTGGTGGTTTATTTATAGGTGGTGGAAAAGTTTATATTACTTCTACAAATGCAAGCAACATTAATCAGTCAAATTATAACTATGCTGTTATTAATTCTAATTTTGCTAACTTAGGTGGAGGAGTTTATTTGCAAGATGGTAGTTTAATTTTAAGAAATGCTCATATTGTTTTAAATCATGCTAATATGGGTGGTGGTTTATATATTACAAAGCAAAATTTAAATTCCAATAACTTCAACTTTGAAACTTACCAAGAAAGTTTGGTTGAAGATAATACAGCAACAAGTAAAGGCGCAGGATTATATGTTAACACTCTAATAAGTTTGTATAGTATGATTATTTCTTCTAACATTGTTGGACAGGAGGAAAATAATGTTCAAACTGATGGCTATGGTGGAGCAATGTTTATTAATAATGTAGTCGTTAAGTTTAATACTGTTTTAGTTACTAACAATCAGTCAACAAATGTGTCAAAGGGTACTACAACAAGTAAGGGAGGTATTGTTTATAATAACCTTGCAGGAATTTATATAGATTCTTCTAAGTCTTCGCAAGTTAATATAGAAATATCAAATAGTAGTAATATTTATGATGTGATTTATTTGTCTATAAATTCAATTATAAAAATCAGTGATAGGTCAAATATTATGAATGACAATGAGTTAAAAACTGATGGTTATTGCTTAAATTTATATATTGAAAGCGACATTTCACAAAATGATGTAAAAGTTGCTGAATATGATTATAGTGAAGATGTTGATATACTAAAATTTGTTGCTAATAATGCAGTGTTTATTCAAGTTGATAGAGAAGTTTATGCAACTCTTGGAAAAGTTGAAAATGTTTTGACTCATGAACTTTTTGGAACTCTTAGAGACGCTATTTTAAGTAGTGTAAATAGTAAAGAAAGTTTATTTATATTTAAGATTTTAGAAAATGAAGTAATCTCCGAAGAAACAAAGGTTGTTGTTCCTTATCTAGGAAGCAACAAAGAAATTGTTGTTATTTGTGAAGAAAATAAAATGATTTACAGAGATAGTGCTTATACGGGTTATTTATTTGAAATCTTTGGAAAGATTAGGTTCAATTTGACAAGCGAAGAAGTTTCAACTTATCAATTACAAAACAATACATTTATTATTGATGGCGGCAAAGTTCAAGATGGAGTTTCGACAGGCGAATTTATTGAAGGTTGCAATTCTATTATGTATATTGCAAGTCAAGGCGAATTAACTTTAAAAGATTTAGTTGTTCTTAAAAATAATAAGGCAAGCAATTCTTCAACTGTCAAAGTTGTAAATCCAACAAATACTATTATGGTTGAAGAAGTTTATAATGCTAGTTATGGTGGAGCAATTTATGTAAATGGTGGAAAACTTAATATTGATGGCGCTAATATTATTCATAATAGTGCAAACAAGGGCGGAGCAATATATATTGGAAATGGTAATGTTAAATTCACTAGTGGAAATATTGGTGGTAGTCAAGAAAATAAGAATACAGCAATGAATGATGGAGGTGCAGTTTACGTATTTGCCGGAACATTTATTGCTAGACCAAGTGGAAGTAGTATAACTATTTCAAATAATACTGCCTTAGGAAATGGTGGCGCTATTTATGTAGATTCTTATGGTTTAATTGAAACTAATAAAGTTATTTTTGAAAACAATTCTGCATTAAACGGTGGAGCAATTTTCATTAACGCTAATGGTGCTATAATTCAAGATTTAGAGATAATCAATAATGACCTTATTGATAATAAGTTTATTTCTAATTCAGCAAGTCAAAATGGTGGCGCTATTTATGTTAATAACGGACTTATTAAAGTTACGGGAAGCCTTGTAGAAAGTGCTAGAACAATTTTTGAAAATAACGTTGCTCAAAATGGTGGTGCTATTTATGTTGCAAATCAGGGCTTTATCAAACTATCTAATTGTGATTTTGCAATCAGCAATGTAGCAAGTCAAAATGGTGGGGCTATCTATTACGATGGTATGAATGATAAAGGTTCAAGCAATATTATCAATGCTGATAATAACTTTAATGAAAAGAATGATAGTACTTTCGTAAATAGTATAAAGGAAGATTTAAAAGTAAGTACAATTGTTAGTTGTAATTTTGGTAGTACACTAGTTTCAACAGGCAACGCTGTTGCTCAAAATGGCGGTGCAATATATATTGGAAATGGTAGTTTGCATATATTTAATACAATAATCCAAAATATATTTGTTAGCCAAAATGGCGCAGGAATTTATGCAAATGGCAATAGTAATCTTTCTATATATCTAGGACAAATTATTTCCAACAGTGCAACACAAAATGGTGGAGGTGTTTTTGTTAACAATCTTTCTACTATCGTATATGGAGTTGAAATTTCAAACAACTCTGCTAAACTAGGTGGTGGAATATATTCTACTGCACAAGAATTAAAAGTATTATCAATAATAAATACAGTTCAAGATGTTTCAAATGCTGTAAAGAGTAAAATAAATACAAACAATGCCTTAGGCAATGGTGCAGGTTTGTATTTAGGAAAGCAGGAAACAAAATCTTCACTTATAAATATTAAAAATAGTGATATTCAAGGAAATACAACTAATGAAGGTTTTGGTGCTGGAATTTACATTAATGGAGCAAAAGTAGAGTTAACCGATAATGTAACTATTACAGATAACAAAATTTCACTAAATTCAATAAATGTTAATAAAGATGGTCAAGGTATTGCAATAGATGCCGGGCAATTACTACTTTATGGAAGCAATTCAATTGATAACCCTATTGATAGTTCTAATCAAAATAGTAGTATTCATATCAATATGGTATTTACAAAGATAATTGATAGTGGATATTTAAGACAAATAGATAATTTATTTATGATTTCAGGTAGTATTGATTATATTCTAGATAGTATTAACCTAAATCAAAGTGGTGCGTGGATTTATATTCAAGATGAGTCTTTAAATGAAGGTGTGTTTGAGTCTTCAACATATAATAGTATTCAAATTAAGTTGTATGCAAATGCAAGAGATGAAGATAAGATTGTTGGTTTTAATAATATTTCTAGTGCTGAAAAAATTCTGGATTCATTCTATGTTGATATTACAACAGAAAAAATGATTTCTCACGTTTCATATTCTGATGGAAATTGGCTTATTCTTAAAAAACAACTTTATCAAGAAATTAATAAAGAGAATGAAATTGTTAATGTTTTTGACAGTTTAAATAAGGCTATTAGTTATGCTAGTGATGGAAACTTAATTTTAATTAACGACTCTACTACAATTCTTGTTAATGAAACTATTATTTTAAAAGATAATAAAAACATTACTCTTTCCCCAAGAGTTGAGAAGGCAACTATAACCCGTGCAAATGAATTTAGTTCAACTATATTTAATGTTTGGGCAGATAGTAGTTTGTATATTGGATTTAATCCGGAATTTGAACAAGTTTATACTCAAAGACTAGGTTCAAATTACTATTCAATGTTCTCTATTGATATAGTTGGAAAGCAAAATGGTCAAGGATTGATGGTTGTTACCGGAGAAATTACCTTAGGTTCTAGACTGTCCATTTATGGAGAAAAAACCACATTGAATGGGGCTGTAATCCGTTCAAATGAGATTGTATCAACTATTAATATAGATGGGGCTAATATTTATGATAATCAAGCATATAGTGGTGGAGTTATCTACAAAACTTATGGTACTATTAATATTTACTCAGGGACTTTATATAATAACGTTGCAACAAATATGGGCGGTGTTATTTATGGAGAATACAACTCAATAAACATTAGTGGTGCAAGTTTCCATTCAAATAGTGCAAAATATGGTGGTGCTATTTACCTATCTAATGTTGGAAATTCACAAATTAAAGATAGTATTTTTGGTTCTTCAAGTAATCTTCAAAATTACTCAAACAAAGCAACTGATGGCGGTGCTATATATCTTTCAAAATCTAAGTTAAATATAAATAATAGTCAATTCTATTCAAACGTAGCCAATGGGGATGGAGGAGCAATATATTCAAGTTTGTCAGAATTAAACTTATTGAATGATGATGTGTCAACAAACAATTTCTTAAATGGGAATAGCGCAAGAAATGGAGGAGCAATATATGTAAATCTTGCAAGCACTGAAACGGCGCTTACATTAAGTGGAGCAATAGTTGAACAAAATATTGCTAGCAACAGTGGTGGGGCTATTTATATTGGTGGTAATATGTCAAGCAACACTATATTTAATGTAAAAATTGTTGATAGCGATATTAATAGTAATTCAACATTAAATAATTATGGAGGAGCAATATATTCAAGTTTCTGTAACTTGTACATAGAAAGTTCCCAATTTAATGATAACTCCTCTAACTTAGAAGGTGGCGTTATTTACAATGCTGGTTCAAGAATTGACATAACGGGAAATAGTCAATTTAATAATAATAATGCTTCTGGAAATGGTGGTGCAATTTTCTTAAATGAAAGAGCAACTTCAATTCTTGTTGTAAATGGTGAGGATGTTCTTTTCCAAGCAAATAATTCTTCAAAAAATGGTGGAGCAATTTATATGACATCAGGCTCCAAAGTTGTTATTTCAGCCGGAGAATTTATTGAAAATACTGATGCTAATAATTACAGTATTTATGTTAATGGAGAAAACTTTATTATTGGAAATGAGATTATTAATGCCGCATATGATTTAATAAATGAAAATATCAATATTCAAGACATCGTCTATTTGCCAAGTGGAGTATTAATAAAAGTTCAAGGTTCATACAACAAAAATATTCTAAGCGAAATAGAAATTAAAACTCCATTGTTATATAATAATTACGACCAAAAAGTAGCCGTTTATCAGGGCGCAACTGCCTCAGAACAAACTAGTGCAAATATTTTGTCAGGTAGTGATATAAATGGTGATGATTATACATTTATAATTGCTGAGGAAAATAAAATCTTCTACATTGTTCTTGGTGAGAAAAATGTTTATAACGCAACGACTGATAAGTACTTTAAGAGTTTAGAAGATGCTTTAATTTTAAATAATTTATCTAATGGTACTAATGATATTATTATATTAATTGATGATTTAGAAATAAGTAATACTACAAACTTATTTGCTACACAAAATACAAAAATAAATATTTATTCTGGATATATTGTTGAACAGCAATTTATTGAAGATGATGTTATTTATGAGCCTGGCGACATACTTTACGGAGATAATTATAAGAATAGAGAAACAGGAGAAATTCTTTCAAGAACCTTAATTATAAGTGGAGGTATTGTTTCAGCAGAAAAGGTAGAGTTATCGCTTTATAGAATTAATTTAGAATTAAAAAAGAGTGGTAATTTAAAGACTTTATTCTCTATGAAAAATCAAAGTGCTTTAATGTTAGAGAAAGTAAACATATTTATGAAAGAGGACAACAATAGTTCTAACGTAACAAAAGATATTATTACTATTGATAATTCTAATGCTTACTTTGTTGAAACTAAATTTGAAGATATTGAAATAAACGCTGTTTCGATTGTAAAAGTCACAAATAGTAATAATACAACGGGTAGTGCTCCTTATGAAGATTATTCAGTTGTATTTGATAATGTATTGATTGAAAATAATAATAGTAATTCAAAATTGATTTCTATTTCAAATTCAAAAGTAAAGATTTACAATTCATTAATACAAAATAATACTATTAATGGAAATGGTGGGGTTTTATATGTAGAAGATTTACAAGATAAAGCAAACTCAAATGTACTAGTTGAATTTAATAGTAGTAATACAAAATCAATGTTCTCTAATAACATTGCAAATAATGGCGGAATACTTTATGTAAAGGGTGTAAATGATAAAGAAGATGCAAGTGGTAAGATTATTACGGGGACTGTTGTTACATTAAAGTCTGATGATGTTTCTTTAAATAGAATATGTCAAAATACTGCTAATACTAATGGTGGCGCAATTTATATTGAAAGTGGAAAAGTTGTTTTAGACAAGATTAATATTTCAGATAATAGTGTAAAACTTGTTAGTGGTGCAGGTGGTAGAGGTGGAGCAATTTACATTGATAATACTGGTTATCTAAATGTTTCTAATGGTACTGTAATTTCTAATAACAAAGCAGTTGAGATTGTTAATAATATTGAACAATTCAATTCTACTTTGGGTGGAGGTATTTATTGCCAGGGATATTTAGATATTTCTAATTCAATAATAAAAAATAATATTGCTACCCAAGGTGGAGGACTTTATATATTATTAAGTGAAGGTATTCTCAATAGAGTTATTAGTTTAGGAGCAAATACTCAAATTATAGAAAATAAGGCTTATTTAAATGGTGGTGGTATTTACTACTCAAATGGGAATAAAGAAGAAGTTTTACAATTAAAAGACGGATTAGAAATCTCATTAAATATTGCAGGTTATAATGGAAATAATGGAAATGGTGGTGGACTTTATGTTTCAAGTGGTAATTTAAAATTTATTGGTGTTAATAATGGAACCAAAATTTCATCAAACCAAGCAACTAATGGTGGTGGTATTTATTTGAGTGAAAGTGCAAAGTTTGTCTATGATACTAATATAATAAGTATAAAAGAGATTTCAAAAAATGTAGCACTTAATAATGGTGGTGGTATTTATATTTCTAAGAAAGAGAATGAAATAGATAATTTCATTATAAAAGAAAATAATGCAATTAATGGTGGCGGTATTTATGTTGAAAATACAACAGTAACAATAAGTAATATTTCTGAAAATAACTTTACTCTAAATCAAGCAACTAATGGTGGTGGTATTTATATTAGTGATGGCACTATTCAAATTACAACTTCTACAATAAATAAAAATACAGCAACTGAAAACGGTGGAATTATTTATATTGCACAAGGAAATCTCACAATTAAAGACTCTATCATAAAAGGAGATGGAACCACTACATTTGCAAAAAATGGAGGGGGATTATATGTTGCTGCTGGAATAGTTACAATCATTAAGTCAATTATTGAAAGTAATTATGTAAGTAAAAATGGTGGTGGCGTTTACATTAGTGGTGGAGAATTTACTATTGATGAAAATTCAAAAATTCAAAAAAATGCGTCACAAAATGGTGGTGGTATTTATATTGCAGGTGGTACGGTTATTGTTAAAGGACAAATAGATAGTAATAGTGCGACTGAAAATGGCGGTGGTATTTATTTAGCAAATAATTTATTATCATTTAGCACTGATAGTGAAAATTCACATATTGTTTCAAATTCTGCAAAAAATGGTGGGGGATTATATATTAAGAATGTTAATATTAATTATACCTTTACTTTAACAGCAAAATTTGAAGGTAATAGTGCAACTGAAAATGGTGGAAATATTTATGTTGATATAGGTAATGAAAACTCATTAAATATCGAAAATACAACAATAGTTTCAACAAATGAAACTAATCAAGCAACAAATGGTGGTGGTTTATATATTACTAGTGGAACAGTAAATGTGATAGATACAAACTTACAATCTAACAAAGCAACAAATGGTGGTGGTATTTATATTAACAATGGTAGCCTAAGCATAGGTGATAATTCAGTAATTAAAAGTAATAAAGCAACAAATGGTGGTGGTATATTTATTAATGCTGGAACTGTTAACATCTCTAATATTTCAGAAGAAAACTTTACTTTAAACAATGCAACAAATGGTGGTGGTTTGTATATTGCTGGTGGAGCAGTTAACGTTACAAGTTCAACACTTCAACTAAATTCGGCAAGTGAAAATGGTGGTGGTATTTATATTAGCAATGGTAGCCTAAGCATAGGTAATAATTCAGTAATTAAAAGTAATAAAGCAACAAATGGTGGTGGTTTGTATATTGCTGGTGGAGCAGTTAACGTTACAAGTTCAACGCTTCAATTAAATTCGGCAAGTGAAAATGGTGGTGGAATTTACATTAATAGTGAACCAAGTTTAAGTACAAATTCAACAAATATAAATGCAGATTCAATGATTCAAGATAATAGTGCAAAAAACGGTGGTGGTTTGTACATAGAAAAAGGAAATGTTACCTTATCAGCAGTTAAGGTTCAATTAAATAATGCAACAAATGGTGGTGGCGTATATATTAAAGAAGGTGTATTAGAAAGTAAAAGTACAATATCATTTAATTCGACTACAATAGGTGGACATAGTCAAGAAAAAGTAATAGATGGAGTAACAGGAGAAGAGATTATAATAATAACAACATATGGAAATACAGCGACTGAAATGGGTGGTGGAATTTATGTTGAAAATGCAATTAATTTGTTTAGTTCGGATAGTATTATTAGTTATAATACAGCAAGAAATGGTGGTGGTGCATATTTAGTAAATTCAAGTAACATTTTTAACTCAGCAACTAATATAACAAACAACAGTGCTTCTGAAAGTGGTGGAGGTGTTTATATTAGTCAAGCACAAGAAGACTCTATCTCAGGTATTATATCTAATAACATGGCAACAAATGGTGGAGGATTATATATAGGTGAAAGTGCAAAAGTTAAATTAAATGCTCTTTCTATAATCTCAAATATTGCTGGTAAAATAGAAAAAATTGAAGATGGTGATAATAATCCAGAAAATGATGTTATAAATGTTTATGGTAAAGGCGGTGGAATTTATAATGCTGGAATAATTACTTCGTCTTCTTCATTAACAATTAAAGAGAATCAAGCCTATGTAAGTGGTGGTGGAATATATACGACAAATGATATTACTTTGAATGGTTCAGCAGATTTAATAAATATGAATAAAGCATTATATAACAATACTTATAGAGAGGGTGGTGGCATTTATATAGAAGGTGGGAATGTAGTTATTGATAATGGTGTACAAGTAATAAATAATTTTGGTGCTAATGGTGCGGCAATTTACCAAAACAATGGCGAACTTACAATATGCGGAACAATTAAAGAAAATATTGTTTACGGCTATGGTTCAGTTTATATTAAGTCTAAACTAATTTTATATGGTCAAATTAAAGATAACCTTGTTGGTAATTTAGATAGTGTCCCAACTATTACAATAACTATACCAGTTCAAAATGCAGATAAAACAGGAGTTAATCATATCTCTTATGTTACAGGTGTTTATCAAGATGGGAATGACGCAAGTTTAAATATTACTTCAA
>CASESH010000038.1 GCA_949290565.1 uncultured Christensenella sp. | reverse complement strand
GTGAAGTGCTAGATCCATTTAAGAAGAGATAAAACGGTTCGCGATTCGCAAAGTAGACTACGCGTTTACGCGTTCCGCTAGAACAAGGGGTTTTACCCCTAATTGAAAAACCACGGGGTATACCCGTGGATTTTTATTATTTGTATTGTATATCTTAATAATTGCTATTAAAAGCGTAGTTAGAATTTTTTATATAAATTTAAAAACTATTTTAAAGTTAATTTTTTAAAGTTTTTAGTTGTGTTTTTTATTTTTACTTGTTGTTAGTTTTTTATTTGTTTTAACATTTTCTTTATTAACATTATCAATATTTTTTTCTACTTGTTCTTCAAGTCTTTTCATTGTTTTCTTCAATCCTACTATTGCATTTATAGGTAAGGTAAAACAAATACCATCACTATCTGGAATTAAACTTGTTTTTTTATAAATTAATTTCATAATTTCTGCTTTTTGTTTAGATTGAACAATAGTAAAAACAATTTCTTTTTCAGTTTGCAAGTTTATTCCCATAAGAGAACTTTCTTGTGTCGAATATGTATCTCTGCCATAAATAATTGTTCCACCTTTTGCTCCTCCTTCTCTGGAAGCTTCAACAACTTTATCGCTATAACCTTTTTTTACCATTGTGACAATTAATTCAAAATCTTTTAACATTTTTAATCTCCTTTGTTTAATATTCAAATCCCATTTTTTCGACTAGACTATACATTGCACTTTTAATTGGAATAGTAAGAGCAATTCCTGTATTTTTATTATCAAGTTGTAGTTTGTCGTTAATAATATTTAAAATTTTTTGAGAATCTTTAAGTTTTATTAATGAAAAAATCACTTCTTTTTCGCCAAGGTCAAGCCCAAAATAGTCTGCCATAGTGCTATCTGCTGTTCCTTTACCAAAGCAAAGCATTTGAATATTAATATTTAGATTATTTAAAATTTTTATTGCTTTTTCACCTTTACTTTTATTTATGATTACAATAAGCAATTCAATTATCGGGGTTTTTTTATTCATATCACTTTACTCCTTTAATGTAGTCGAACTCAATTATTGAGTCTGGTTTAGTTTTAGAGGGAGAATAATTCTTTTCATAGTCAAATTCAATGACATAGTTCTTTTTAAGTTGATTTGAGATTTGTAGATTTTCAATTTTGTAAACTTTAATTCTATAGATAAAACCTAAAATTTGTACAATCAAAATCGGGAAACAGGCAACTAAGGCAATTGCACCAAATCCATTTTTTGCCTGAGATAAACCGGTAACCATTGGAAGAATAAAAGAAACTGCCATTGTTCCTGTTGCCACTCCACCTGAATCAAAAGCGATTGAAGTAAAAATTTCACTATTAAAATATGCAAGTAATATTGAAATAACATAAACAGGCAGAAGTACATACAACAAGTTAAATGGAAATAGAGCACTAATTATAGAAATACCAACGGCTAATGCAACGCCCAAAGAAACTGTTATTGTAATTACCTTTTGTTTAATTGCATTGTTTGTAATATCTTCGACTTGTTTTTTTAATACGTGTAAGGAAGGTTCAGCAATTATTGCAAACGCCCCCACAATAAATCCTATTGGAACTGCAATCCAATTGTGACTTAACTGAGATAAACTTTCTCCTATTAATTTCCCAAGTGGAAGATAACAAAATTCAACGCCTGTTAAAAATAAAGATATTCCAATATAGGTCATAAAAAACCCAAAACACATTCTTATAATTTTTGTCTTAGGATATTTAAAAGAGAAAATTTGAAAAATGGTAAATAGTGTTAAGATTGGAACCAAGATAATGAGAACATCAAGTAAACAATCTTTAAATGTTAATAATAATTGTTCTAACATTGATGCGTTTTGAGTGATTGTTTCATTAGTTATGTTGCCTGTTGTGTCAAGAAAAAGACTTAAAATCATTACCGTAATTAGTGGCCCAACTGAACATAGCGAAATGAGTCCAAAATTAGTATCTTCATCTTTTTTAGATTTTTTTACTGCTGAAAGACCAAGCCCAAAAGATATAAGAAATGGTACTGATACAGGTCCGGTTGTAACGCTCCCTGAATCAAATGAAATAAATACAAATTGGTTTGGAATAATAAAACTTAAAATAAAAACTATTGAGTAGAGAATTGTTAAAAGAATTGATAGTTTAATGTTGTAAATTATTCTTAAAATACCTAGTATAAGTAGAATCCCAACCCCAAGTGAAACGACTGAAATAAAAATCCAGATAGAGTCAAGACTAGAAAAATCAACAACTTGTTTTGCAAGCACCATTAAATCTGGTTCAGCAAATGTTATTATAAATCCAATAAGTAAAGCACAAATTACTACAAAGGCAAGTTTTTTTGATTTTGAAAAAGTTGTTCCAACGCTGCCACCTAATTCTATCATAGAAGAATCTGCTCCAAGTGAAAAAAATGAAATCCCTATGATAAGAATAATTGAACATAACAATATTTGTAATATTAATTGCAGTGGATTTTCTACCAGCAAGAATACAAGTAGAATAATGAGAAAAGTTATTGGTAATACAGAAATACTAGATTCTTTTAATTTGCTAAGGAATATCTTCGCTGACATTTTTTATCCTTTTTTTTATAAATCTTATCTTTTAATCTTTTTTGTGTCAACAATATTTGTTAATTTCAATAGTAACTAATAATATAGTAAAATATAGTTGTCTTAATTTTTAAGTCTATTTAATTTGACAAATTATGGGTCTAAGTTATATTATTTATTAATAATTTATTCGATTAGAGGTTGTTTTTATGGATTACAAAAAGATTGAAGAAAAATGGCAAGATATTTGGCAAAAAGAAAAAGTTTTTAAGGCTATTGATTTTGATAAAAAACCAAAATTTTTTGCCCTTATTGAATTTCCTTATCCTTCTGGCGTAGGACTACATATCGGTCATATAAAGGCTTTTTCATCTATGGAAGTTGTATCTAGAATGAAAAGATTACAAGGCTATAATGTTTTGTTTCCTATTGGTTGGGATGCTTTTGGTTTGCCAACAGAGAACTATGCAATTAAAAATAATATTGCTCCTAGAATTGCTACTGACAATAATATAAAAAATATTAAAAAACAATTAAAGAGAACAGGTTTTTCTTTTGATTGGGATAGAGAAATTGATACTACTGATGAAAACTATTATAAGTGGACTCAGTGGATTTTTTGTCAACTTTATAAGAAAGGGCTTGCTTATAAGAGTAAGGCACTTGTTAATTATTGCCCAAACTGTGATGTTATTTTGTCTAATGAAGAAAGTCAAGGTGGCGTTTGTGACAGATGTAATTCTCAGGTAGTTCAAAAAGAAAAAGAAGTTTGGTTTTTAAAAATTCGTGATTATGCTGAGAGGTTACTTAGTGGAATTGATAAAGTAGATTTTCCGGACAGAGTAAAAGAAGAACAAAGACATTGGATAGGTAAGTCCACCGGGGCTGAGGTTAAATTTGATTTAGTTGTAAATAAAAAGGCTTGTGATAAACTTTTAATTTATACTACTAGATGTGATACTTTATTTGGTGTTACATTTATGGTTGTCGCCCCAGAGCATCCTATAATCTCTAAATACAAAGATAGTATTCAAAATTTAGATGAGGTAAAGAATTATCAAGTTGAGGCTAAGAAAAAGAGTGAATTTGATAGAGTTCAAGTTAATAAAGATAAAACGGGCGTTCTCGTAAAGGGAATTACAGCAATTAATCCTTTAAATAACAAAGAAGTTCCAATATATATTGCAGATTATGTTATGATGGGATATGGCACAGGTGCAATTATGGCTGTTCCTGCTCATGACACAAGAGATTATGAATTTGCAAAGAAATTTAATATTGATATTATTCCTGTAATTAAAGGTGGAGATATTCAAAAGGAAGCATACACTGACATTAGTGATGGCGTTATGATTAATTCTGGTTTTATAAATGGGTTAAGCGTAAGTCAGGCTAAGGAAAAAATGATTGAATATTTGCAAAAAAATAATATTGGAAATGCAAAAGTAAATTATCAAATGAAAGATTGGGCTTTTAATCGTCAGAGATATTGGGGAGAACCTTTTCCTATTGTTTATTGTGAAAAATGTGGTACTGTTCTTGTTCCTGAAAAAGATTTGCCTGTTAAATTGCCTGAGTTAAAAGAGTTTAAACCTTCTAAAAATGGAGAATCTCCTCTTGCTCAGGTAAAAGATTGGGTTAATTGTACCTGTCCAAAATGTGGGGCTAAGGCAAAGCGTGAAACGGATACTATGCCTCAATGGGCTGGTTCAAGTTGGTACTTTTTAAGATATACGGACAACAAAAATGATAAAGAATTTGCAAGTAAAGATAAACTTAATTATTGGGGTCCTGTCGATTGGTATAACGGTGGTATGGAACATGTTACTAGACACCTTATCTATTCAAGATTTTGGAATATGGTCTTGTATGACTGTGGAGTTGTTCCTTTTGAAGAACCATATTTAAAAAGGTCAACTCAGGGTCTTGTTCTAGGCGAAGATGGTAACAAGATGAGTAAGAGTTTGGGTAATGTTGTTGACTTTATGCAAATTATTGATGAATATAGTGCTGACATATTAAGGCTTTATATTCTCTTTATGGCTGATTATGAGAGCGCTGCTCCTTGGTCAAGTATGAACATTAATGGTTGCAAGAGATTTGTTGAAAGAGTTGAGAGAATGATTTCATTTGTTGATAACTTTAATGGTGTTCATACTGAGCATATTAGCGCTTTAAACGAATTGATTTCGAAAGTTACAAGTGATATTAATTCATTAAAATTTAATACTGCTATTTCTTCTTTAATGACCTTTGTAAATACTATATATCAAGATAAATTTATTTCTAAACAAGAATTTATTGAGTTTTTACAATTATTATATCCTTTCGCTCCTCATTTAGCAGAAGAAATGAATGAGTTAATTGGAAATAAACAATATATTTGTAAATCTACTTGGCCTGCTTTAAAAGAAGATAATTCTGTTAAATACATAAATTTGCCCGTTCAAATTAATGGAAAAATGAGAGATGTTGTTAAAGTTAAGGAAGATTGTTCACAAGAAGAAGCAATAGAGATTATTAAGAAAAATGATAAACTAATTAATTATATTCAGGCAGGTTTTAAAAAGGTCATTTTTGTTAAAAACAAAATTATTAATTTTATTGTTTAAGGTGTATTATGGATTATGAAATTTTAAGTCCTGCTGGGAATATGGAAAAATTAAAAACAGCAATACATTTTGGTGCAAACGCCGTTTATTTTAGTGGAAAGTTATTTGGATTAAGAGCCTTTGCAGGTAACTTCACAAATGATGAGATTGTAATTGCTGTAAATTATTGCCATGAACACAATGTTAAGGCTTATGTTACTGTTAATATAGTTGCTCATAATAGAGATTTTATCGGGCTTAAAGAATATTTGGAATTTTTACAACAAGCAAAGGTTGATGGCGTGATTGTTGCAGATTTAGGAGTTGCTAGTTTTGTTAAAAAATATGCTCCTAATGTTCAACTTCACATTAGCACGCAAGCAAATGTTACAAATAAATACACTGCTAAATTAATGGCTGATTTTGGCGCTAGTAGAATTGTTCTTGCAAGAGAACTTTGTTTAAGTGAAATTAAAGAAATTCGTGAGTTCTTGCCAGAAAATATTCAATTAGAATGTTTTGTTCATGGGGCAATGTGTATAAGTTATTCTGGAAGATGTCTTTTAAGCAATTATTTATCAAATAGAAGTAGTAATATGGGACAGTGTGTTCAGGCTTGTAGATGGAAGTACACAATTAATGAGTATTCAAGAGATAACGAGAAACTTGTTATTGAAGAAGATAAACGAGGTACTTATATCCTTAATAGTAAAGATTTAAATATGATTAATTATTTACCTGAACTTATGAATTCTGGGGTTTATAGTTTTAAGATTGAAGGTAGAATGAAATCTGCTTACTATGTCGCTACTGTTGTAAACGCTTATAAAAGGGCCGTTCAATTCTTAGAGAATAATAAAGGAAAAGAGTTGCCTGATTGGTTCTTTAAAGAATTAGAAAAAACAAGTAATCGTGGCTATACAACGGGGTTTTACTTTAAAGATAAAAAACAAGAAGAAAGTGAATGTTTATCTTCTAGTGAACCTGTTCAAACTCACGATTTTGTCGCCGTTGTTGTTAATGATGCAAAAGATGGACTTGTTTGCGTACAACAAAGAAATAGGTTTAAAGTCGGCGATGAATTGGAGGTTTTGTCTCCTACTGATACTTTTAATAAGATTTTAAAAGTTGAAAAAATGTATGATGAGAATATGCAAGAAATTGTTGATGCAAAAAATGTACAGCAAAAAATTTTTATTAAAACTGATTTGAAATTAATTAAAAGAGACATATTAAGAATAAAAATTATTAATTGATTTTATAGCATTTATGCTTTAAAATAATTTTATTAAAAGGAAGAAAATATTATGGATAAGGCAAAGAAAATTTTATTAATATCATCTTTATCTGCACTTGGTGTTACTTGTGTGCTTTTAATTACGGCTATTTTTGGAGTAAATGTTTTTGATGGGGCTTTGTTTAGGATATTGCTAGTCTGTGCTTGTCTATCTCTTAGTTGTGGCGTATTAGTAAATGAACTTAGTTTAATTAAGAAAAATAAAAAGTTGGGATTTGTTAGTCTTTCTTTCTTGGTGCTTTCAACTTTGTTTGCTTTAATAATTTTTGTTTCGCCTCTTTTGTATATTGACAGCGTTTTTAACAAAATAACAATTGTTCTAAGTTTATTTAGTATTTTCTTTATGATTATTGTTTCTTTCTATGTTAAGATGGGTAAGAATATGTTGCTTTTGCAAATTATTACTTATGTTGCAGTTTTCCTTACAGATATTATTTTGTCGCTTGTTTTAGTCGGAGTTAAAGTTTTTAATATTCCAAGTATGTCTGAAATATTTGCTATTCTTTGTATTCTTTCTATCTGTTTATTAATCGCAGTTGGGATTTTAAGTGGTAAAAAGAATTTTGAGAATAATATTTTAGAGAACGGGGAATATATAAAAGTCTTAAAAAAAGATTATGATAATTTAGTTGAAGAAAATAAAATCTTAAAAGAAAAATTAAAAAAGTTAGAAAAATAAATTTTTTGCGGTGGATTTTGTGCAGTAAAAATTTTGTAAATTTTTACTATGAAATTTTATAAATATAAAATTTCAATCAAAAGTGAAACTTTTGGCACAAAATCCCCCTCATATTCAAATAAAAATTTTGAAAAATACTTAATTTTAAGATACACAAAAACATTCTTATTTTAGAAGTCATAAATTAAAAAAAATATGCAATATCATAACGATATTGCTTTTTTTAAATTTAAAGCAAAAATTAATTTTATTTTAACTAAAAAAATAAAAGTGTAAAAAAACAGGTATTTAATTATACCTGCTTCAATGCTATTTTTAGATTGTTTGAATTTTATTATATTAACTTGTATTAGTTTATTAGTCTAAGTCTTATAAAAATGATATATGATATTCTAAATTTAAGTAATTTTTTTACATTAGTCTTATATTTGCTGCTGGGGAAATACCTATATAATCAACTATTGTATCTCTAACGCCAGGGAAGAATGTAAATATTACAATAGCAGCACAAATAATTAAGAATACTAATTTAATGATGTCTGACCTTGTGCCCCAAACAGCGCTAAGCCCAATAATAATCATAAGAGCCATAGGAGCATACATACCGACGTAAGTCATAATATCTGCAAAAACGCCTTCTGTTGGCAAGAAAGGATAGTAATGTTCAACAATTAAGAGAACATATCTTACAATCATAATAATAGCAATAAGTTGACCCAACCTACTTAGTAGATTTTTTGTTTCATTTTCTTCATCACTCATAAAATTCCCCCATAGATATTTTTTATGATAATATTTTAACATTTTATTTAGTTATTAGCAAATATTTTATCAAATATTAAATTATTTGTGCAAAAGTGTTCAATTTATTTGTAAAACTACAAATTTAGTAGTAGTATAATAAAAATAAAGTTGGGTTTAAAGTATTAACAAAAAGATAGAGAATATGTTTTTTAAAGAATAAAGAACTAGTAAAAGAAATGAAAAAAATAATTTTTAAAATATTAGGAGTATGAAATGGAAGATTGCATTTTTTGTAAAATAATAAATAAGGAAATACCTTGTTATAAGATTTATGAAGATGAAAATGTACTAGCATTTTTAGATATAGCAAAGAAAGATTATGGGCATACATTAGTCATTCCAAAGAAGCATTACAAAAATTGTGTAGATTGTGATGAAAAAACATTAAGTATGGTTATTAGCGTAGTTAAAAAGATAGGAAAGCATTATGTTGAAGATTGTGGTTTTAATAGTTTTGTAGTTTTAAATGCAAACGGGGAAGAAGCAGGGCAAACTGTTTTTCATCTTCATTTTCACATTGTTCCAAAAAATAGCGAGTTAAATTTAAGTGCAGACACGCCTCTTGAAGAACAACAAGCGAGATTGAGATTTTAGATTTGAGTATTAAACTAAAAATTAAATATTTTTTTATAAGTAGAAAAATTTTTAGATTAAGTTATTAAGTTTTGAAACTAGATGAAGTTATATATATTTTCAACAAATATAGACAAAAAAGAAAAGAGATTGCTAAATAATTCAGTCTCTTTTTTTATAATCTTTTTTAAGTAAATAAAAAATATTCTTTCAAAAGAAAAAAATGAACATATGTAAGTAATTACTTTAAAAAAACAAAAGAATTGTATTTATAAAAAGTAAAAAGTAAAAAAAGAGGCAAGTATGAAAAGTAAAGAATATTTTGAGATAAAGAAAGACAGTATATTAAATATTTTGAAATATGTTTTATATTTTGGAATATTTTACTTATTTTATAACGCGAAAATATTGAATATTTATAGTCCAACATTTTATGGATTTTTCTTAGCAATGTTATTTTTAAATGAAAATTTTATTTATATGTCGTTAATTTATTTTTTAGCCGTTTGTGTTAGCAATGTAAATACTTTTAGTTTAATATATGCTTTAATTTGTTGCATTGCGGGAAGTATTATAGCCTTAACTCATAGGAAATTAAAAAAAAGAATACCAACATATATGGCAATTTTATATGGTGTAATAATAGGGTTATTTTATTTGTACTTTAATTTTAAAGATTTATCAACGATATATATAAATGTCATAGACATATTTTTAAATTCAATATTTATGTTGTGTTGCATAAATTTCTTTGTAATTACAAAAAATAGAAAGTACAATTTTAATTTAAATGTTGATGAAATAGTGTGTGGTTGTTTGGTTCTTACCATGATATTTTGTGGACTAAATAATATAAATTTCTATGCGTTTGACTTAGTCAAATTATTTGGGTTCTTAGTCGTACTAGGTTCGACAGCAGTCTTGCCGGGCGCGTTTGGAATAATTCTTGGAATTGTAGCAGGGCTTGGAGTATTCATATGTTCTGGAAGTTTGCAGTATATAACATTGTTTAGCATAAGTAGTCTAGTCGCATACATATTTAAAAATCAAAACAAAATATATTTAAGTCTTTCAATAGTTTTAGTTGATATATGTCTAAGTTTGTTTTTAAACTTATTTGGGTTAGTTAATGTATTTACATTTTTACCAACAACGTGCGCAAGTTTAGTTTTTTTACTTATTCCAAAAACAATTATAAAAAAAGCAAAATCTAATTTATTTTTGACTAATGAATATGATAGTCTTAAAAACATTTTAAATCAAAACAAGTTGCAAACAAGTAAAAAGTTGCTATTTACGGCAGAAGTATTTTATGAAATGGACAAGAGTTTTAGAAAACTAGTTAAGGGCAAAATAGACAATAAAACGGCAAAGACAATGATATGTAGTGAATTGATTAGAGAAAATTGTGAAAGTTGTCCAAATAAGTCTAGGTGTTTAAAAGGATTTAACAGCGAACTAAAAAAAGTTTTTGAAGGTCTAGTCAACGCAGGATTTGAGAAAGGTAAAATTACGCTAGTAGATTTTCCATCATATCTTACAACTAGATGTATTAAGTTAAATAAACTTGTCAATAGTTTAAACTCTTTATTAAATGACTATAAAAAGTATGCAAAAATGAATATTGATTTAGATAGTAGTAAACTTTTAATTGCTGACCAACTACGAGGTGTGTCTCATATACTAACAGAACTTTCAAGTCAAGCCCAAGAAGTTGTAAATATTGACCACAGTTTTGAAAAGCAAATAAGAGAAAATTTAATTTATAACGATATAGTTCCTAGTGAAGTGGTTTGCTTTGAAAAAGATGAAAAAACGGTAATTGTATCACTTATAATAAGAAGTATAGACTTTGATAACGAAAAAATTTTAAAGGTTTTAAATTCTTATTGCCCGTCAAAAATGGTTTTAGATGAAATTCTTCCTTGTCCAGATAATAACCTTACATATTTGTCGTACAAAACAGCACCTACATATGATATGGCTGTTGGGGTTGCAAAAACAACAAAGGCAGGCAGTGAGAATAGTGGAGATAGTCATTCAATGGTCAAATTGCCAAGTGGAAAATTTATTTTAGCAATTTGCGATGGAATGGGCTCTGGGGAAAAGGCAAGTCAAAAGAGTGAAACTTCAATCAATTTAATAGAGAATTTTTATAGAGCAGGTTTTGATGATGAAACAATTTTGTCTAGCGTAAATAAGTTGCTCAATTTAACGAGCGAAAATATATTTTCAGCGCTTGATATAAGCGTAGTTGACTTAAAAAATGGCGAAGTAGATTTTATAAAGCAAGGGGCAACAATAGGGTTTATAAAACAGGGCGAAAATATAACAAAAATAGAAAGCAACAGTTTGCCTCTTGGAATACTAGAAAATGTTTCTCCAAAAGTAACTAAAACTGTTTTATCTCCAGATGATTTGGTTGTAATGCTAAGTGATGGAGTTGTTGATGCTGTTGGAGAAGATAACTTGCAAGAATACCTTAAATTTTTACCATCTAAAAGCCCACAGGAAATTGCAGATAATATTTTAAATAAGGCAAGAAAAATTCAAAAAGATTATCCTAGTGATGATATGACTGTACTTGTTGGAAAAATATTTTATTCTTGCGCCTAAAAATAAAAACTAACTAATTTTTTTAATTTAGTTAGTTTTTTTTAGGCACGCAAGAATAACACGAATGAAACGAGTGTTTTCTTATATAAATAAACTATTTTTAAATGAAAAAAAGTAAGTTTGTAATTTTTAGTTTAAATTTTTTTTAGGGCAATAAGGGAAATAAGGAAACTAAAAAAATAAAAAAATAAAATATTGTTTTTAAATGAAAATAAGTAAAATCGCTTTATAGTTTAAAATTTTTGTATTTTTAGGGAGATAAAAAAAATGAATAAAAAAAATAGAATAGCATTTTTAAATGAAAAAAAAGTAAGTTTGTGCTTTTTAGTTTAAATTTTTTTAGGGCAATAAGGGAAATAAAGGGACTAAAAAAATAAAAAATAAAATAAAAAACAAAATATTTCTTTTATGTATGTAGTTTTTACATAAAACTAAAATATTTTATTTAATTTAATAAAACGACAAAAATTACTTAAACTATTTATATTCTTTTGATTTTTTAAAATTTGTGTGATATATTACTCTTATAGTATTTATTGTTCTTTATTTTATTTTAGATAAATTTTAGAGGTGAGGTATGGTAAAAACAAAGATTATACATAATTCTACTTTCGCAGTTTTATTATTTATCATTTTTGTGTTTAACAGTTTAATCATAACCTTTTTTAATAGTAGTTTGTTTAGGTCTCCCGGTTTGGAGCAATCAAATATAGGCGTTAAAATTTGGGGTGGCTATATTAGTGATAAAACTAATGGTGGCGTTGGGTTAGAGTTCTCAGATAGTTATGGTAAGATTGAAGAAAATTCTAAATCTGGACAAGTCCTTTGTGTAGCAGGTAAAGAAAGCGAATTTGTTAAAGTCAATGCTGATTTGTCTAAATTGTCTTTAATTGATGAAAGTGTCGATTTGTATGTGTTTATTCAAAACTATGGCAAGAGAAATATTATTCCTGATGTTCAAGTTCTATCTACTAGTGCAAATAATAATGACTTTGAAATTGTAAGTACTGAATGTGTTTTTGATATCTCATCTAAATCTAATCTTAACCCTTATCAAATAAAAAACAACGCTCAATCTATGGATTATTTAACTTATATTCAAGACAATTTATCTAATGCAAATTTAATTCAAGATAGTTTGTCTTGTAGCAATCAAAATATTTATATGCAAAAATATACTATTACCTCTAAAAAACAATCTGATAATAATATCTCAACTTTAAGTATTTCACTAAATGCTGATGTCGATTTTATTAATAATACTAATGTCTTAACAATTTCTCAAACAATAAATTCTACTAGTTCGGCTTGGCAAAAAGAGGGATATAATAAAGAATTAAGTGTAACAGCACAAAAGATAAATAATAATTCAATAACTTCTCTAACAAGTCAGTTGACAAATGCAGGCAGTGGAAATGTAGTAAGTTCAGCAGATTTAAAAGATGACTATATAAACGCAGTAGTATATAAAGACATAGATTTAGTAAATATAGATATATATACAGGCGAACCTATTGGAAGACTATCAAATGTAAACTATGACTTTGAGTGGTATGGTGGGAAAGTAACTTTGCCAAGTGGTACAACTCTTGCAAGTGGTAGAGTGCTAGATAAAGAAGAAACATTTGAAGTAGATGTATATACCTACTACCCAACCTTTTACATA
>CASESH010000037.1 GCA_949290565.1 uncultured Christensenella sp. | reverse complement strand
TCTAGCAGTTTCACTGTAAGATAGATTATGTTCACGCATATCTATTATACACGAAATTTTAAATTCTGGACTATATTTTTTATTATTTCTCATTAAAAAGTGAACCTCCTTAAGTTGTCTAACTTTTGGGGTTCACTTCATAATTTAAGGTAGTTTTTTTGTTTATCTTAATGCTTCATTTGGTAATGAAAGTTGTTGAGAACCTACTTCAATTAAAAATTCATCTACTTTATTTCCATTTTCTATAAACAATTTTAATTGATTATTATCATAAATAGTAAGTGTCAAATTTCCTATTTGATTATCTGGTCCAAAAACAAAGGAAAGTGTATTATTAAATTTATCTCTAAGTTCTTCTTTAAAAGTATATTTTGCAATTACATTACCAACATTGCTATTTTCTATTTTGCTATAATAAATTGGATTTATCAAATTATTTATTATTGATAAAACAGCAATAAAACTTTGATTATTGCTTTTTTGAAGCATTTCTTTTACCCAAGATTGATTAGTTGTGTAATAATACATCTCGTCTGTTAATTTATCGCCTGTACCAAATACACAATATTGATAATCAATATATTCATTTTCTTGTGAAGGTACTGTCCAAACTTTATTTTCTAGTTCAACCTTAGACAAATTATCATAAAAGATTATTTCAAGATTTCCATAGTTAGATATTGGACCTATAAATCTTAAATTAGGCATAAATGTATTTTTGTTTAATGTTAAATTTGCAGTTGTTGCAGAAGCGCTGATATCTGTCATACTTATTCCACAATATTCGCTTATATTTTCAACTTGGGAATGATATTCTTCGATTGTTTTTAACACCTGGGTGGTAGAATTATTATTACTATTATTATCATTACAACCCATTAAAGAAAACGGTGTTGTTACTAAGCATAAAACAAATAATAGAGATAAAAAAATTTTTTTCATAAATTATTCCTTTTTATTTCAAAGTAACATAAGTAAATTAAATTGTCAAATCTTTTAGTTATTTGAATTTAATTAAGTTTATATTCTAAATTTTGTTATTTATTCATATAAATTTATATAATTGGTGGTGTATAATGCTAAATTTTTTAGAGGAAATTAGTTATTTAACAGGTTTACCATTTGATTATATAAACAATGGGTTTAGAGTGATAAATTTAAGTAATAGGGCAGTCTATGTTGAAGGGTTTACTGCTCTTATTGATGTTTGCAGTCAAGAAATAGGTATAAAGTTGAAAAAGGGAATTATTAAACTTTTGGGAGACAACTTAAAAGTTAAGAATATGAATTTAGAAACTATTGTTGTTACGGGAGATATTAAATCTGTTGAAATTTGTTAGTTGAGGTTGAATGTGATTTTATTTAAAAATTCAATTATTTATTTTGAGGTTGTTGGACTAAATTTTAAAAAATTTATAGAACAACTAAAAAAAGAAAATATTGAAATATTTGATTTACAAAAATTAGAATATAATTGCTTTAAATTAGGAATTAAAATAAAAGATAAAAATACTTTTTTAAAAATAAGTAATAATTTTCATTATAATTTGAAAGAATGTATTTTACCATTGCCATACAAAATTGGTAAGATAATTAAAAGTAATCTTGCAATTATTATTACTTCAATGCTTTTAATTTGTTCTTTTTTTGTTTTGAATAATTTTGTTTTACAAATTAGAATTTATGGTTTAGAAAATTTAACAAGCAGTGAAGTTTTAAAAGTACTCGATGATTTTGGCTATGAAAGGGGAAAGTTTAAAAGTGATTACGATTTAGATGGTATAGAAAAAGTTTTAACTAGTAATCTTGATAAAATAAGTTTTGCTTCGGCAGTAATTAAGGGGAACACTTTAATAGTTAATATAAATGAAAAGATTGATAATAGTGATTTTATTTATGACTATAAGCCAATTATTGCACCATTTAATTGCATTATAGAAGAAATTAGTCTTTTATCTGGAACTGCAATGTTAAAAGTAGGAGATGTAGTAAAAAAAGGTGAGAATATAATTAGTCCTTATATATATTATCAAGATAATTCAATAATATATGTTCCTGCAAAGGCTACTATTAAAGCATATGTTGAGGTTAGCAATTATGTTGAGGTAGATAAGACAATTAGTTCAGAAGAAAAGAAAAAAATAATTGAAGAAAATATAAATAAGTTGTATAATGAATTTAATGGTTATAAAGTTCTTTCGGATTATGATGAAATTGTTATGGAAAAAGAATCTGATGAAAGTTTATTGTTAACCATTTTTTTAAAAACTATAATTTTATTTTAAAGACAAAAGAAAATAGGGAAAAAGAAAATGATTATTCAATTTAATGATTTTGCAATTACAAAAAAATTTGAAAAATTAATTTATGCACTAATTAAGACTGCTAATAAGTATTCAAAATTCAATCAAAAGAAAGTTCAAGTTGATGTTAGTTTTGTCGACAGCCAAAGGATTAGATTGCTTAATAAAGAGCAAAGAAATGTTGATAAAGTAACTGATGTTTTATCTTTTCCTACGTTAAATTTAAAACCACTAACAAAGATTAAGATAAAAGATTATAAAGATGATATTGACCCACAAACAAAACATCTTATGTTAGGAGATATAATTATTTGCAATGAAGTTGCTAAAAAGAATGCTGAAACTTATGGGCATAGTTATGAAAGAGAAATATGTTATTTGGTTGTTCATGGTTTTTTACATTTAATTGGTTATGACCATGAAAATGAGGAAGACAAAAAGATTATGAGGGCATTAGAGGAAAGTGTTCTTAGAAAATATAAATTAACAAGGGAAGAACAATGAGTTTTGTAAGTGGATTTGTTGCTATTATTGGAAGACCTAACGCCGGAAAAAGTAGTTTACTTAATTCAATTATTAAAGAAAAAGTATCAATAATTTCTCCTAAACCTCAAACAACTCGTAATAATATATTAGGAATTTATAATAGTGATCATAGTCAGATTGTTTTTGTTGATACTCCTGGGATAAATTCTAGTTCATCTGGACTAGATAATTTTATGCAAAAAAGTATTAAGGGTGCTGTTACTGATGTTAATTTAATTGTCTTAGTTGTAGATATAACAAAAGGATTGACAAAACAGGATAAAAACTTAATAGATAATTATTATGAGAAAAAAATTCCTCTTGTTATGGTTTTATCAAAAGTTGATTTAGTAAAAAAAGAAGAAGTCGTAAAGTTTTTGCAAAATGCTAATAATTTAGTTAATAAGTGTGAGATTGTACCCCTATCTAGTTTAAAAAAGATAAATATAGATAGATTTATACAAGTAGTTGAGAAGTATTTACCTCAAACTAGCAAAAAAAATAAATTTTTTGATGATGACATGTTTACTGATAAGTCATTAAGATTTTTATGTGCTGAAATAATAAGAGAAAAAGCACTATATTTACTAAATGATGAGATTCCTCACGGGATTGCTGTATTAATTGAAAAGTACGAGGAAGAGGAAAATATTGTGAATATTGATGCCTCAATAATTTGTGAAAAACAAAGCCATAAGCCTATTATTTTAGGAAATAAAGGTCAAATGTTAAAAAAAATAGGTCATAATTCACGAGTTAGCATACAAAAATTAATTAGAAAAAAAGTAATGTTAAATATTTTTGTAAAAGTTAAGCCAAATTGGAAAAACAATTTGGAGTTTTTAGATACCTTAGGTTATAATATTAATGGAATATAGTATAAATTTATTTGTTTCTTCATAACCTATTTATACAATATTTCAAAAGAAGGTGTTGAAATGTCAGACAAAAAAGATACTTCAAGATATGACTTAGTAAAAATTTGTGATGAATTATTCTTTTTAACCGGTAATATTGGTTTTAGAGATTTTAAACATGTTTTAACTATGCCTGAAAAAGAATTTGAAGAAATCTATGGTAAAGAAAAGTTAGATGACATGACTTACGCCGAAGAAAAAGAAAAAAATGTTTCTAATGTAAAAAATGAACAAAGTTTTGAAATGTAATTTGGTGTAGTTAAAAAATGAATAAAGTTGTTAAAGGGATAGTTTTAAACACTACTGATTATAAAGAAAATGATAAAATTCTTACTATTTTAACTTTTGGGAGTGGTAAGATTCAAGTTTTGGCTCGTGGAGTAAGAAAAAGTAATTCAAAATTTAAGGCTTTTTGTCAACCTTTTTGCTTTGCTGAGTTTGAACTAGTAAAGGGAAATATTAATTATATTTTAACAGGTGTCAATTGTATTGACACTTTTTTTGATTTGACAATTGATTATGATAAATTTTTTTATGCTATTGGCGTGGTTGAATTGTTAGATAAAATCTGTGTTGAGAATCAAGATTATGACAATTTAATTATCAAAGCTATAAGTTGTATTAAAGATATATGCTATTCGAATTCTAGTCCTAAATTGTTAATTTGTAAATTTATAGTTTATCTTTTGTCAATTGAAGGCTTTAATTTCATTACAACAAATTGTTCAATTTGCAATAAAAAATTAACTAATAAAAAATACTTAAATTTGTCTAATGGGGAACTAGTTTGTAATGAGTGTAGTAATAACAACTGCATTGAGTTAGAAAACTCTATTTTCTCAACTTTAAAAATTTTATATGAAAATGATTATGAAAAATTGCATACCGTAAAAATTCCTAGTAGTGTGTTAAACAAGACCCTTGATTTGCTTTTAAAAAATATATCATTTAGATATGAAATTTACTTAAAATCATTTAAAGAAAAAAATTTTTAATCAATAAAAATTAAAATCATTAAAATTATTTTTTTTGATATTTTTTATCAAAAACTATTTGATTTTATTTTTAATTTAATATAAAATTATCTTCGTGAAAATTTAATTAGGAGTTGAAAAATGGCAAAAAAATATGTTTATTTATTTAGCGAAGGTAATGCAAAAATGAGAGAAATTCTAGGTGGGAAGGGCGCTAATTTGGCTGAAATGACTTCTCTTGGTTTGCCTGTGCCACAAGGGTTTACTATTTCAACAGAGGCTTGTACAAAGTACTATGAAGATGGTAAGCAAATTAATGATGAGATTCAATCTCAAATTATGGAATATATTGCTAAAATGGAACAAATTACCGGTAAAAAATTTGGTGATAAGGAAAATCCTCTTTTAGTTTCTGTTCGTAGTGGGGCAAGAGCAAGTATGCCTGGTATGATGGATACAATATTGAATCTAGGTTTAAACGAACAGGTCGTTAATGTTATTGCAGAAAAGTCTAATAATCCAAGATGGGCTTGGGACTGTTATAGAAGATTTATACAAATGTACAGTGATGTTGTTATGGAAGTTGGCAAAAAATATTTTGAACAACTCATTGATGAATTAAAAGAAGAGAAAGGTGTTACGCAAGATGTTGAGTTAGATGCAAACGACCTTAAAAAACTTGCTAATTTATTTAAGGCTGAATATAAATCAAAAATTGGTACTGATTTTCCTGATGACCCTAAGGAACAACTTATGGGGGCAATTAAGGCTGTCTTCCGTTCATGGGACAATCCAAGAGCAAATTATTATAGAATGCAAAATGATATCCCATATAGTTGGGGAACTGCTGTTAATGTTCAAATGATGGCTTTTGGTAATATGGGAGAAACTTCTGGAACAGGCGTTGCTTTCACAAGAGACCCTGCTACCGGAGAGAAAAAATTAATGGGTGAATTCTTAATGAACGCACAAGGTGAAGATGTTGTCGCTGGTGTTAGAACTCCAATGCCTATTGCTAAAATGGCTGAGATTATGCCAGAAGTTTATAAGCAATTCCAAGATATTTGCAATACTTTGGAAAATCACTATAAAGATATGCAAGATATGGAGTTTACAATTGAAGATAAAAAACTTTATATGCTTCAAACTAGAAATGGTAAAAGAACTGCTCGTGCAGCAATAAAAATTGCTTGTGATTTAGTCGATGAAGGTATGATTACTGAGAAAGAAGCACTTATGCAAATTGACCCAAAAAGTCTTGATTCATTGTTGCACCCTCAATTTGACCCTAAGGCTTTAAAGGCAGCTAAACCTATTGCTCAGGCGCTTGCTGCTTCTCCTGGTGCCGCTTGTGGTGGTATTGTCTTTACAGCAGAAGATGCTGTTGAGAAGGGAAAGAATAAAGAAAAAGTTATTCTTGTTAGACTAGAAACTTCTCCTGAGGATATTGAAGGTATGCACTATGCTCAGGGTATTTTAACTGTTCGTGGTGGAATGACTTCTCACGCCGCCGTTGTTGCCCGTGGTATGGGTGCTTGTTGCGTTTCAGGTTGTGGCGATATTAAAATGGATGAAGAAAATAAATGTTTTACTTTAAATGGAAAGACTTATAGAGAAGGAGATGTTATCTCTCTTGATGGTTCAACAGGTAAAATATATGGAGAGGAAATTAAAACTGTTCCTGCAAATACCAACGATGGAGACTTTGGTAGAATCATGGCTTGGGCTGATAAATATAAGGCTCTTAATGTTAGAACAAATGCTGATACTCCAACAGATGCAAAACAGGCTAAATCATTTGGTGCACAAGGTATAGGTTTATGTAGAACTGAGCATATGTTCTTTGAAGGTGATAGAATTGCTGCTATAAGAGAGATGATTTGTGCAGATACTGTTGAACAAAGAGAAAGTGCTCTTGCTAAACTTGAACCTATGCAAAGGGGTGATTTCGAAAAATTATATGAAGCACTTGAAGGACTTCCTGTAAATATTAGATTCTTAGACCCACCATTGCATGAATTTGTTCCACAAACTCAGGCTGATATCGCATTGCTTGCAAAAGCACAAAATAAAACAGTTGCTCAAATTAAACAAATTATTGCAGATTTGCATGAATTTAATCCTATGATGGGTCATCGTGGTTGTAGACTTGCTGTAACTTATCCTGAAATTGCTAGAATGCAAACTCGTGCTGTTATCAGTGCTGCTATTAATGTTAATAAAAAACATCCTGAATGGTACATCGTTCCTGAAATTATGATTCCTCTTGTTGGAGAGGTTAAGGAACTTAAATATGTTAAAAATGTTGTTTGTGAAACTGCTGATGAATTAATAAAAAAAGCAAATGTTGATATGAAATATAAAGTTGGTACTATGATTGAGATTCCTCGTGCTGCTGTCCTTGCAGATGAGATTGCTACTGAGGCAGAATTCTTCTCATTTGGTACAAACGATTTAACTCAAATGACATTTGGTTTTAGTCGTGATGATGCTGGTAAATTCTTAAATTCTTATTATGAAAAGAAGATTTATGAGTTCGACCCATTTGCAAAACTTGACCAAAATGGTGTTGGTAAACTTATCAAAATGGCAACAAAGTTAGGAAAGGAGACTCGTCCTGATATTCATCTTGGAATTTGTGGTGAGCATGGTGGAGACCCTTCTTCAATTGAATTCTGTCATAATGTTGGACTAAATTATGTTTCTTGTTCTCCATTTAGAGTTCCAATTGCAAGACTTGCTGCTGCTCAGGCTAATATAAAAAATCCAAGGGTATAAAACATTTACTTTTAAAAATTTTTTAAAGTTAATATAAAGAGCCAAAATTTGTAGACTGAATTTAAGTTTTAAACTCTTATTTTTGCAAATAGCATTAAATTTTATTTATAAAAAAATGAAATTAATCTTTATAAGTTTTACTTTATTTATATAAAGGAATTAGTTTAACTAATTCCTTTTTTATGTTTTATTATAAAAAATTATAATCTTATTTTTTATAGTATTTTTAAATAAAAATTCTGTTAATGATTGTTGAATTTAATAAGATAAATAATATATTTTATGTTTTTTATAAAATA
>CASESH010000036.1 GCA_949290565.1 uncultured Christensenella sp. | reverse complement strand
TTGTCCAAAAAATATTTTTCTTCTATACTTAGGTGCAAATACAATATGATATTTGCAATTCCAACTCGTATGTGCTAAACTATTTATGTCTTTCATGACAAACCTCCTATGTTATTTTTTTGTGTAGACTACAAAAAAATTCTAACATAGGAGGTATTTTTATGTAAAGGTTAACCTCTATTGAACCCCGGGACTATCCCGGGGTTTTCTTTAACAACAAAAAAACTACCTTAAATTACAAAGGTAGTTTTTTTATTAAATTAATTAATTTGCTTTTTTTGTCTTAGATGTTTTTTTAGCAACTTCTTCAACAACACTAACAAATTTTTTGTTATCTTTTTTTGTCTCAAACTTAACTTTTCCATTTGTTAGAGCAAACAATGTATAATCCTTACCAAGCCCAACATTGTCACCAGGATAAAATTTTGTTCCACGTTGTCTTACAATAATATTTCCAGCAATAACAGGTTGTCCATCACTTCTTTTTACTCCCAATCTTTTTGCTTGACTATCACGACCATTTTTAGTACTACCGCCACCTTTCTTGTGAGCAAATAATTGTAATAAAATAAACATTACTCTTTAACCTCCAATTCTATAAAATCAGAATAACCCTCTCTTAAATCACTAATACCACAAAGCATGGTATTTAAAATAACATTAATATCATGTTGCTGAGTTGAATCCAAATTTTCTGGAACTTTAAAAGACAAATAACCTCTTTTTTCATCTCTTTTTAAATCCAAATTAACTCCGACAACATACATAATTCCTAATACTGCCGTCTGAACAATGCTTGATAATGCACTACATACAATATCTTCACCACTCAAACCATAATCAGTATGTCCATCACAAACAACTTGACTTATATTTTCGTTACATTTCGTTATGGAAATACGTGTCATAAAATCGACCTACTTTATTGATAAAATCTTAACTCTTGTAAATGGTTGTCTATGACCTTGTTTCTTTCTCTCGTTCTTTTTAGGTTTATACTTAAAAACGACAATCTTATCTTGTTTTCCCTGAGCAATAATCTCAGCCTCACAGACTACATCTTTAAGTATAGGCTTGCCGGTTTTAATACCAGAATCATTAGAAAGTAACAAAACCTCTAAATTAACTTTGTCTCCAACTTGACCATTTAATTTTTCTACATCAATGCTTTGTCCTTCTTCGACTCTGTACTGTTTTCCACCACTACAAATAATTGCGTACATAAATTTCCTCCTTATCCTCCATACTCGCTAAATAAAGGCGACATAAAGTCTTAAAAAGCCCATTCTATGCGGTTAGAGTGAATTTAACATATTTTCAGATTTTTGTCAATTAATATTTTTGAATAAAACAAATAAAAAAACACAAAATAAACTTAGGAGAAAATCTTATGCCAAAAAGTATGAAAGAGTTAAACAGCAATCTTTTAATTGCTATATTTCAAAATTTACAAACTGCAAAACAATCTATAAACAATGTCATTGAAAAAGTTAATGATAGTAGATTAAAAAAAGAACTTAAAATTCAATTTAAGGAATACGACAATCTAAGTGAATCCTGTGAAGACCTTGCAAAAGTATATGAAATTGAACTAGTTAACAATAATTTCTTTACCAAAGCAAGAATGTGGTTAAGTGTTAATTTTGCTACATTAATGGACAAATCAAATAGAAAAATTGCAAGTATAAACATTGTTGGCACTACAATGGGTATAATAGACTTAATGTCAGTTTTATCAGATTGTAAAAAATGTAAAAAAGAATTATTTCAATTTGGTAAAAGAGTACTTGAATATGAAGAAAGTAACATAGAAAAGTTAAAACCCTATATTTTAGTTGAAAATAACAAAAGTAATCAATCATCTTCTCTTAGTGATGAAGAATACAAAAATGAAGTTAAAAAAAATAATAAACAAATTAAAAATTCAAGAACCTCAAATGATGAAGACATAGAAGAATAAAATTAATAAGTTAAAATAAATTTGTATTTATAGCATAGATAAAAAAATAAGGAATTTTACTTTTTTGTAAAATTCCTTTATATTTATTAAATTTAACTCACACATTATCTTTTACTACAAAGCCAAATTAAAGCGAGTTCGTTACTTAAAATCTTTTGATTAATTTCTCTTAAATCACAAGCAGTAGATTTTGAAAGATTATAAACTTTACCATTCTTGACTTGTTTCTTCTGCTCATAAAATCTTATTTTTGAAATAGTTATTGTAGTATTTAAATTCTTTAAGTTAACTCTATCAAATTCTACAACAGTAATTAAATTTAAATTTTGATTTTCTTTAACAAGTGTTGTAAAAAAGTTGTTGTAATCTAAATCATTTATTTTATATTTTAACTTTTGAAGTCTTGTTATAAATAACTGAGCATTTACTAAGACACCATTAAAAATATCAATATAATTTAAGTTTTGCCTTGTATCTTGCTCATTAAAAAACGGAAAATCTAATTGGTCAAATAAAGGAATAATTTTATCTCTAATAGCGTTTTTAACATCTTGACAATCTATGGCTTGAACAAGAGCAATAGAATAGTTTTCAAAACTATCAACTACTAAATTTCCAGCAATATGAGTTAATTTATCATCTTTTAGCAAACAGATTTCTATTAATTTATCTTGTTTATATCTTCCCCAAAACAAATGCTGTGAAAGAAAATTCAATAAATTATTGCTTAAAATGTATTCTTTAAAACTTTCCAAGGAATAATTTCTAAATTCTAAAAATGATTGATATAATCTCTTTCTTTGCTCTTTTAAATATTTTTCAATCTCTTTAATATAATCTTTAAAATCAACCCCATTAAATTTTTCACCAGCCTTTATTCTTGCTGGGACATTTTTTATATGATTATAATATGTAATTTTACAATCAGGATTAATTTGTAACCTTATTTGTTTATTTCCAACTTCAACAACTAAACTACCATCTTTATTAAAATTATAATCTTCTACAAGCCTATCTTTAACGCCCTCTAAATCTTCTTTGTTTTTTGTTGAAAAAAATTTAATCTCTTTATCAATAATTTTTTTCTGCTTAACATCTAAATTTAGTTTTTGAAATTCTTTTATTATATCAATAAACTCTGCTCTATTAACCTTAATTAAAATATCAAAAAAATATTTACAATAATCAAGATTTTGTTTTGATACATACCACTCTTTCACATCATTAGTAATAAGTTTAATAAGTTCTAAATCTCCAAAAACAACAATTAAACGCAATGTCCATTTACTTGCCAATAATCTATTACGATAAATAGCAACTTCATAAACAACTTTTGCTAATCTAGATAAGATGTCAACATCAACAAATTTAAAATAATCTTTAACAAAATTTAACTGACTATCTACTTCAACACCTTTAAAAAATTCCATAACAAAAGTTAAAATTTTCCCATTTATTCCACGATTTTCTAGTTGATATTTTTCATAATATTTTTTTAATCTTGCCCCAAAAAGTCTTTCCTGAATTAAACTAACTTTATCATCAACAAAAGTTAAAAATTCTTCCTTAGAATTAAATCCAACAAGAGAAGAAAACCCACACTCTTTTTCAAGATATGATTTTATTTTTTGGTCAGAACTAGTCTCATAAATTTGTTTTAACTTATTATAAAATTTTTTTTCATTTTTATAAACACAAAGCATTTGTAAAACTCTTAAATTGTCATCTTGATTAATCAAATATTCTTCTATTATATTTTGAGATTCTTCCTTATTTTTTAACAAAACTTGTTTAACTAATTTAAAACTATTAAAATCTTCACTAGCATATTCTAGTATGATATTTTTTATAGTTTTCAAACTACTCTCGATTAAGTTTTGATTTTTATTAAATTTATTTCCAAAAGACAATAATTCACTTACAAATTCATCTTCATTATCTTCGTTAATAAAGACATCTAAATATTCTTTAAGAGGTTCTTTATATTCAAACATATTTGAATTTTGTTCACTACCTAGAATTTCTAAAAAGAAAGGCGTGTATAATTTTTTATCAATTCCACAGTAATTAATAATTTCAATAAATCTATCAAAATATCTTTGATAAATTGAATATTCCTTTTTGTTACTGTGATAAACTTCATCACCTATATGTTGTAAAAAAATTCTATTTAAAAAAGCCGATAATTGTTCATAGGATTTAGATGACAAGAGTAATTCAATAAACTTTTTTAAAAATTCCTTATAATCATTAAGTTGTAAGATAACTTCGCCAAATTCAGCAACAACATTTTCATCTAAACCATTTTTATCTATAAAATTAATTGTTTCGTAACAAAGTTGTTCTTTATTTCCTAAGTTTAAAATAAAATAGTTTACCATTTTATCAGACAAATCCTGAGGCAAAAACGTATCAAAAAATTCAAAAGTATATCTTTTAAAATCATCTAAGTATCTTACATATTTCATAAATTTCCTCTCTCTTATAATCGTAATTTTACCATTTTTATAAGAAAAAGTTAAATGATTTTTCTAATTTGTTTTTAATTTTTATGCTTTTTCTACCTAAAAAGTAGGTTTAGCATATTTTAACACTGAGTAAAAAGTATCAGTACTATTATGTTTTTCTATAAGATTTATAAATTCTTTTTCGCTTAAAATGGTAAGTAAATGTCCATCACAATCATAGACATAAAGATTAATGTAAGAAAAATTATCTATATACTTACAAATTTTATACAGTCTCTCCTCACCATTAACATATAGATTTTTTATTTTTACAATTTTTTTTATTTTATTAGAAATTGAAAACCTAATAAATGAATACCTTTCTTTTTCGTTTTTATCTAAAACTCCCGATAATATACAAAATATTACAAATAAATATGTCAAATTAATATTCACAAAACAAGAAATAACAAAAATTCCAAAAAGTAAAATACATAATATTATGCTTACGATTTTACAACCTATTATGGCATTTTTTTGACTGCTTTTTAACCTAATAAAGGCATTTAGAATTCTTCCTCCATCTAACGGAAAGGCTGGTAAAAGGTTAAAAATAAAAGTAACAAAATTAGCGTAGCAAAATAAATAAGTATAGTTATAAGAAGATGGAAAAATCCACCATAAAGCAAACATACTTAGACATAAAAATAAATTCATTAAGGGGCCTGCAATAGCAATCTTAATTTCATCTTTTGGCAATAATTGAGTCGATTTTATGTTTAAACAAATTCCAAACGGAATTAGTTTTATATTTCTTATACTATATCCCAATGTTTTTGCAATATAAGCGTGAGAAAATTCATGTAAAAAAATTACAATCAAATAATTTAAAAATAGAAAACCTTGTCCAAAATATATTAGTAAACAAGCAAATAATAAAAATGTTGGGTGTACATTAATCTTTATTTTTTCCATTCTACTTCACTTATCTTTACTAAATTCCCATTTTTGTGTAAATATATTTTTACATTTTGACCAAGTTTTACAACTCCAACAGGATTGCCAGCGTTTATTCCCTCTCCTGTTGCAACTCCCAAAGAAAATAAACCTACATACCTAGACACATAACCCTCTGCATGTTGAATTTCAACATACTTTTCATTATTAGTTGTATAACCAACGGCGATTACAACGCCATCACAAATTGATGAGATTAGACCATCATAATTATATGATAAAAAGTCATCAGTTGTAGATAAGTTTTGATTTGTTGTAGGATGGTAAAAGTCTGCTTTATCCTCTTTTGTTGGAGCAACCATACCAAAGAAATATGAAACAAAAGAGACTTCACTACCATCATCAAATAAATCCGTAGTTGGAGTAAAACTAGTAGCAATAGATTTTAAGTTTTGCATAATTTTATTTCCAGAACTTACGTGTAAATTGTCACATATAAATAAAAATAAAAAAATAAAAGCAATTATGAAAATAGTCAAATATTTTTTTACAAATTGTTTTGTTTTAACAAAAAAATTTCTCATATAATAAATGTATGAGTACTTTTTAAAAAAAATGAATTAAACACTTAAATAGTTTAATTTTTTAATTCTTGAACATTCAATTTCAAATGATAAATGATATTTCCCATCTTCACTTACATAATAGTTCATCTTTATATCTTGTAAACTGCTTACAAAATAGCCATCAATTACTGAAAAAATATCACTTTTTAAAAGAGATATAAGAGATAAAGAAATGTTTTCCTTATCCATTTTTAAAATATTTTTAATTCTATCCATACTTTTTTGAGCAGTTTTCATTGAATTTTTCTCCTAATTAATCTCTTGACAAATCCAACTATTCCTCTGTACTTTTCTGTACAATCATAAACCTTTTTGGTTTCACCTAAAATATTTTTTGCAAGCATATTAAAAGCATTGAAAGATTCACAACCTTTATTAACAGTCCTTCCAATAGAGAGAAAAGTTGTAATGTTGTCATCCTCAGGAATTATTCCTGAAAGTCGGGCTGACAAAATTTCAGATATTTTTTTAGCATCAATCATCTCTTTATCTAAAATCATATCACCTCTTACTCTATTAACAATAAGAGAGAAGTCGCTTATATTATACGAACTTAAAAGCATTAACACCTTGTCAGCATCTCTTAAACTTGATAAATGAGGAGTCACAACAATTAGTGCTTCATCAGCGCCATAAACAGCTCTTTTAAATGGTTCATCAATTCCCGCAGGACAATCTATTAAAATAAAATCAAAATAATCATTTAAACCATCAATTACTTTTTTTACGTTTTCGGCTGTAACTTGGGATTTATCATAAGAATGAGCAGATGGCATAATATAAAGATTTGGAAAATTAATATCTTGAATAAGTGCTTGTTTTATTCTACATTTCCCTTCGATTACATCTACAATATCATAAACTATTTTATTTTCTATACCTGTAACAACATCAAGATTATTAAGACCAATATCAACGTCAACTAGAACAACTCTTTTTTTTAGTCTTGCAAGTGCCACACCTAAATTAGCGCAGATTGTGGTTTTACCAACTCCACCTTTCCCACTTGTTAATACTATCTTTCTTGCCATAAACAAACCTCTTTTTTTTTCATAGCAATTTTATATTTTTTATAAAAAAAAGTAAAATGCACTTACACTTTACTTTTTTATAATCGACAAAGAGCGTCAATTTTTAATTTTCATCAACAATCTTTTCTAATAATTCATTATCATTAAATAATTTTTCACAACTCATAAGAGCAACTGTTTCGGGGTTATCTAAAACAAATACTGTCATATTTAAGATATTCTTAAAAAATTTTTCAAGTCCAGAAATTTGAGAAGCCCCACCATATAAGATAATGCCATCATTTTTTATATCCTGGGCTATTTCATTACTACAACTATTAAAAAAAGCCTGTATTACTTGTAAAATTTTAAAATAACATTCATATATTGGTTTTATCAAATCATGCGCATAAATTATTTTAGAACATTGACTATTTATATTTTTATCATAAACAAAAACTTCCATACTACTTTTGTCTGTTTCGTACAAAGAACCAATTTCTTCTTTAATTTTTTTAGCACTATTTGTTGTAATAGAATAATTCTTACTAGAAGATAGTTTTTGAACAATAAATTTGTCTACTGTATTCCCTCCCAAATTTAGAGAACAAGCATCTAGAATTTTACCATTATTAATAGTAGCGATTTCAGTTTTACTAGCCCCAATATTTATTAATAAACTTGCTTTACCAAGATTGTAATTGCCTAAATCAATTAAAGAACAAGCAAGAACATTATATACGAAATCAATTTTTGCAAAGCCTATACCATAAAATACTTTTTTATAATCTTCATATTCTTCTTTTTTTAATGCAACAGGAATTAGTACTATTAATTTTATTGCAGGCTTTACAAGTCTATAATTTACAACTTTTGAAAAAAATTCAGTTAATATTTTTTTTGTAAGTTCAATATTTTTTATAATGCCTTCACTAACAGGATTAACAAAAAATTCATTTCCACTTGTTTTTCCTATGTTTTTTTGTGCTAGCAAACCAACCTTTAAAACCTTTAAACTTCTCCCGTTTGATGAAACAAGAGCCGTGGTTGGTTCTCTTAAAACAACCCCAAGATTTTTTTTATAAATAGTAGTAAAATTACTACCCATATCTACACAAAATTCATACACTGACATTTTTTGCTTCCTCTTTTTTGATTATAACAAAAAAAAATTATAAAAAAAACTATTTATAATAAGATTTAAAAAAACTACACTTTTTTACTTACCTTAAAAGTGTAGTTTCTATAATTAAAAAAATTATAATACTTCAAGTGATTTTTTATATACTTTTCTAAAATCCTGAGCAGATTTTAAAGCCTCTCTAATTTCTACCGATGGGTCCATTGTAACAATGGTTTTCATAATAACACTATCACCCAATATATCGCAACTAATATCTTGAACAATACTTCTATGAGTTTTATCAAGAGCCTCGGCCAACTTAACTATTATAGCAAGTTTCCTAACTGCCTCCAAATCTTCCTCTAAAAACAAATCTTTAAATTTAATCCATTCAGTAAGAGAAAAATCATTTATGTTTTGACTTGAACTTACAAAAGCAGCCAAAACTATTTCTCTATGAGTAGCCCCTAAAATTTCAGAATTTAAAATAATATGGAAACTATTCTTTTCGTGGTCATAAAATTTAATTCTTTGTCCAGCATCATGCAAAGCAGAAGCGATCCTTAGCACCTTTGTATAACTCCTTGGAAGTTTATGCAAAACTCTAAGTTGTCTAAACAAAATCAAAGAGAGTTCTGATACATGACTTGAATTACTATATTCTCCATCATAAAATTGCTCAATATTTTCCAAACTAAAACCAAGCAAATCTGAAATTGGTTTATCACTAGAAGTAGATGAGATTACATTATTATAAATAAAACCTTCTTTCATACCTTTGATTGAAACAGTAAAAGACTCACAATTAACAATCTCACAAAACGCCTTAATCATACAGACTCCACTTGCAAAGATATCTGCCCTGTCAGATGAAATTCCTTTTACTTTTTTTGTTTTGTCAATTTCTAACGTAGTTAATAAATCATAAACCTTTTTAAAGTTTTCCATATCAACTACATAGTTATGATTACTATCAAGTGGATATTTACGTATTTTTCTAGAAAGAGTAGCAGTATTTACAAAAGCATTTCCAACTCCAATAAAAGAATATTCTGGTTCTATATTTTTTAACCACTCCACTTTATTAAGTTCATCTTTAAACTTGGTAACCATTATGTCGAAGGCCTTTTTTATGTCCTTTTCATCTTCCATTACCTTTGCTATAAAATACGTACCAAATGGAATAACTGTTTGATTTAAAATATTTCTTCTATTGTACTGTAATAATCTAGTAGTTCCACCACTAATATTTATAACAACAGCCTTAGGAATATCTATTGAATTTATTATGCCACAATAAAGAGCGCTCGTTTCTTCCTCTACTGTTAAAAGTCTTACTTTAAGTCCACAAACAGTATAGATTTCTTCTAGAAAACTCTTATAATTTTTTAAATTTTTCAAACTGCTTGAACCAACTGCTATAATATTAGTAACTCGATTAATTTCACAAACCATTTTATACATCTTCAAAATGGTTATAGCCTCATTACTTCTAGCCATTCTAAGCAAACTTTCGCCATCAAAATCATCAACAATCTTAACGCTTTCACTCATTTCAGCGAAAACTGTAAAGTTGCCGCTTGGCAAATATGAAGCCAATATTAAATCTATTTTACTGCTACCCAAATCAATTACTGCTAACTTTTCCAAAATATAAACTCCTTATTAAATCAAAAGATTTAAATTATTTTTCTATTTTAATTGCTTCAACAGGACAAATACCTTCACAGGTACCACATTTTATACATTTGTCTTTATTTATTTCAGATTTATCATCTAGCATAGTTATAGCGCCAACAGGACATACTCCCTCACAAGCCCCACAACCAATACATTTATTTTTATCAACCATTTTTCTTGTCCTCCTAAAAAACAATCATAGTGTACACGAATAATATTAAATTGTAAAGAACTTTATAAACAAAACAAATTGTTTTAAATTAACAATAAACTTTTCTTTACAAAAAAAATAATATCAACTTTTTAAAAAAAAGTCAATAATAGCAATTTCTAAAAAATTCTCAGAACTATTTTTTTGAATAATACTTTCCAAAAAAAGAAAATATTTCAAACAAAGCAACTATTGATAGAAATATCCCAAAACAAATTTTTAATACCCTATCATCAATACTTTTTACCAATAAAGAGAAAATAACTGAAAATATTATTCCTACCAAACAAAAAGCAATTCCCTCAAAAACTTTTGTGTAACCTTTCTTTACATTAAAGTATAAAATAAAAAATGCCATAATTATAAAAGAGAAAATGTTAATAACCTGAGCGCTTTTTTGAGTTATGCCAATTAAGGCAAGTAGTGGAATTAATACTGTCCCTCCTCCTAGTCCCATTGAGCCTAAAATTCCAGATATTATTCCAACTAAAATCATTAAAAACCACATATATTCACCTTTTATTTTAAATAAACATTTTTACAGCACTTAGCAATAACACTATTATGAACAAAATATTTATAGTTTTATTACTAAATAAATTAAGTAACTTGATTCCAATAAGTCCTCCAATAAGACTACCAAAAGTAACGAGTAAAGTTTGTTCCAATGAAAAAGATAAAGTACTTAAATAAATAATTAAAGTTGGAATACTTATAATTGACATAACAAGAACAGCAGTCGCATGAGCCTGTTTATCATTAAAATTCAATAATTTCTTAAAAATAGGCACGCAAATAATCCCCCCTCCACCACCAAATATTCCATTAACAATTCCAACTATTGCAGAACATAAAAAAAATATTAAAATTTTATAATTTTTGTCCATAATTATATTATGACTAAATTCATGCAGATTTATTTTATTTTGCAATTTTTTTAATTTAAAACAATTGCATTTTTACTTAATTTATTATATAATGCAATAGTTATTGTAAGCCTAATTTATGTGGCACTATATTAAAATAAAAGGACATAATATGAAAAAATTTAATCTTTGTACTAGAAAAGTATTTTTAACTATGTTGCTCGTCATATCTTTTATTGCGCTTAGTAATTTTGCTCTTATTTTTACTTTTCAAAAATCAAAAGCAGTAGATTATAGTTATAACAACAAAAACTCTTTAACTTTATCTAATGGTAATTTCTCTACTTATGATACTACTCAAACAGGTAAACCTTATTCAATTGATGGTAAACATTGGACAGTAGAATCAGATAGCAATGTCGTGGTTGGAGTAATTAATACCGACACCTCTACTTTTAAGTCAAATAATTATTTTGGCTTAAAAGAAAATGAAAATCCTGGCATAGATGATAGTTTTAATGATAGTACTGAAAAAGACATTTTAATGTTTAGGAGCACAAACAGTTTACAAGGTAGCGCTAGTGTAACAAGCGATGGCGTTAGTTTATCATCATCAAAGTTTTATGAAGTTAATATTTATGCAAAATCTGCTAATAATGGTATAGGTTCAATATATGCCTACTTAGATGATGAAAGCATTAGTATAACTAACATCTCTTCTCAATCAAATTGGAAAAAATATTCAATCTTAGTTTCAACAAATGACTTTTCTTCAACTACATTAGTTTTAAAGTTATGCTACGGTGCTAATGAAAGTTCAACATCTCAGGGTGAGGTGTTCTTCGATAATATTCAAATAAATGAAATTTCCCATACTGATTTCTATTCAAGATTAGAAGATAACTCTACAAAAAAAATAGATTTAAATAGTGATTATTCAGTTGTTGATGAAACTATTCAATTTAATAACTATAATTTTGAATTACCTTTATCTAATGGTTGGGAAAAAGCACCACTTTCAGGCGGTGTAAATTCATCAATTATCGTTGATTCAACTAGTAATATAAATTCAATTCTTAATAAATACATGGAAACAACCAATGTTGATTACGCTTCTACTTACATTTACGAAAATACTCAATCTTTACTATTCTTAAATGAAGATGCTACAACTTCATCAATTAGTTCAACAGAAGAAAATAGTATAACTATTAAACAACACTCTCTTTATAGATTAACACTTTTTATTAAAACAGGACAACTATCAAGTAATGGAATATCTGTTACTCTTACTCCTGAAAATGATGAATATGAATCAGTAACTTTATCAAATCAAACATCTTCGAATGGACTTAACAACTATAACGGCTTTCAAAAAATTCAAATGGACATTTTAGGAAATTCTTTTCAAGATGAAAAAGTTGGCATTACAATAAGTTTTGGTGATGGTTCCGGTTGGGCAATCGTTGACAATATAACATTAACACCTATTATTTATGATGAGTATTCTTCAACTAATGCACTAGATTTTACGACTAATATAACTGATACTTCCACAATTTCAAATGGAGATTTTAATTTTGTTTATGTTAATTCAACTCAACAAAACTATCCTATTAAACCAACAAAATGGACTTACTTTGGGGATAAAGAATTTTCTAGTGGGGTCGTAAGAATTAATCCTACATTATTTAGTGAAGATAGTAAAAATTTTGGATATCCTTCAAATCCGGGATTAAATACAAATCCAGATGTTTATGGAAATAGTTATTTTGAAGATAACGATAATCAAAATGTTTTAATGGTAAGAAATAACTCTCAATATGATTCAGGGTTTACAACTACTTCTACTATCTCAATTTCTGCAAATACTTCTTCATCTAAAAAAATCTCTTGCTTCTCAGTAGATATTAAAACATTGTCAAACGCAAAAGCCTATATTGCACTACTTGATGAAAATGGTAATTTACTTGCCAAAATCGACAACATTTCTACAACAAACTCAGAATATAACGGCTGGAAAACTTATTACATTTATCTTGAAAATGGAATATCTGCTTTAAATGTTAATTTGCAATTAGGCGTTCACGGATATAAAGATAATTATCAAGATTCTTTTGTATTTTTTGACCGTGTAAGATATGACGATACTAAAACACCAACAATTGAAGAAATGGTTAATTCTAGTTCAACTTATGTTAGCCTTTTAGAAAATAATTTTTATAATTCCAATGCTACCTATTTTACAAATCAAAACTCAGTTGATAGTGTTAGTGGTTTAAAATTTTCTATTGTTGACTCACTGAAAGATAATGTTTATAGTCATGACAATAAAACTACTTCAAAAAATATTTTGCAACTTATAAATTACACTGACGGATACCAAACTCTTGTAAGCGACTACACTTATTCCCTTACTGCAAATTCTTACTATGAATTTTCAATTTGGATAAAAACTAATTTTAATAATACTATTAACAATGGCGAAAATTTTGGAGCAACATTTGAAATTGTTACAATTGATGATGAAGGAAATCTTGTCTTTGCTGACAAAGATGAAAATAGAAATTATTTTAAAAATATAGTTGTTGATACCCAAGAAAATAATGGTTGGCAAAAATATTCTATATTTATTCTTTGTAAAGAAAATTGCGATATTAAAGTTCTACTTGGACTTGGAAATCAAAATGATTTAACAGAAGGCATTGCTTATTTTGATGATTTAGTTGTAACCGATATTGATGAATCTTCATACGCATCTCAAACGGCCAATTCCACTACAATAGTAACTGATAAAGTAGAATTACCTATTGATGAAGAAACTGATAGTACTACCCAAACTACCCCTGCTGATATGAATGTATGGCTACTTGTACCATCAATAATTCTATTTTTAGCACTCGCAACTGCTTTAATTGCCTATATAATTAAAAAAGAAAAGAAAAAGAAAATAAAGGCACCAATTAGTGTTGGTCAGGCCAATTATAATAAAACACCTATAACTGTTGATAAAAATGCAATTAAAAACGATTTAAAGATTCAAAGAGACAAAAATATTCAAGAACTTGAAAAAGAAATTAATGATTTGCAAAATCAATATGACAAACTAAAACAAGAATATGAATCAAGAACTTCTGATGACCAAATTCTAAATCAAAAATTGTATACTGCTTATACTAAGGAAGCAAATAAATTAATTTCTCAAATTGAATATCTCAAATCAGCAAAAACTTATATTACAGACAATGCTGTTATGCATAGTCAAGAAGAAAAAGCTATTAAACAAAAAAGAAATGAACTAATTAAAGAATCAAAATCATTAAATGCTGAATATGATAAAAAGATGAAAAAGAAAAGAGATAAAGACAAATAGAATAACTTTATACTTTAAACTAAAAAACTCTATCAAAATGAAGTGAACCCCAAAAGTTAGACAACTTAAGGAGGTTCACTTTTTAATGAGAAATAATAAAAAATATAGTCCAGAATTTAAAATTTCGTGTATAATAGATATGCGTGAACATAATCTATCTTACAGTGAAACTGCTAGA
>CASESH010000035.1 GCA_949290565.1 uncultured Christensenella sp. | reverse complement strand
CTAGTAGATTAATATACTAATAGGTTAATACACTAATAAAATCCGAAATGTTCCACGTGGAACATTTCTTTACAATATAAAAATACATATAAATACAAATAAATATTTAAAATTTTTTAAATTAATTTAAAGACTTGTAAAATTACTAAAACTAAATTATTAATTAAATTTTATTAATAATAAAAATTAGTTTAATATAAAAATCAAATCATAAACATTATAAATCATTTTTATATTAATAAGTAAAGTTAAAAATTATTTTAAGTTTTTAAATTTAACTTTTACTTTTTTTAAATATGAGATTGATATTTTTTAAACTATTACTACATATTATTTACTTAAAACAAATTTTATAATATTTTAAATGCTACTAAAACATATTTATAAAACAAAGAATTCACAAATAAATTAATATATTGTTAAAATTGTTTATAAATAAAAAATGTTCCACGTGGAACATTTTACATTCTTTCAAATTTATCTAAGAACATTATTATTCTATCTAAGTCATCAACATTGAAATAAGAAATAAGTATTTTACCTTTATTGTCATCTCCGTTAATACTAACCTTAGTTTTAAAGAGTCTTGCTAATCTATGTTTTAATTCTTTTAATTCTATACTCTGATTTAATTTTTCTTTTTTCTTTTTTGTAACTAAATCATGTAGTTTATCATTTTTTATTAAATTTTCTAAATCTCTTACATTTAATTTATTTTCAACAACATATTTAGCAAATTCTATCTGTTTATTTGGATCATTAACAGAAACTAAACATTTACCATGACCAGCTGAAATTTGATTATTTTCTATCATAGAAATAACTTCCGGACAAAGTGAAAGTAATCTTAATGTATTTGCGACAAGTGGTCTACTTTTACCAATTCTTTCAGCAACAACTTCCTGAGTGAAAGAATACTTATCCATAAGCTCTTTTATTGCCTTAGCGGCTTCAATAGGATTCAAATCTTCTCTTTGTAAATTTTCTATTAAAGAAACTTCTCTAACTTCCTTATCTGTAAATTCTTTAACTATTGCAGGAATTGTTTGCAAGCCTGCTATAATACTAGCCCTAAATCTTCTCTCTCCAGCAATAATCAAATATTTATTATTAGGTTTTTTATTAACAATAATAGGTTGAATAACTCCATGAATTTTAATTGATTCAGAAAGTTCTTTTAAAGAATTAGCATCAAACTTTTTTCTAGGTTGATTATTATTAGGTTCAATATTTCTAATATTAATTTCAACAACTCCACTATTATTTAAAGAATTATCCAAATCAGAAAAAGAATTATTAACACTATTAATAGTATTTATATTATTAGAGTCATTTTCATTAGTGTTTATTTCATCTTTTTCATCATCAAAAATTGAAAACAAGGCATTTAATCCTTTACCCAAACCTTTTTTCATAATTTAAATCCCCCACTATAAGTACAGTGTAGCACACAATAAAAAATAAATCAAGTTTTTCGAATAGATAGTCGAACAAAAATAAGTTATCCACATTTCCACAATATTTTAGCGCTTTTTCCATCCGACCAAACTTTCTAAAACAAATAAGGTTATATTTTTATAACTATTTAATTGTTTTTGTTTTTTGTTTGTATTTTTTAAAACACCATACTAATATTTAAATTTTTTTTATTAATTGTTTTATGTTAAAATTTATATTAAACTTTTTAAAACTAAAAATTTATATCTTTTTTTAGCCAAAGTTTTTAAAATAAAAATGCTAAACAAAATACTTGTTTAACATTATATTTTTTAAAAAATAATTAATTTTTTTATAAATATATATTTATTTTGAATTTTTTATATTAATTAACTATCTTTTATTTTTTATTTCTTTTTAAAAACTCACTTGCTAAATCATAGTATGCAACGGCGCCTCGACTCTTTGGGTCATAAGTCATAATAGGTTCTCCATGACTTGGAGCCTCAGCAAGTCTTATACTCCTTGGAATACAAGTCTCATATACTTTTTCACCAAAAAATCTTTTTATCTCCTGAGAAACTTGTTGAATTAAATTTGACCTATTGTCTTTCATTGTTAAAATAACACCTTCAACATCAATTTCAGGATTAAGATGTTTTTTTACTAATTTTATTGTATTCATTAACTGACTAAGTCCTTCAAGAGCAAAGAATTCACACTGAATAGGAATAACAACTGAGTTACTTGCCGTCAAAGCATTTACAGTAAGAAGTCCCAAAGAAGGTGGGCAGTCAATAAAGACAAAGTCGTAGTTAGGTAAAATTCCACTTAAAATATTTTTTACAATTTTTTCTCTATTTCTCATCTGTACAAGTTCTATTTCAGCCCCAGCCAAATCAACCGTTGCAGGAATAATTTTTAAATTTTCAAACTTAGTTTGTTTAATAACTTCCTGAATTCCCACTTCGCCATCTATAACATCATATAGTGTTGCCATCTTTTGATTTTTATCTATACCAAGGCCACTAGTTGCATTACCTTGTGGATCCATATCTACAACAAGAACTTTTTTTCCAAAAGATGCGACATAAGCAGCCAAATTTATTGCTGTTGTTGTTTTACCAACGCCACCCTTTTGATTTGCAAATGAAATTATTTTTCCCATATTTTACCTCTACAAGATATATTATATCAAATTTTTTTAAATATGCTAGCAAAAAAATGATATTTTATAAAAAGTTAGAGAGGGGAAGTCCTAGGTTTGTTGTTTTTCCTTGGAAAATTATTCGGTATTTTTGACAATTTTTTTATACAAACTAATTTTCTTTGATTTTCTTCAATATTGTATTCATATACATTATCTACTTTTCCACAAAGCATTGTAATTGCATGATTTGAACTTTTTAATTCTTCTTCTAACTGAATTGACTTATAGGCAATAAAATTTCCCCCAACTTTAACAAAAGGTAAACAATATTCACTTAAAGTATTTAGACTTGCAACAGCCCTTGAAACACAGTAATCGAACTTTTCTCTATAATTATTGTCAAACGCAATATCTTCTGCACGTGAATGAATAGCATAACAATTTTCAAGTTTTAATTTATTAATAACTTCATTTAGAAAAACAATTTTTTTGTTCACACTATCAATTAATGTTAAACTTAATGTAGGATTTAAAATCTTTAATGGTATTCCAGGAAAACCTGCGCCAGAACCTATATCTATAATTAAAGAGTTATCTTTAATGAGAGAACACGCTAAACAACTATCTAAAAAATGTTTTATAATAATATCTTCTTGACTAGTTATTGAAGTTAAATTTATTTTTGAATTCCACTCTAACAAGAGATTATAATAGTCTTCAAACAAGGAAACTTGTTTTTTTGTTAATGATATTTTATATTTTGAAAAAATTTTTTCAATCATATCTTTAAATTCCAAAAAATCACCTCTTTTTTCTATTCATTAAATTCAAATAAACAGTTAATACTGAAATATCGGCAGGAGAAACTCCACTTATTCTACTAGCCTGACCAAGCGAAATTGGTTTAAATTTATTCAATTTTTGTCTTGCCTCAATTCTTAATCCTTTAATATCATTATAATCAAAATTATTATCGAGTTTTATTTCTTCATTTTTTTTCATTTGATTAATTAATATTTCTTGTCTTTTCAGATAACCATCATACTTGACCTCAGTTTGAACATAAGACAAAATACTATCACTTACTTTTTTAAATATGTCAAAATAATCTTTTATATCAAAAATTGTAATAGAGTTACGCTTTAAAAGTTCTCTTGGAGTTTTTGGCAAACTAGAATAACTTTCATTTTTTAATTCTAAGAATTTTTTTATTTTTTTTGTATCTAAAATTTTGTCTAATTCTAATTGAACTTTTTTAATGTCGGCCAACTTTTTCTTAAATACTTTATATCTCTCATCACTTACTAAACCATACTGTCTTCCAATTTCAGTAAGTCTTATATCTGCGTTGTCTTGTCGTAAAAGCAACCTATATTCAGCACGACTAGTCATCATTCTATAAGGTTCGTTGGTTCCTTTTGTAACAAGGTCGTCTATTAAAACGCCAATATATGCTTGGTCACGTCTTAAAATCAATGGACTTTTATTTTGAATCTTACAACTAGCATTAATTCCAGCAATTAAACCTTGAGCAGCAGCCTCCTCGTAACCGCTAGTTCCGTTGATTTGACCAGCAAAAAAAAGATTAGTAATTTTTTTTGATTCTAGCGTAGGGAGAATGTCAAGTGAATTAATACAATCATATTCAATAGCGTAGGCGTTTCTTAAAATCTTAACCTTTTCAAAACCGGCAACACTTTTATACATTTCTTCCTGAACATCAACAGGTAGGGAAGAACTAAATCCCTGAACATAAATTTCGCTACCATACTTATCTTCTGGTTCTAGGAAAATTTGATGTCTATTCTTATCTGCAAATCTAACGACTTTGTCCTCAATAGAAGGACAATATCTAGGACCAACTCCTTTTATTATACCACTAAACATCGGAGCGCGACTTAAATTATTTCTTATAATTTCATGAGTTTTTTCATTGGTATAACCTAGGTAACAAACAGAAACATTTTTAGGTTGTTTTTTAGTAAGAAAGGAAAAAGTTTGAATATTTTCATCTCCTTTTTGTTCCTCAAACTTGGAATAATCAATAGATGAACTTAAAACTCTTGCTGGTGTTCCTGTTTTGAATCTAAGAATTTCGAAACCTAAATTCTTTAAACAGTTAGACAATCCGTGAGAATTAACAAAACCGTTTGGCCCCTCGTTTTTTGTAACTTCACCTATTATGATTTTGCTTTCCAAATAAACTCCTGTACAAACAACAACGGCTTTACAATAAATTGTTTCATTAAAATTATTTCTAACACCAATAACATTGTTTTCTTTAACTAAAATTTCAACTATCTCACACTGTCTCATATCTAAATTTTTTTGTTTTTCAAGTGTCAACTTCATACTAGAATGATACGCATGTTTATCAACCTGTGCTCTTAGACTTTGAACAGCAACACCTTTTCCTGTATTAAGCATTCTAAGTTGTAAAATGTTTTTGTCTGCATTAATACCCATCTCACCACCAAGAGCATCAATCTCACTTGTAAGTTGACCTTTTGCCGTTCCTCCAATAGAAGGATTACAGGCTAGAAAACTAATACTATCTAAATTTAAAGTTGTTAAAAGTGTTTTATTGTTTAGTCTAGCAAGAGCAAGTGCTGCCTCACAACCTGCATGCCCACTTCCAATTACAACTGCGTCATAACTTTCCATTTTCATTCCTTAAATATTTTATTTAACTAAGTTATTTTCCTAAACAAAACTTTGAAAAAATTTTATCTATTATAACTTCACTTACAGTATTACCTGTAATTTCACCTAGTTTTTCCCAAATTTCTCTAATATCTAAACTTAAACAATCCAAAGAATTTTGTATATTTTTATTCAATATATTTTCAATAAGTAACTTGGCTTTATTTAAAATTTCAATATGTCTTAAATTTGTTAAAACTATTTTCTCATTTTGATTACAACCTTCTAAGGCAATTGAATAAATCTTTTCTTTTATCTTCTCTAAGTTTTTATTTTCTTTTGCGCTGACTAATATATAATCAAAATTTGGTTTTTCAACAATGTTTAAATCACTTTTGTTTAGTATAATAATCGACTTTTTATCTTTGACTAATTGTGTAATTTCATAATCTTGTTCATCAAATTTTTTGCTACCATCTAAAACAAGTAAAACTATATCACTTTCCTTTACTGTTTGTAAACTTTTTTCAATACCAATATTTTCAACTTTATCTTGTGTTTTTCTAATTCCAGCAGTATCTAAAAAATTTATCTTTACTCCCTTATATTCTATACAGCCCACAACAATATCTCTTGTAGTTCCTTCAATGTCTGTTACAATTGCGTAATCACTTCCAAGTAATGAATTTAATAAACTACTTTTTCCGACATTAGTTTTACCAACAATAGCAACGTTAATTCCGTTTCTTATAATTTGACCTTGTTTTTGAGTAGATAGTAAGTTTGCTAGTTTATTAGAAATTTCTTTCAATTCATTAATAATATTTTCTTTTGTTTTATACTCAATGTCGTGTTCAGGGTAATCAAGATTAACTTCAATTTCACTAAGTAAATCAACAAGTTTTTCTTGCATTTCGTTTACTTGTTTAGACAAAAAACCTCTTTCTAAACAATTACTTGCTCTTAACTCGCTTTCGCTTTCAGCGTTAATAGTATCTATAACTCCCTCTGCTTGGTCAAGAGAAATTTTTCCATTTAAAAATGCCCTTTTAGAAAATTCTCCTGGCTGAGCAAGTCGTGCGCCAAAATGAATTGCTTGTTCTACGATTTTTTGAGTAACAATAATTCCTCCATGACATTGAAATTCAACAACATCTTCACCTGTAAAAGATTTTGGACCTTTAAAATATACCATAAATCCAAGATCACTAATTTGCCCTAAGTTAATTCTTCCTAAGTTCATATAATTAGGTTTAATATTATTTAATTCTCTTTTAGAATTAAACATTTTTTTTGCAATTAATAAACTATCTTTTCCACTAATTCTTACAACGCCAACTCCACTTTTTCCATAAGGAGTTGAAATTGCAACTATTGTATCTTCTATCATAATAATTTATTATAACATAAAGTTTTAATACTTTCTAGTCTTATTTCATTTTTTTAAAATTGAAAAAAAGAATAATGAATTTACATTATTCTTTTTTTAGATTTATTTTTTAGGAATAACAACTAAATGTCTATTTGGTTCTTCACCTTCGCTTTTAGTTGTAACACCTTCAACATCTTGTAAAGCCGTATGAATTATTTTTCTTTCATAAGCACTCATTCTTTCAAGTTTAACAGGTTTATTTATTTTTTTAACTTTATTAGCAACTCTATTTGCTAAATTGATTAAAGTTAATTCTCTCCTATTTTTATAGTTTTCAACATCAAAAAAAACTTTTTGATTTTTAAAACCTGCATTTTTAACAACAGTAGATAATAATTCTTGTATGGCGTTTAAAGTTTCTCCTCTTTTGCCAATTAAATAATTTATTTTATCCCCGTGAGCATTGAAACAAAGACCAAATTCATTTTGAGAACAAGTAATTTGAGCATCAACACTCATTTTCTGACAAAGTAAAGTTAAAAATTCAGTTGCAATTTTTTCAATATTTTGTTCTTCATCATAATGAGAATCAATCTTTTCCTCTTTTTTCAGTTGTTTTTTTTCTTCTTTTAACTGTTTTTTTTCAGATTTTAATATTTCTTTATTTTGTTTTTTTATTTCTTTTTCTTGTTCTTTTTCTTGTTCTTTTTTATCTTCTAAAATTTCTTCAACGCCATCATCATAAATAATTTCTACTTTTGCCTTTCTAAAAAGTCCACCTTGGTCTAAAATTTTAATATCAACATCTTCTTGCTTAACACCAAGTTCAACTAATCCTTGTTCAATTGCTTTTTGAACATTTTTGGCAGATATTTGAATTTTTTTCATAATGTTTCCTTTTATTATCTTCTATAATCAACCTTATTAATTTCTTTAATTTGAATTTCTTTTTTATCTTCAATTTTGTTACAAATAATAGTAATAATTGGAGTAATCAAAGTTGAAATAAGTGAGTTTGTTAAAATGTATATTGAGAATATCGCGCTAGAATTTAAAGTAAAAATTAACATTGTAAAAGGAAGTAAAAACATCATTATTTTTGCAAAACCCGGTTGAGAAACATTTTGAGAATTTTTACTTTGAAGCATTTTTCTTGAAATCCACTGAGATAAAAACGAAACTAAAACAACTAAAATTGGCAATATATAATAACCATTTACACTTTTTGAAAAACTCTCACTATTTAAAAGATTATTCATTACAAGATTATAATTTTCTTCGCTTTCGCTATCTTTCGTTAGAGAAATATAACTTGAATAATCTAGTATTTCTTTATTAGTTGCTTTATCAGCAATCCAAATATTTTTAATCCAAAGCCAACTATCTTTTATTTGTAAATATTTATTAACGACTTCATTTTGAGCAGTAGAAATAGAAGATTGTTTTTTTTCTTCAACTTCATTTTCTTGTAAAGTACTTTCTAAATCTTGAATATAAATTTCTCTTTGCTCATTATTTTCTTTATTTAGATATTCTTCTAAACTACCACCAATAGAAGGCAAGTAAGTTGAATAATAAGTTTGATTATAAGTTTGTTTTAAATCTTCATATTGAACTTTAATTTTGTAACTTGCAATGTACTGCATTGAGTTAAATAGAGAAATAAAGATAAACAAAGTTAAAACTAAGTATAAAAGCATAACAGTGCAAGAACCTTTCATACTAAAACCACTTTTTCTATATAACTCGTTTTGTTTTTGATAAAGAAGTGTTTGATTTTGGCCATATTGTTTTTGTAATTTAGCGAGTTGAGGTTGTAATTTTGCTTGTGCTCTCGAAGTTTTATTTGTATAAAAACGCTGTAAGAAATCCATTGGCGAAAGAACAAGTTTTAAAATTACAGTAAATAAAATGATTGTCCAAGCATAACTTCCTATATCAAAAATTTTGATAATATTTGCCCAAACATTATCAGTAGGCCATGACGAACCTAGTAAATTTATAATATCCATTTAATCTTTCCTTTAACATTTGGTTTAATAGGATCATAACCTCCCTTTGAAAAGGGATTACATTTTAAAATTCTTTTACAACCTACAAAAAAACCAAATACTGCACCATACTCATTCAATGCTTGCAAAAAATAAGTGGAGCAAGTTGGATAAAATCTACAACTATTTGGAAGTAAAGGTGAAATACAAAATTTATAAAAATAAATTAAAATTTTTTCTAATAAAAATATTGGAAACAAAATTATAAAAAAAAATATTTTAAATAGTTTCATTTTCTAATGCTTTTTTAAAAATTTGTTCAACCTGAATAGTTAATTGTTCAAAATCTAATAGTTCAACGCCCTTAACAGCAACAAGAACGTAATTTTTAATTTGTAGCGAAAAAATCAAATCTTTAACAATTTCACTAAGTCTTCTTTTTAATTTATGTCTTACAACACTATTTCCAATCTTGTTATTAATACTAAACCCAACTTTACAAAATTTAGATTTTGTACTTACTACATATAATTTAAAAAATTTTGTATAAAAAACTTTACCTTTTCTGTAAATGTAATTAAATTCTTTTTTCTTTTTTAATCTATTTTCTTTTTTTAACATAACAATTAAGCAGAAAGAACTTTTCTACCACGATTTCTTCTTCTTTTCAAAACTTTTCTACCATTTCTAGTCGCCATTCTTTTTCTAAATCCATGTACTTTTTTTCTACTTCTCTTGTTTGGCTGATAAGTACCTTTTTCCATAAAATCCTCCTTGTGAAAGTAATAAACAAGCTTGTCAGTGTTGTTATAAAAACCGAATATCCGGTCATCAATATTAAACTTGCTCTCGTAGTTTAAAATATTTTTTATAAATTGTCAACATTTTTTATTTTTGTTTTTTATAAATTTTTCGACCTAGTAGTTTTAAAAAAAACAAGTCAAAAAAATAAACTTGTTTTTTTCTTTATTTTAAACATATATAAAGGAATTTTTACTAAAAAACTACTGACTAACTAGTCTTTAAAAATTCATTTCTTGATTACTTTCATTTTTATTTAAGTTATAATTTTGTTTTATTGTAAACTCATCTTCTTGTTCTAAATCATCTTCCTGAACAAAACTACTTTCTTTTTCTCTTTTTTCAGCCTCTAAATACATTAATACTTTTGAAGAATACTTACCAAAATAGGTACCATTAACAAAAATTTTTCTAATATCAATATCTTCATTTTGATTAATTTTACACAAATTTCTAAATTGATGTTTAAAATTATCAACTAATACTTCAAAACAAAGATTCTCATTTATTTTTTCTTGTTGTTCTTTACTTAAATTACTTGGTCTAGGAATAATTTGAATATCTAAGTCAAATAAAAAAGAATTATTAATAAAAAAATCATTACATTTTTCATCTAAATAGGATAGAGATTTACTTTTTTCAATTTCTCCAATTAAGTAATTTTGATAATTAAAAAATTTAAACAAACTTTCAGAAGAAATATAATTTAACCAATTTTTTTTATTTTTATTTTCATAAAAAGAAATAGCATCATCACAACCCTTTAAAAAATTTTCAGAAACAGTATTAAAACAATCACTATAAGTTAAATATCTATTTTGATATTTAGCAAAAAGATGTATCAAACTTTTATTATTTTCTTTTACAAGATTTCTTAATATGTGCCATTCTTGTAGGGGATTATATGATTTTGTCATTTTCTTTTCTCCTAGAATAATATTATCATATTTTTCTACAAAATAAAAGAAAAAATTTTTTTTTATGCAACATATATAAACAAAATAATCTTGTCTAAAATGATTATAAACCTAAAAAATTAAAAATCAATAGTTTAGTACACTTTTTTAAAAAAAAATTTTTAATAAACAAATTACAAAATTTATTATCTTTTGTTCTTCACTAAACATTTTACTCTTACAAATTTTATTTTATTACATTTCTATCAATTATTACATTTATTTTTATTTTACTATTTTTTTTAATTTATTTTTTATTTTTCTTTCAATTTATTATTTTTAATTTCTTTTTTTTCTTTAAATTTCTATTATTAACTAAAAACTAATATTTCATTTTTATTAATTTTTTATTATTAATTAATTATTTAT
>CASESH010000034.1 GCA_949290565.1 uncultured Christensenella sp. | reverse complement strand
ACAAAAGGAGATAAAAAATGAAAGTTATATGCGACGGACTTGATTTAAGTATTGCAACTGCACAGGTAATTAAAGCAATATCTAATAAGACAACTAATCCTGTACTTGAAGGTATAAAGTTATCTACTCAAAATGATTCTTTAAAATTATCTGCAACAGATCTTGAACTTGCAATAGAAAAAACAATTAAAGCAGAAGTTAAAGAAGAAGGAGAAACAGTAATTCCTGGTAGATTTTTTTCAGAGTTTATTAGAAAACTTACAAATGAGAAGATTGAACTTGAATTAAATGATAAAAATCAACTTAAGATTGTTTATACTGATAGTGAGAGTTTTATACAATGTTACAATGTTCTTGAATTTCCTAATTTAAAAATAATTGAAGACGGAGAATATTTTGTAATAAATCAAAATGATTTTAAAAATTTAATAAATAGGACTATTTTTTCAACAGCGGTAGATGATACAAGACCTATACTTAAAGGGTGTTGTTTTGAAATTAAAAGTGATCATATAAATTCAATTGGATTAGATGGTTATAGATTAGCATTTGTTACAAAACCTTTAAAAGAAAGTACAATTAATACAAGTATTATTGTTCCAGCAAAAAGTTTAACAGAAATATGTAAATTTTTAGAAGATAGTGATGAGGAAATAAAAGTTTTTATTCAAAAAAATTTTTTAATGGTTGAAATTGATAGTACAAAAATTATAACAAGACTTATTGATGGTGATTTTATAAATTATAATCAATTTATTCCAAAAGATTTTACAACTACATTAATTATTAATAAAAATGTTTTTGAAGAGGCTATTGAAAGAACTTCAGTTTTATCAAGAATTGATAGAAATAATTTAGTTAAATTTGACATAAAAGATAAATTACTTACTTTAACTTCAAATTCTGATATTGGAAACATAAAAGAAAATATAGGAATATCTCTAAAAGGAAATGACTTAACAATTGCTTTTAATTCAAGATATTTTTCAGAGTGTTTAAGAACTATAAATGATGAAGCTGTGAAAATTAGTTTTAATACACCTTCAAGTCCATGTATAATTACTCCTAGTGATGGAAATGAATATCTTTTCTTAGTACTTCCTGTAAGAATAATTAATCAATAAAAAATGAAAGAAACTTTTTAGTAACTAGATTTTATAATTATTTAAATTATTTTTATTTTTTTGTTAGTGTGATTAATAACTATGATTATAAAAGTTTTTCAACATTTTTTAATATTTTGTTAATAAAAAAACTTTACTAAATTAAAAAGTAGTTTAGTAAAGTTTTAAAAAATTTATTTTATTTATTTATTGATTGATTATTCTTACAGGTAAAATTAAAAACAAAAATTCATCATTATCAGAATTAATAACACAAGGACTTGAAGGCATATTAAAACTAATTTTAATTGCTTCATCATTAATTGTTCTTAAACATTCAGAAAAGTATCTTGAATTAAATGCTATTGTTAAATCATTTCCTTTTAAAGAAATTCCAATATTTTCTTTAATATTACCAATATCAGAGTTAGAAGTTAAAGTTAAAACTTTATCTTTTATTTCAAATTTAACTAAATTATTTCTATCAATTCTTGATAAGACAGAAGTTCTCTCGATAGCCTCTTCAAAAATATTTTTATTAATAATTAAGGAAGTTGAAAAATCATTAGGAATAATTTGCTTATAATTAATAAAATCTCCATCAATAAGTCTAGTAATAATTTTAGTATTATCAATTTCAACCATTAAAAAATTTTTTTGAATACAAACTTTAATATTATCATCACTATCTTCTAAAAATTTAGAAATTTCAGATAAACTTTTTGAAGGAACAACAATACTAGTAGAAACGTTACTTTCAATTAAAGGTTTTTTCACATAAGCAAGCCTATAACCATCAAGAGCAACAGCCTTCAAAATACTATTTTCGATTTCAAACAAGCAACCTTTCAAAATAGGTCTAGTATCATCAACTGCCGTTGAGAAAATTGTTTTATTAATTAATTCTTTAAAATCTTTTTGGGTTAAAACAAAATAATCTTTATCTTCAATCATTTTAAAATTAGGGAATTCTAAAACATTGTAACATTGAATATAACTCTCACTATCAGTATAAACAATTTTTAATTGAACTTTATCATTAAGTTCAAGTTCAATTTTTTCATTAGTAAGTTTTCTAATAAACTCTGAAAAAAACTTACCTGGAATAACGGCTTCACCATCTTCTTTAATTTCAGCCTTAATAGTTTTTTCAATAGCAAGTTCAAGGTCAGTAGCAGAAAGTTTAAGTTTATCATTTTCAGCAGTAAGTTTAATACCTTCCAAAACAGGATTTGTTGTTTTATTAGATATTGCTTTAATGACCTGAGCAGTAGCAATACTTAAATCTAAACCATCGCATATTACTTTCATAATAATAATCTCCTTTTTATAATAATTAAATAACAGTATTAGTAGCAGGTTGATATGTGGAAAACAAAAAAAACTACAATATATTGTGGTAAAAACTACAAGAAATAAGAGAAAACTACAAAATATTGTTGTGGAAAGCAGTTTAAAGATTTCCACAAAATGTGGATAAATTGACAGAAAAATCAAAAATTTTATAAAACATTTTTTGGTACTATATTATTAATAAACATTTAATATAAATTATAGTAAAGTAATATTAGGCAATGTTAAGATGTGGATAACTAGCAAAATTTCTATTAAATATAATAATATATAGTTTAAAAATAATATATATAGCAAAAATTTGCAAATATTTATCAACAAATTTTGTGGAAAAGTATGTGATTTTGTCAATTTTCAGTTGATTTTATCATAGCAATTAAGTCTTCAATGTCAGTTTTTAGGTTTTTATTAGTTTTTATTGCACTAGTAATTTTATCTCTTGCGTGTATAACTGTTGTATGATCTCTACCACCTAGGGCATCACCAATAGTGATAAGTGGAACATCTAACAATTCTGTTATTATGTACATGCAAATTTGTCTAGGGTCAACAATTTCTTTATTTTTCTTTTTACTTATTAAATCTTCTTTTTTAATATTGTAGTATTTACAAACAATATCAATAATTCTATCAACGGTAAGATTTTGAGATTGAGAAATAGCAATATCTTTTAATGCTTCCTCAGCGTCTTCAATAGTAGCCTTTTGTTTACCAATTAAACTAGATAAAGAAACAACTTTATTTAAACTACCTTCAAGTTCTCTAATATTAGTATTAATGTTTTCAGCAAGATAAATTAAAACATCTGGGTCAACACTGTATCTTTCAATTTCAACTTTTTTTTGTAAGATAGCAAGCCTTGTTTCAAAATCTGGCTTTTGAATATCTTGAATAAGTCCACCTGTAAATCTAGACCTTAATCTTTCTTCTAATGTTTCCATATTTCTTGGGTGTTTATCAGAAGAGATGACAACCTGCTTATCTAGTTGATATAAGTCATTGAAAGTATGGAAAAATTCTTCCTGAGTACTTGTCTTATTAGCAATAAACTGAATGTCATCAACCATAAGTAAATCAATGTCTCTATATTTATCTCTAAAAGCCTTATTTGCATTTTCTTTTTTATCGGCTTTTAAAGCCTGAATATAATCGTTAGTAAATTGCTCACTAGTAACATAAAGAATTCTTAAATCTTTTCTAGTTTTTTTAACATAGTTACCAATAGCGTGTAATAAGTGAGTTTTACCAAGACCAACGCCTCCGTAAATAAAGAGAGGATTATATTTTTTACCTGGATTTTCTGCAACGCTTCGTGCAGCGGCATAAACGAACTGATTACTTTTTCCAACAACGAAACTTTCAAAAGTGTATTTTTCATTAAGTTTATTTTTGTCATTTAAAATATTTTTTGCTTCGATTAATGCTTCGGCCTCTTTAATGTCTTCTAAAAATGCTTCTTTTTCACTAGGTTCCAAAATAACTAAATCATTTACATTATCAAAGTGTTTTTTTACTTCATCTAATAATTTGTCTCCGTGAAGTTTTAATAATTGATTTTTATTAGAAGCAGTTGAAGCAAGTAAAATTAATTTATTATTGTCAATTTTAATAGGTTCAAGTGTCTCAATATATAAATCATAACTAACGGCAGTAACAAGTTTAGTCATAGCCTTTAAAACTTCATTCCAATTTGTTAAAAGACTGTCCATAAAACCCCCATAAAATATATATTTATAATACTATAATTATATATTGTTGTCAATGATTAATAAATTTTTAGTACCATATAAAAACTATAAAAAAAATTAAGTTTATGCAAACAAAACAAAAATAAAAAAAAAGTGAACTAAAAAAAACTTATAAAAAATTTTTTTAAATTTATACAAACTATATAAAAATTTTGTTCTAAAAAAGATGATAAAAAATAGTAAAAAATAAAAATAAACTATTTTAATTAGAAGGTAAATATGCTATAATAATTTATATGTATATTAAGAAAGTCATTTTAAAAGATTTTAGAAATTATAATGAATGTGAGGTTAAACTTGCTCCCTGCGTAAATATTTTTAAAGGTAACAACGCTCAGGGTAAAACTAATTTCTTAGAAAGTATTTATTTATCTAGTATAGGAAGGTCGCCAAAAACAAAAAAAGAAAAAGATTTAATTAAGTGGAATTCTCATATTGCTAAAATTAAAATTATTATACAAAAACAATTTTTTGAACAAACTATTGAAATTGTTTTAAATAAAGAACAAAACAAGTCAATTAAAATTAATGGTTTAACAATTAGAAAGATTGGTGATTTAATAGGAGAAATGCCTATAATATATTTTTCTCCTGATGAAATAGGTTTAATTAAAGATGGACCAAGTGATAGAAGAAGATTTATGGACATTGACATAAGTCAACTAAATAGAAATTATTTTTACTTGCTTTGTAAATATGAAAAAATAATAAATGAAAGAAATAAGTTATTAAAGCAAAGTAGAAATTTAGAAAGTTTAAAAGAAACAATTGATTTATGGGATAATCAGTTGGTAGAAGTTGCTAGTAAAATTATTTTTTACAGATTAGACTTTATAAAAAAAATAAAGCAACCAGCAAAAGAAGTTCATTTTGTTATAACTGATAATAAAGAAGATTTAGAAATAAGTTATCAAGGAATTAATGATGAAAATTTAGAAAATATAAAAGATAAGTTAAAAAAATTATATAAAGAAAAAATAAAGACTGATTTTGAATTAGGTTATACAACTATTGGACCACATAGAGATGATATAGAAATAAAAGTAAATAATGTTGATATAAGGTCTTTTGGTTCACAAGGTCAACAAAGGCTTACAACATTATCATTAAAAATTGCAGAACTTAATGTTTTTGAAAAAGTTTTAAAAGAAAAACCTATTTTATTACTTGATGATGTTTTAAGTGAGTTAGATATAAAAAGAAGTAATAACCTGTTAAGTTATGTAAAAAATTATCAAACTTTAATTACAACAACAAAGTACTATAAAAAAATAAATGAGAAAGATGCTATCTTTGAAGTAAAAGAAGCAAAAATAAAACGAATACTATAATTATTTTAGTATCGTTTTTTTAATATAAAATGAAATAAAAAAATAAAGAAGAAAAAAGAGAAATAGAAAAAAAATAAAATTATATTTTTATAACATTTTATACTATAAAAATTTAAAATAATAAAAGAAATATTAAAAAACAACAAAAAACTAAAAAAAAATACTAAAAAATACAGTAAAAGTATAAAAAAATTAAAAAAAAATAGAAATATCTAAAAAATTTAATTTTAGAAAAATTATTTATAAAAATA
>CASESH010000033.1 GCA_949290565.1 uncultured Christensenella sp. | reverse complement strand
TTATAAATAAAAGTTTCTTTTTTATTTTAAATAATTTTTTAAATATATAATTAATATAAAAAACTTTACACAATAGTTAAAATTACAAGTTTTAAAACTTTAAAAATTATCATAAAAATTATTTTAAGATTAATATTAAATTTATTTTTTTTTAATAATTTAAAAATTTTTTTTCAAATTGGTTAATTTATTTTAAATAATAATTTTTGTAAAACCTAATATTTTATTTGAAAATAAAGTGAAATATGGTATAATAAAAAAATGAATTTATATGATTTTGATAAGACAATTTATTTGTATGACAGTAGTAGAAAATTTTATTTTTTTTGCTTAAAGAAAAAACCTAAGTTGTGGTGGCATTTATTTAAAACTGCTTATTATGGTCTGCTTAAAACATTTAAAATTATTCCTTTAAAGAAGTTTAAAGAAAAATTATTTTCTATTGTTAAATATATTCCAGATTTAGATAAAATAGTTAGTAGTTTTTGGGATAACGAAATCTTATTTATTAATGAATGGTATTTTGAAAAGAGAGAAAAAGATGACGTAATTTGTTCTGCTTCACCAAGATTTTTGCTCGAAGATATTGTAAAAAGAATTAATATTGATGCAAAATTAATTTGTTCTGAGATTGACAAAAATACCGGTTTGTATTTGCCAAACTTTGAAAATTGTAAGGGAGATTACAAGGTTGTTCTACTTAAACAAAACAATCTTCTTTCTTTTAATGAAGGTTACAGCGATTCAAATAGTGACATTCCTATGTTAAAGTTGTGTAGAAAAAAGTTTAGAGTAACCAAAGGAAAGATTTCTGTTTTCGAAAAATCTTATTTCGAATAATATTTTTTGAAAAAATCTTTTAAAACTGTTGACTTTTTCTTATTTTAGTATATAATATCTTTGTTTTATTAAAAACCTGTTTTTACTTAAGACAGCAAGTGAGTTATCGTAACACTTTTTTGTGGCTTGCCGAGGTAAGTTAAGGGAGTTCTTTTTAGTTGTTCACCTTATACTTATTTCGTAAGTGTAAGGTTTTTTTTAATTCTAAAAGGAGGATTAAATGTCTAAAACTGCCCTTGAAGCAAAAAGAAAAATTGTTGAAGAAATTAAATCTAAGTTTAACGACTGCAAGAGTATGATTTTTATCAACTACAATGGTATAAATGTTGAACAAGATACTAAGTTTAGAAAAGATTTTAGAGAAAAAGATGTTGAGTATAAGATTTACAAAAATAGACTTATTAAAATTGCTCTTGATGAACTTGGTATTAAAGACTATGACCCTACTTTTCTTGAAGGTTCAACTTCTGTCGCTTTTGGTAAAGATGAAGTCAGTGCTGCATCTGTATTGTTTAATACAAAAAAGACAGTTAAGAATTTAGAGGCTAAGTTTGGTATAATAAACGGCGAAGTTGTTGATAGTGCAAAAGTAGAGGCTCTTTCTAAGATTCCTACTAAGGAAGTTCTTATTGCTCAATTACTTTGTATGCTCAACGCACCTGTTTCTCATCTTGCCAGAACTCTTGATGCCATTGCAAAGAAAGGAAACTAGATTTAAATTAATAAATTTATAATTGTTTTGCTAGAATTAAGATTTACTAATTTGTTTAATTAAATTTTTATAAAATGCAAAATATTTAAAATCAAAATTTTTAAAAAATCAAAATATTTAAAATTATAAATAATGAAGAAAAATGAAAAAAGGAGAAAATAAAAATGTCTATTGAAAATATTGTTGAAGAAATTAAAAAATTATCACTTATTGAAGTTAGTGAATTAGTAAAAAAACTTGAAGAAGAATTTGGTGTCAGTGCTGCTGCTGTTGTTGCTGCTCCTGCTGGTGGGGCTTCTGCTGCTGCTCCTGCTGAGGAAGAAAAATCAGAATTTACTGTTGTTCTTAAAGAAATTGGACCAAACAAAATACCTGTTATAAAAGTTGCTCGTGAAGTAACAGGTCTTGGACTTTCAGATGCTAAAACTTTGGTTGAAAGTGCTCCTGCAACAATTAAAGAAAATGTTTCTGCTGAACTTGCAAAAGAAATTGAAGCAAAGTTTAAAGAAGTAGG
>CASESH010000032.1 GCA_949290565.1 uncultured Christensenella sp. | reverse complement strand
TTTTTAGCAAAAATGTAATTGACTTAATTGCTTTTATTTAATATAATAAATTTTGTATTTTAAAGGAGCGTGGCTAATGAGCAAAACTAGAAGTAAAATTAAACTTTGTATTGTGGCTTTTCTAACTATTATTGGATTGTTGCTTACTTTTACAAGTTTTGTTATTCCTAATACTAATACTACTTTTAATGGTTTTTTTAACGCTATTAATTTTGGTTATGATATAAATGGTGGTCGTCTTGCTATTTATGAGGTCGATTCTACCGGACTTACTGATGATGAGGTTATTCAAAAACTTAATCAAACTGTTTCTCATTATAATAAATATTTTTCAAATGATGGCTTTGTTTTTTCTAGACACGGCAATACTTTAAGGGTCGAGGTCTCTAAATTTGATGACAGTGATATGTCTAATCTTTTTGCTTTAACAGGTTCAACAAATGATATTTTCGATTTCTTCGGTGCTAGTCAAGGAATTTCTATTAATACTAGTAGTAGTGATTCAAACGCTGAGGGAAGTATAACTAGTGAATATGTGGTTAGTTGTACTCTTGGTGGTTCTCTCGTAGGGCAAGATGGAGATGTCTATCCTGTTACCATAAATCTTACTTCTGAGGGCCAAAAATTGTTAAAGGAAATGACTGAAAATTTACTTTCTAGTTCATCCACTTCTTCTTCAACATCCAATTTGTATTTGTATCTTAATGGCCAAAATTACAATTCAAGTGGTTTTGAAATTTCTAGTCCAATTTCTACTTTAACTTTGTACGCTACTAGTTCTACCGGCGCCAAGGCTCTTGCATGTCAAGTTAACGCTCTTGCAAAGTCTATTAACTTGAATCAGGTCTTTGAAGGCAGTATCACTAGTGGTTTGAATACTAGTGCTGGGGTTTTGTTTGGAAATGCTAAAACTATGTTATCTATAATTATGGGAATTTTGTTAGTTGCTACTTTTGTATTCCTTTTGGTTAGATATAGAATGTTAGGACTTCTTGCTTGTATGTCAATTCTTGTTTTTATTTGCGTATATACTTTCTTACTTCAATCAATTCCTCTTGTTCTATTAGATGTAAACGGTCTTATTGGTGTGCTTATGGTTTACGCTCTGCTAGTTTGTGGTATGATTGGTATTTTTGAAAAAATTAGGGCTGAATATCGCTCGGGTAAAAAAATACCAAATAGTGTAATGACCGGATTTAGAAAAAATCTTCTTACTATTTTGGAAAAATACGTTTTCTTATTAATACTCAGTGCTGTTTTGTTTATTTTAGGCGGCGCTAGTGTTAAGTCTTTTGCTATTTGTTTGTTTGTAGGTTTGTTTGTAAACTATTTTGTTTTGTTTGTTGTTTTAAGAGGTACAAGTTATTCTTATACTGTCGTTAACAGTATCAAAAAGTCTTTATATAATTTAAAAAGAGAGGTCGTAACAAGTGCAAAATAATTCTTCTGCTCCTAATTATTTGAAATATTTTAAAACTACTCTCATTTCTTTGTTAGTCATTATTTTTGTTTCGACTATCATGTTCTTGTTTTATGGTTTCAATAGAGGTGTCGATTTTAAAGGTGGTACTCAACTCATTGTCGATTTTGAAAACAGCAACATAAATATTGAGAATACTGATGATTTCAATTTTGCTAATAGAGAGGTCCAAAAAATTTTAGACAACAATAATATTATTGTTAATTCCTTTCAGATTGAAGGTACTTACGGAGTTCAAAGTTTTGTAATCACTTTCAGTGAAAAAAGTTCTTCTGTTGTTCAAAAGATTAGGTTAGAAATTAATTCTTTATTGCAAGATGACTTTTCTGCACTATCACAAGAAGAACAAATCGCTGCACTCGGGACTATTCGAGACTTGACTATGAAGACTACTCAAATTAATTCTTTTGTTGATTCTACTTTAATCTTATCTACTACTCTTGCACTTGTTATTGCTTTAATTATAATTTGTATTTATTCTACTATTAGATTTAAATATGCTGGCGCCATCACTATTCTTTTTGGGCTTGTTTTTGATGTCCTTTTGTTTTTAAGTGCTATTGTCTTACTTAGAATTGAAATTAATAGATATATTTTCACCTTAATTTGTCTTGTCTTTGCTGTCAGTCTTTATACGAGTGCTAGTATGTTTTTAAAGATTAGAGATATTGCTAAGGACCCTAATAATATTGAACTTTCTAATGCACAAGTTGCAAACTTTTATCTTAAAGAAAGTTGGAAATCTAATTTTGTAAAATACTTATTTGCTTTTGTTATGGGCTTAATATTAACTCTTGTTTTATCGCCTAATTTAGTTTATGCTTGTCTTGCTGGTCTTGTAGGTTTAGTCATAATCTTTATTACTCATCATTTATTAATACCTGCTTTTTGGGTTAATATTAATGTTAATAAAGAAACATTTACTAAACACGGCGTTGTAAAGGTAGATTCTAAAACTATAAAAATTGAGTCTAAGGAAATTTCTACTAATGATAAAGATGATAATGCTGAGGTCATAGAAGTAAAAGATTAATTTTTTACACTCTTTATATAAAAAATATTTTAGTTATTAAATAAAAAATATTCTAAATAAAATATTTTTAAATTAACTAAATAAAAAAATATGCTAATAAAAATAAAATTTTAAATATAATTTTTTATCAATAAAAAAAGGAAGTTTACACTGTGTGTAGGCTTCCTTTTTTCTATTTTACTGTTTTATAAAATTTATTTTTTTAATTAAAATCAATGTTGTTTTTAAGGGGTAATTATAACAATGTCCAGTCCTTGCTTTTTTGCAAAATTTATTGTGTTTTTTGTTCCTCCAACTTGTCCGTCAAAGAGGGCAATCATTTTTGAAGAATTTTTTACCATATAATTATTTCGTTCTATCATACATTGACTATCATATTCCTTGTATTTACATCTTATTTTATCTAGTTGCTTTAATAATTTTCTATATCTTTGCTTTTGGTCTGCCGACCATCTCTCATCTTGATTTAAACAGGGAACTGCACCAACTAATATTATGTCTTTGTATTTTTCTTTTAATTTTAGTACTGTTTCAGCACAAATCATATCAAAACCTAGCGCCATTCCTGACATAAATATTTTATAACCTTGTTGAATTGATTTCTCTATTTCAAACATTAATTGTTGTTTCATTTGCAAACATCTTTGGTCGTTTTCATTGAACCTCCAAGGTAATTTTTGACTCCTATGTCCTGTAAAACATAATGTTATAGTTTTTAGTTCTGGATTATTTTGTGTGTTAGATAAGGGGCTTAGTTGTATTTTTTTTATTATCATCTTTGTCTCCAATTTTGTTTGGGGATTTATGTAATTATTATATTACATTTTTTTAAGAAATACAATTTAAATAATATGTATATGATTTTAATAAGTAAGTTATTTTAATAAATAGTTTTAAAATTATTTTTTGATTTTTATAATTTTTACCATTATAAATTGTAAAGTAAAGATTTGTTTATTGTTTAGTAACTCTTTTTAATTTTAAAAAATTTTGTCTAATTTATTTATTTTAATTCTTTTTAATGTTAAAGTAAATTTTAAATATTATAGATTAGATTTATGTTTAAAAGATTATTTAAAAGCATAGTAAAAGATAATTTTAACGTTTAGAATATAATAAAAAAATAATTTTTTTATAATATAAATGAGTTTTAATTAATTGGAAATTTAAAATTTTGTTGTTTAGAATCTAAATTTATTTTTATTTATGTAATGATTTTTTTGGTTATGACATATATTTTTAATATGAAGATTTTTGGGTTTATAGTAAATAAAAGTGAAAAAAGATTTGTAAATAGAACTTGTAATATTATTCTAGGGTGTACTTTTTTAGCAATTTTATTATTTTCTCTCTTTTCACCCGTGAGTCTTGCTGTCAGTGCTAAACCTTATTCTGCTATTTATAATGGATTAAAAAGTTCTAATAAAGTTTCGCTTATGATTAATGTTTATTGGGGTGAACAATATATAGATGATATGTTAACTACTCTTAAAGAAAACGATGTCAAAACTACTTTCTTTGTTGGTGGTTCGTGGGTGGCTAAAAACAATGAACTTATGTTAAAAATTTTAAATGATGGACACGAAATTGGTAATCATGGTTATTTCCATAAGGACCACGCTAAATTGTCAGCAACACAAAATAAAGATGAAATTTTTATGACTCAAAGACTTGTTGAAAGCGTTTGCGCTTATAAAACTAATTTATTTGCGCCTCCATCAGGTAGTTTTAGTCAAACAACTCTTGCTGTTGCTGATAGTTTAGGTTACAAGACTATTATGTGGTCAAAAGATACAATTGATTGGCGAGATAAAGATGAAAATTTAATTTATAATAGAGCAACTAATAATGTTGTCGGGGGAGATTTGATTTTAATACATCCAACTGAAAAAACTGCTCAATGTTTAGATAAAATTATTAAAACTTTAAAAAAAAATAATTTAGAAATTACAACTGTTTCAAATGTTCTTGGAATTTAGTTTTAAAAATTTGATAAATTTCTTTTTTTTGGAGATTTATCAATTTTTTTATTTGTTTTTTAATCTTTTCTTATGGTTAGAAATAAGATTTAAAACTTATTTTTTTATACATATAATTATGTTATTTTATTTTTCAAAAATAGTTTTTTAAATTGTACGAAATTTGGTATAATTATTTATATTATTTTATTAAACTTTTTTTTAAAAAGTTCTTTGAATAATTTCTAAAAGTTTATTTTTAAAAGAGGTGTAAAAGTGAAGACTTATACAAAAGTTTTTCCAAATGGTGTTAGGTTAGTTTTTGAAAAAGTTGAGGTTAATAGACCAGCAACTGTTTTAATTGGTGTTGATACGGGTAGTTGTAATGAAAATGAAAAAAATAGCGGGATTTCTCATTTGATTGAACATATGTCTTTTAAAGGAACATCAAAGAGAAATGCCAAACAAATTAATATTGAATTTGAAAATTTTGGAGCAACTGCAAATGCTTTTACAAGTAAATTTTCTACTTGTTATTTCGCAACTACTTTAAATGAAAGTGTTGAAAAATGTATTGAGTTGCTTGGAGATATTGTTTTTAATTCAGTTTATGATGAGGACGAATTAGAAAAAGAGAAGTCCGTTATTTTTGAAGAAATTAATATGTATGAAGATTTGCCTGACCAAATTGTTTTAGAGGAATATTCTAGATTATTTTATACTAATACGCCTCTGGAAAGAAAAATTAGTGGAACAAAAGATAGTTTAAAAAATATAACTAGAAATGATATTCTAGATTACTTTAATAAATTTTATGTGGGTAGTAATATCATTGTTTCAATTGTCGCTAATTTAAAGTTTTCAGAAGTGGTAGATTTAGTTAAAAAATATATTTGTTGTCATTTTAAAAAGAAAGCAACTGTTGTAGAAAAAAATAAATCTCTTGTAATTGTTCCTGATAGTCAATTTTCTTTTCTAAAAAGAGAGGTCGCTCAAACTCAGGTTATGTTTGGCTTTCCTGCTGACAATATTTTTTCTAGTGATTTAACGACGTACCATTTGTTTGCATTTATTTTTGGTGGAGGTATGGGTTCTAGGTTGTTTCAAAAAGTTAGGGAAGAACATGGTCTTGTTTACTCCATCTCCTGTTTTCCTTTTCTTCATCCTCTTGGAGGAGATGTTTCTATTAGTTTTGCTACTAATGAAAAAAATGTTAAAAAGGCACTTGAAACTATTAAATTTGAAATAGACAATCTTGTACAAAATGGATTTTCTAATGAGGAACTTGATAGGGCTAAGATTTTTTGGAAAAGTTTAGTTATTTCTTCCAATGAACAAGGTGCAAACTTTGCAAACTCAAATTTTAAAAGTTTATTGTATTTTAATAAACTTATCTCAACTTCACAAAGACTTGCTCAAATTGATAGTGTTTCTCTTGATGACTTAAATAGAGTTGCAAGAAAGGTTTTTAACTACTGCAATATGTGTGGTTGCTTGTTGTCTAATCAGCCCGACCAGTCAGTTTTCGATATTTTTAAGTAAAATAAAGGCTTTTAGAGTGGTACGATAGGTCGAGATTTTATTCTAAATTTTCCTTTTTTAATTCTATTGCCATTTATATTTTTATTCTACTTGTTATTGTCTATTTTTCTCAGTCGTTTTACTTATCTATTATGTCTTAATGATTTCTTGTTTTTTTAGTTAAGACTACTTTTTAGGTGTAAAATTAAATATTTTTGAGCAAAGACTACAAACTTATTAGTATATTTTTCTCTAAAAAAATTTGGTTTATCTCTCTTTTGTGATATAATGATATTGTTAAAGTCTAAGAGGTGTGCTTTGGAAGAAAAAAATATTGGTGAAAATAAGAGTAGAAATATTAGAGTTCAGGTTGGGATAACCTTAATCTTGCTTTCTTTGGTTCTCTTTGTTTTTACTACTTTTAATTTTTTATTAAGCGTTAAACTTTTCTTTTTAGGTGTTTTTGGAGTTATGTTTTATTCATTGCTCCTATTTATGTTTTTATTTGGCATTGGTCTTGTTAGTAAGAAAAAGTTTATTTATTCGCCTAAATATATTGTTTTGCTATTTGTCGCTTTTTTCTTCTTTGTTTGTATAATTCATATTATTTTTACTACTAGTGCAAAACCTCTTTCTTATTCAGATTATTTGATTGCTTGTTACAATTCTATTTACTCTCCCGGTGGAGTAGTTATTGGTATGTTTACTTATCCCGTAACTAAACTACTTCATGATTTCGCTGGTATTATTGTCTTTGGTATTGCGTTTATAATTTCTATTTATTTTGTCTTGTCTTATCTTGATACTTACAAGCAACTTAGACAAAAAAGTGAGGTTAGACCAGATTACTCAACTTTTACTTTCGATAATGAACAACTTGTTAATTCTACCCAGAAGGAAAGTGCTCAAAATGGTTTAACTATTTCTTCGCCTGTTCAAACTCAGTCTAGTCAGGTTATCGCTAGTAAACTAAAAGATAAAGATGAGGATATTATTATTAAAGATGAGGAGGCTTTTCTTTCTCAAAAAAAGGCAAAAGAAATCTTAGGTATGACTCCTAAATCTTCTAATAATGATGAAAATCAAGATGAGTGGGTTAATAGAGGTGTTCAAAATAAAGAACAAAAACCTCAAAAAATTGTTCATAAAGATAATCAAGTTTCTGTAGAAAATCCTCTTTTTGAAAAGAGTAAGGAATATCTTGTTTCTATTCACGATATGAATAACAAAAATGAAAATCCTATTATTAATGCCGAAGATTATGATGACTATGTTCAAAAAATGAAAGTTATTAATTCTATGTCTTCTTCTCCTCTTTCAAGAGAGCAAATTAGAAGCGAGATTGTTGATTTAGATAATGATTTGCCTTCTAATAAAAAAGTTAGCGATTATGAAATCGAACCTTCTAAACAAGTGTTTTCATATGATGATGATAACATTGTTGATTTAGACCAGGATTTTGATGAGGATAATGATGAGGATTTTGATAATGAGACAGAAGGTGAATTCTCTAATGATTTCATTAAGCCTGAAAATATAAAAACTAATTTTAGCCCTCTTAATCCAAACAGTTTAAGACAAGATTTGGACGCTACTGAACAAAGTCAAAGAAGTCAAAAATTTGTTGAGCAAGACCACTCTTTAAATATTAGCGATGATAGTATTGAAGACAGTCTAGGTAATACTATTAATATTAATACTAATAGAAATTTTAACTTTGATATTTTAGGTGCTAATTCAACATCTCAACAACAAGAAGTTGTTCCTGATTTTTCTTATTCTGGTGGATATGTTAGACCTTCTATCGATTTGTTAAAGACTTACTATAACGAAGAAACCGAAGAAAACTACGAAGAAAATAAACAAATTCTCGAAAATGTTTTGAGTGAGTTTAAAATTCCTGCTAAGGTAGAGGCTGTTAGAAGGGGTAGCGCTGTTACTAGGTATGAACTTCATATCGCTTCTGGTATTCCCGTTAGAAAAATTCACGCACATTCTTCCGATATTGCCCTTGCTCTTGCTGCTAAAAGTGATATTAGAATTGAAACTCCTATCAAAGGTAAGAGCGCTGTTGGTATTGAAGTTCCTAACAACAAAATTGATACTGTTGGTTTAAAAGATATTATTGCTTCACCCCAATTTATCAACTCTCGTGCTCCTCTTACTTTTGCCCTTGGTAAAGATATTGATGGCAACGTTTATTGTTGCAACTTAGACAAAATGCCTCACTTGTTGGTCGCTGGTTCTACCGGTTCTGGTAAGAGCGTTTGCTTAAATTCACTTTTACTAAGTTTGATGTATAAAACTAGCCCGGAAGATTTGAGAATTATTCTTGTTGACCCAAAGAGAGTCGAATTTGCTATCTATAACGATTTGCCTCACTTATTAATTCCTAAGGCTATTACTGAAACTAAAAAAGCTCTCAATGCTTTTGATTGGCTTATTAATGAAATGGAAAGAAGATATACTATCTTCCAAAATCACTATGTTAAAAATCTTGCTGAATATAACTCTCAACCTGAGGTTTTGTCTAATAAAGAACCTAAATTGCCTTATCTTGTTTTAGTCGTTGATGAACTTGCAGATTTAGTTGTTACTTCAAATAAAAAGGAACTTGAAGAAAGAATTATTCGTTTGACTCAAAAGGCAAGGGCTGCTGGTATTCACCTAATTCTTGCTACTCAGCGTCCTAGTGTCGATATTATTACCGGTTCTATTAAAATTAATCTTCCTACTAGAATCGCTTTTGCTGTTACTAACTTTATGGATTCTAAAACTATTCTCGACCAAGGTGGCGCAGAAAAATTGCTCGGCCGTGGCGATATGCTTTATTCTCCAAGAGATGGAGAACCTATTAGAGTTCAAGGCGCTTTTGTCGATACCCCTGAGGTTAAGGCTGTTGTCGATTTCATTAAAGAAAACAATTCTTCTTCATATGATGAGAATATTATTAAGGCTATTAACTCTGATGGAAATATGTCTTCATCAGCAGATGCCGGCGCAAACTCTTATAATTCTACCCCTAGTATTGATTCTCTCATGCCTGATGCTATGAAGGTTGTTATAGAAAATGGTCACGCTTCTATTTCTATGCTTCAAAGACGTTTTGCTATCGGTTATCAAAGGGCTGCTAAGATTATTGACCAAATGGAAATGGCGGGATTTATTTCTCCATCAGATGGTAGTAAACCTAGAACGGTTTATATGACTATGGCCGATTATCATAAATATTTTGGCTCTTAATTTTTTTATTTTATCTTACTTTTATTTCTCTTTATATTTTTATTACAATCTTTAATTTAGGCTTGTTGTTTTCTTTTTAATTTTTTTCATTTTGTTTTATTTTGTTTGTTTTTAATTTATTAAATAATTAATAAAAATTATTTTTTGATTTTTCCATTGTTTACAAGAGAGGATTTTATGGGTGATTTTATTAAAAAAATAGGTTTTGTTTCTTTGGGTTGCGATAAAAATAGAGTTGATACTGAAAAAATTATCTCTCTACTTTCTGCCTATAAGGAATTTTCTTTTACAGGAGTTAAGCAAGAGGCTAACATTATCATTATTAACACTTGCGCTTTCATAAAAATGGCTCGTGATGAGGCTTATGATGTTATTAATGAGATGTCCATATTAAAGAAAAAAGGTTGCCTTGAAAAACTTGTAGTTATTGGGTGTTTGCCAATGGTTGATAACAATATTCAAGTTGTTAGTAAAGCCGTTGACTTAGTTGTTTTACCTAAGGATTATGAGCAGATTGATAAATTGATTTTTGCTTTGTTTAATAAAAAACCTACAAAAAGGCAAGAAATTTCTGTTAGAAGATTGACTACTCCTTTGCATTATGCTTACTTAAAAATTGCAGATGGTTGCAACAATAGATGTGCTTTTTGTAAAATTCCTTTTATTAGGGGAAATTATAACTCTTTTTTAATTAAAGATTTGGTTGATGAGGCTTCTAGGCTTGTAGATTTCGGGGTCAGGGAAGTTATTCTTGTAGCGCAAGATGTAACTAGGTTCGGTAAAGATAATAATCAGTCTTTAATTGATTTGCTTAGGGCTTTGTCAAAAATTAAAAAACTTGCTTGGATTAGACTTTTATATTGCTATCCTGACATGGTTAGTGATGATTTAATTGAGGAAATTGCTTCTAATCCAAAAGTTTTACATTATATTGATATTCCTTTGCAACATATTTCTAATCACGTTTTGGCTGGTATGAAAAGGCGAAGTACTAAAAGAGATATTGTTGAACTTATTAATAAACTTAGAAAGAAAATTCCTGATATTAAAATTAGGTCAACTTTTATGGTGGGCTTCCCAAATGAAACAAAAAAAGATTTTAAAGAGTTGTGTAATTTTCTAAAAGTTTTTAAGTTGGATAATGTAGGTTTTTTTAAGTATTCTAGGGAGGAAGGAACGGCTTCATTTGATTATGAAAATCAAATTGATGAGAGTGTAAAAGATGAAAGATTAGAAAAAATTGAAAAAATTCAGCAAAATATTATTGAAAAGCAAAATAAAAAATTAATAGGCTCAACCTTTAAGGTCATTTGTGATAAAAAAGAGGGAAAGTATTATGTCGGGAGGTCTTATTTTAGTGCTCCTGACATTGATTATCAAATTTTGTTCTCTTCAAATTTGCCTCTTAGAAGTGGAAATTTTGTCGATGTTAATATTGTTGGTTTTAAAGATGGTTACTTTGTGGGTAAGGTAGAAAAACATACTACATATTAACTTATATATTTTTTATTCTTAAAAAAAAGAGATGTTTCTTTAAAGTAAAAATTAAAAAAATTATTTTAAAATTTACTTTTTTGTAAATCTCTTTTATTTTTATAAAGTTTTTAGTTAATTGAGTTTAATATTTTAAAGCAATTATTTCTCATTTTATTTATTTTTATTTATCTATTTAATTGCTCTAAATCTAATTATGTTTAAACACTTGCAAACTATATTTTTTTTACTATAAAAAAATCTTGAAAATTTTTAATTGTTTTATATAAGTCTATATTTAATTTATAATCTTGTTTTTTATTATATTTTTTTATTTTTTATTCATCTTTTTTATATATATATTTATTAGTTTAATTAAGTGTTTTTTTTATAGGTTTGTATATCGGAGTTAGATATACTATATCTATATTTTTCTCTTTGGCATTATTAATTCTTTTTTCTACCGGACCGTTGTTGTTAAAATATAATGTTATCATTCTACTAGAATGGTCTAAAATAAATTCTTCAACTTTTTCTATGTAATCTGTAAAATTTAGTTCCTCTACTAAACACCTAATTTCATCTGCCTGACTTAAAAGATTATTATATTTTATTTGGTCTTTTATATCCCATTTTATATGTATTGTTTTAAATGGTATAACTGCTATAAATTTTATTTTAGGATATTTCTTTTTTAATTTTAGTACTTCCTCCACGCACATGCTTTCAAATCCTATACGAACATTACTTAAAAATGTCGTATATCCATCATTTATTGCTTGTTCAAGTTTTTCATCTAACTCTTTTCTAACTTGTTTGTATCTTTCATCATTCTTGTTTCTTCGCCAAGGAAGTCGGTTGAATATATTTCCTGCAAAACATAAAGTTCTTTTCTTTATTATTTTATAAGAAAGATTAGGATTATATTCTCTTAAATGTCCACCATTTAACTCTAACCTGAGTTTGTATCTCAATTTTTCTCTTGGGGTTAAAGTATCCATGTATGCCTTTTGTTGTTTATGTTCCTCACTTAATTGAACTTCATCTGGGTCCACATAATTTGGGTCAATTTTTTTTCTTTCTTCTCTAAGTCTTTTTTCTTTTTCATCGCGTAACTTATTAAATAAAACCTCGTGTTCATAAGTTAACATACTTTTCCTCCGTGTAGTGTATTATAACATATTATTTTTATTTTTTGTACTCTTTTTTATTATATTGTAGTTGTATTTCTTATTTAACTAGCAAAGGTATTTTACTTTTTATTATAATTATTAATTTTTTCTTAACTTTTGTTTGTTTCTTGTAAATTATTGATTTTTTGTTTATATGAAATTGCATTTTCTAAGTTTTAGAAAAAATCTCTTAGTTTAAAATTAATTTTATTTATTAAATTTTTCATTTAAAAAACTTTTTATTTTGTTTTTAATGTGATAGAATATATTTATTAAAAGGTAGGCAGGGTAGATGAATATTCCAAATAGAATTACTCTTATTAGACTTTTATTAATTCCTTTCATTGTATTTTTTTATTTAGCAACTTTCATACCATTTGCTAAACTCATTGCTTGTATTTTATTTCTACTTGCTGTCCTTACTGATTTCTTTGATGGCTACTTGGCTAGAAAACTTAATCAAGTTTCTGTTCTTGGGACGTTTCTTGATGCCATTGCTGACAAGGTTCTCGTTTTATCTGCCTTTTTATTAGTTGTTGCTGATGGTGTTGTGTTAGCGCCTTTTGGAGCAATTTCTTTCATTATTATCATTTTTAGAGAATTTTCTATTAGTGCTTTTAGACAACTTTGCGCAACTAAAAATGTTGTTTTGCCTGCCGATATGTGGGGAAAAATTAAGGCTAATTTTCAATTCTTCACTGTTCTTTTCTTCATGCTTGTTTCTTTCTTTTTATCTATTGAAAATTTTTCATCTAAGGTTTTATGCGTTTTTAATTTGATTTCTTATATTTTGCTCTTTGCTACTGTCATAATTACTATTATTTCTCTTGTGCACTATTTAATTAAAAATAGAGAGGTCTTTAAGTCATAATGAAAATTTCTATCATTACAATTTCTAATAGCGAGGTTATTAGTTTTAAAAAAAATAATTCAATTAATGAAATTTGTTCCTCTCTTTATAAAAATAGTCAAGATGTTCAGTATATGCAAATTATTAAAGCAAGTTCTTCCGTTTTGTCTAACTCTCTTACTAGTGCTCTTTCTATTTCCGATTGCGTCATTTTGATTTGCCAAAACGAGTGGGATAATTTCTATATGACTAAAAAAGTGCTTTGCGATTACTTTTCAACTAAAATGGTCTTGTCTGATTATGCAAAACGCTACGTCGAAGAATATGCACAATCTAAGAACGTTCCACTCAAAAAAGAAGATTTTTCTTGTATGCAAATGCCTGAAATCGCTAGAACTATTAAAAATCCTTTTAGTGTTTTTCAAGGCTGTCTTTGCCAACAAAACGAAAAGTCTGTTTTCCTTTTGCCTCTCCAATACGATGAGTTGTATCATATATTTTTTTCATCTGTCTTGCCTTTTATCCTCAACTTGAAGGGTGATGACTCTAAAACTTTTATTCTCAAAACTTTTGGGATTTCTCTTATTGATATGACTCATCTCTTGCGAGGGGATTTTAAAAATAAGTTTAATATTGAGGTCGTTTGTAATGAATATCTTCTTCTTGGCGAAGTAGTTATTAAAGTCCCTAAGGGCGTTAGAAGTGATTCCTGTCAAAATTTTATCTCATCTATTTATTCAAAACTTTCGCCTTATGTTTATTCAGAAGATGATGAGTCTTTGCCTGAACTTGTTTGTTCTTTACTTTCTCTTAATAATCTCAAAATCGCTTTCGCAGAAGATTTTACGGCTGGCAATTTGTGCGATGACTTATTCTCTTATTCTTCAAACGCTAGTAAGGTTGTCGTGGAGGGTTATTTTACTCCAACTAATTTATCTAAGTCTAGGTTGCTTGGTGTTGATGAAAGTGTATTCAAAAAAGCAAAAATTGATTTTCTTGATATAGTCTATCAAATGGCTCTTGGTGTTCTAGAAAATTCGGGCGCTGATGTTGTCGTCGCTAATTCTGGAAATCTTGATGAAGGTATTTGTTGTTTTGCTATTGGTACAAGAGAGGGAATTCATGTTTTTAGTAAGGCTGTTAAGGGAAGTAGCGAGCAAAAGATTAAAATGGCTTCGGGCGAAATCTTCTTTGAACTTGTTAAAAAACTTAAACAAAATGATTTTTGTGTAACTAAGACGACTCTTTAATCTTCTTATCTTAGTTTTTATAAATTAAATTGTTTGTAACTTTGTTTAATATTTTTTAGCAATTATAATATGTTTATTAATTATCATTTATTTTTTTAATTCTTACGTGTTTTATATATTTTTTAGTTATTACACATATTTTTTTTATAACACTAGTTTTTTTTGTTTGTTATTATTTCTATTTCTTAAAACAAAAAAATTGTTTGATTATGAATAAAAAAATGGTATAATTTATTTATGAGATAATATTTATTGTGTTTTTGTGATTTGACTTGTAGTTTATACTACCAAATTATTTTAAAATATTCTCTCTTGAAAATAAAAACATATAAATTAAAAGATAAAACCTTTTTAATTTAATTTTATCAATTCAATGTTTTTGTTTTTATTCAGTAGGGTTTTATCTTATTTTTGTTAAAATCTTTATTTTTGTTTAAAGGAGTTTTTATTATGGCTGTTGATAAGAAAAAATGCGTAGAACAGGCTCTAATTCAAATAGAAAAACAGTTTGGTAAGGGCAGTCTTATGAAACTTGGAGAGACTCATTTGGAACCGGTCAGCGTTATTCCTACCGGGTGTCTTGTTCTTGACTATGCACTTGGAATTGGTGGCGTTCCTCGTGGAAGAATTATTGAAATTTATGGGCCTGAGTCTTCTGGTAAAACCACTGTTTCTTTACACATTATTGCTGAGGCTCAAAAAATGGGTGGTATCGCTGCCTTCATTGATGCCGAACACGCTCTTGACCCTGTCTATGCTCAAAAGTTGGGGGTCGACCTTGATGAATTATATGTTTCTCAACCTGATAACGGAGAGCAGGCTCTTGACATTTGCGAAACTTTGGTCGCTAGTACAGGTTTTGATGTCATAGTTGTTGACTCGGTTGCTGCTCTTGCTCCTAAGGCTGAAATCGAGGGCGAAATGGGAGATAACTTTATAGGTTTACAGGCTAGACTTATGTCTCAGGCTATGAGAAAGTTGGCTGGGGTTATTAATAAAAGTAATACTTGTGTAATCTTTATCAATCAACTTAGAGAAAAAGTTGGCATTATGTTTGGTTCTCCTGAAACTACAACCGGTGGTAAGGCTTTGAGATTTTATGCTAGTGTTAGACTTGATGTTAGAAAAGTTGATTCTATTAAAGAGGGTAGCGATATTATTGGTAGTAGGACTAGAATTAAGGTCGCTAAAAATAAACTTGCTCCTCCTTTCAAAACTGCTGAGTTCGATATTATTTATGGGAAAGGCATTTCTAACGAGGGTTGTATTATTGACCTCGCTGTCGAACATGATATCATTCAAAAGAGTGGTTCTTGGTTCTCGTTTAATGATGAGAAAATTGGACAGGGAAAAGAAAATGTTAAAATGTTCTTGCAAAGACATACTGATATTAGAGACCAAATTGAGAGTTTAATTAAAGAAAAATTAAAGACTGAGGAAAAACCTAGACTTGATAAGGAAGTTGATGAGGTTAAAAAGTAATCTTTTAGTTTATTAAATTTTTAGAAGTTGTTTTATAATAAAGACTTTAAAATTTTTTTTGAGCATTTGCCTAAAAATGTTTTTTATAACTCATATTCATTATTTATAAATTTCATTATTTTAATAATACAACTAGTTATTTAGTCTAGTTTCTTAGATATTTTACTGTTAAAAATTTAAAGAATTGTTTTATGAGTTGTACAACATAAAAAATAATTTTTTATTTGTTTTTAAAGCGTATGTCTTATGTCTTTTTAATAAAACTATTTTAATTTTTAAAAAAGTTCTTATGAACTAAGTCCTCTTATTAAATTAGTTTTGGAATTTCTTTTTTAAAATTCAATTTTATTATATTTTTTGTTTATAAAGAATTTATTGAATTTATTTTAAATTAAAATGATTTATTTCTTATATCTTTTTTAGTTTTTTTAAGTTTTTTATTTTAAATCTCATTTATTGCCTATACTAATATTTGTATAAAGAGTTTATTGTTTTAGATAAAGTTTTTTTACTGTTTTGTTAAAATCTATTTTGATTTTAGGAGAGTATAAAAGTGAAAAAATATGTAAAGTTTTTTGTTATATTTTTAATGTCATTTTCTATTTTGTTTGGAATTTATGGTTGTTCGTTGATTTCAAATGACAATAACAACTCTAAAAGTGCTTACGAAATTGCTGTTGAAAACGGTTTTGAGGGAACTGAGGAGGAGTGGATTATTAGTTTAATTAATTCAAATTCCTCTAAGAGCGCTTATCAACTCGCCGTCGAAAATGGCTTTGAAGGTACAGAGGAAGAATGGCTTATTAGTCTTATTACTTCACATACAAATGGTTTAAGTGCTTATCAAATTGCTGTTAAGTATGGCTTTGAGGGAACTGAGGAGGAATGGTTGCTTTCGCTTGTGGGCTCTTCTGGTCAAGATGGTCAAAACGGGGCTCCTGGTAAAGATGGGCAAGATTTAACTGTTGACAGTCTTTTTGATTGGGCTGTTCAAAAAGGTCTTTATACCGATGATGAGCAAGGTTATGCTCTCTTTTTACAAGATTATTTACAAAATGTAATCCCTGATTTTTCTTCTATTCAACAAGTCGCAACTAAGGCTGTTAATCAAGTAGTTAGTATTTATTGCCCAACGCCTGAGTATGATGATGCTAGTATGGGAGCAGGTGTATTCTTTGATATAGACTTCATTAATAGAGAGGCTTACATTGTTACAAATTATCATGTCGTTACTCAATCGCTTGGTTATAACTCTTATGGTATTGCTTCTGATATTTTTTGTTATCTTTATGGTAATGAAACTTATTCTTATTCTACCCAAGATGGCTTCAACGCCGGTTCGGGTGCTATTTCTGCTTCTTATGTAGGTGGCTCTATTAACTACGATTTGGCTGTCCTTAAAATCTCAGGCGAGCAATTTGACAAAGTACAAAATTCTTCTGCTTCTGCCGTCGAGTTCGCTTCTACAACTGATTTGCAAGTCGGTTCGGGTGCTATCGCTGTTGGTAATCCTATGGGACAAGGTATTTCTGTTACTAGTGGCATCGTCTCAAAAGATAGCGAATATGTTTCGGTCGAAATTAACAATCAAGATGTTATTCTTAGATGTCTTCGTATGGATACTTCTGTTAACGGTGGAAATAGTGGTGGTGGTTTGTTTAATTTGCAAGGTCAACTTATAGGGATTGTTAATGCTAAATTTAATTCTTCTTTGTATGAAAATATTGCTAACGCTATTCCTGCTACTAATGTTTATAATGTTGTTCAAAATATTTTGTATTTTAGTAATTTGAAAAACTCTCAAAGCGAGGAATTTGTTTCTACCGGTGTTTATAAAATTACATTGGGATTTACTAGAAAAGATGACAATCAAAGTCAGTTGTCTAGTAACTATGATGAGTTGACTTTTAAAAATAATAAATCCTCTGTTATTTGCGTTCAAAGTGTTGTGGAAGATTCTATTGCTAGTCAAATTGGGTTGCAAGTTGATGATGTAATTCTTGGATTGACAGTTCAAAAAGATGAACAAAAGGAAATCATTTATTTTGATATGTTTTATGACTTGCAGGATTACTTGCTATCACTTAGACCAGAAGATAAAATTTCTCTCATTATTAAGAGAGGAGAAAGCAATTTAGAAACTAATCAATACCAACTAACTATTAATGATTTTGTCGAAGTTGTCTAAATTTGTTTTTAGTTTTTTTAGACTAAATAAATTATAAAATTTAAAATATTATTTTATTTTATTTAATTTAAGTTGTTTTTTTATAGATTAATAAGTTTTGAATAAATAAAAATTTTACTAATTTTATATGTTATTTTAGTTTTATATAAAAAAATAATAAATTTTTATAAAAACTCTATCTCGTTTTTTGATAGGGTTTTTTTATGAAAAAATTATTTATAGTAGGCTAATTTTCTAATTTTAATTCTTTTTTTATAATTTTTGCTTTATTTTATATAATATTATTTTCGAACTTAATTTAATTTTTTTATTTTGTTATTATTAGTTTTTTAATTCTTCTAATTTTTTTATTAAATTTATTTGTCATCAAGAGAAAGTTTTTCTATGTAATAATTTTTCTTTTCTTGTGGAAGATTGAGTGAGATTATAACTTTTTTTAAAAATATTTTATCAAAATCATTTAATAATAAACTTTCTAGTGCAAAATTTTTGTTTATGCCTATTCCACCATTTTTCCCGGGTTTTGTATATGTAGGAATACCTGCGCTTTCTAGTTCGTTTAAGTATCTATAAATACTTCTTGGAGATATTTCAAATTTTTCGGCAAGTTCTTTTGCAGAAACTTTGTCCCTTTTGCCTAATTCTAGTAGTATGGCAAATGTTAAATAATTTTTCATTTTTATCTCCTTTCAGTTAATTATTTTATTTTTGTTAATTTTTAATTTTTTTAGATTAAATATACAAGTTAGATATTTTCATTTTTTATTTTTTAACTATAATTAAACTTTTTTGCAAGAATCATATTTTTTTATCTATATTTTAAAAATAATCTTTTAATCTATTTGCAAAATTAATAAAAGATGATTATCTCTTGTATAAATCTTTGTTAGTTATCTATTTAATCTAACAATACCAAATTGTAGTACATATATTTTGTTTTGTCAAACATATGTTCGATAAAATTTTTATTTTATTTTTTCTATCTATTTTTATAATTAAAGATTGTTAAGATTTTTTAAATTTTGGTAATAATTTTATTAGGCTTATACAAGGATTTTTTTATGGGTAAAGATAGAAATATTTTGCGTTTTTTGTCGCCATCTAGGTCTTTAAATGAAGGTTTATTGACAGGTAATTCTGATTGTGTTTTATTGTCAACCGGCGGGGCTAATGTTGATGAATTTTATTTTTCTACGCGATTTTTAAAAAATAAATTTGTTTTTTCTTCTCTTTGTGATGTTTCTCATTCGCTTGAACAAATTAAAGAAAATCTTTTATTAAAAAATTATGAGGTCTGCGAAAATATCTTTAACAAAAATCTAGGACTTAGCAACTTTAATCTTACTAAATTTAGTGCTAATAAGTTTTGTAAAATCTTTTTAAAAACTGATGTTGTTAGTTCTGTTTATGATTATTTTAGAACACTTAATCTTAACTCTGGGGAAGTCCAGGTTGGGTTTTGCGATAGAAATGGTCAGGTGCTAAGGTCTCATTTTGTTTCCAGAGAAAATAATTTGACTTGTTTTAAAATTCAGGGCTTTAAAAATAGGCGTGTTGATATTGAGTTCGGTTTTTTAACTAATAAACAGTGCAGAGTTTTTGTTTATAATGATTTTATTTTCTTTATTGATGATTTTTTTTCAAATAAAGTTTTGCGTACAAAATGTTTTTTTGAAAGTTTATCTCTTAACAATAAAAGTTTTATTGTAAAAAACAAACGCCTAGGTTTAAATTTTTCAAAGTCTTTTTGTCTTTTCCATAAACTAAAATCTTCTCTTGATGAAATGGAATTTAACCTTTACGAAAAGTTTTTTGAAACTGAGGTCTTAAATCAAGAAAGTTTTTTGAAAGGAAAATCTCTTTTTGGTTTAGTTGCAAGAGTTATTTGTAATGAGGGTGAAATTAGTCTAACTAAAAATAGTATTGTTTGCACTTTGGCTAAAAGTGTTGAAATTTTTTTACAGCCTTTTTTTGATGGCAATTTGAGGCAAACTTTTTTAAATCTTTCTAAGAGTTTATCTTATGATTTGTTTTTTAAAAAACATTTCGAAAAACATTTGCAACTTATGAATTCAACCTCTTTAAGTCTATCTTATAAAAAAGGTTTGACTGTTGAAGAAGAACTACTTAATGTTAAAAAGGGTATTATTTCACCAAGTCTTATTCAAAAACTTTACGACTTTGGTAAGTTTATTTTTATTTGTGTGTCGGGAGATTTAACTGTTTTAAGTAAAAATTTATTTCAAAATAATTTTGGATTGTTTGATTATTTTTTAGAATTCCCAAGACTTGCTTCTTTTAGTTTTAATAGCAATCTCTTTAAACTTCTTGATTTTAATTTCCAAAACATTTTGAATAACACTCAAAATTTTCATTTAGTTGGTAAAAAATTATTTAATAGTAGGGGTTTGTTTGTTCCTCCAATTTGTGCAGATAATGGTTTGCCTATTTTCTTTGACGAAAAAAATTTGTTAAACATTAATACAGGTGCCGTTTTGTGTGTTTTACTGTTTCAATACTATTTACATTCTTCTAGCATTACTTTTCTTAAATCTGCCTTTTCTTTTTTTGAGGGAGTGGGATATTTCTATTTAGATTTTTTTAACGAGCAACAACTTACAAATGTTTTTTCTTCTCCGTTTTCTATTTCTCCTCTTAACACCTCTTTAAATACGGGAAAAAGAATTGCTACTAATTGTGTTATTGATTTTAATTGCGCTAAAATGGTCTTTGATATTCTTATTAAATCTTGTTCTTTACTTGGACTTTCTTCTAGTATTTGGGAGGAGGCTTCTAGCAAACTTCCAAGTGTTGAAGTTGATGAAAATGGAAGTATCAAGGAATATAACTGTAATTCTTTTTTGTCTAATTATAACTCGCCCTATGTTTCTTTTTTGTTTCCTTATAACATTGGCTTAAAGTCGGCTAATTTTAAACGAGATTATGAGAGTTTGGTACAAAGTACTGTCAAGTTCAGGTACATTAACGCTTTTGGAAATTTTGATGGTGGAAACCTTATTGATATTGCCTCAACGCTTTTCTCTTGTGGGGAGGGGAATGATGGCTTTAAAATTTTATCTTGTCTTATTAAAAACTTTCTTAATGACAACTTGATTTTTTCTCAAAATTCACTCTTTTTACAAGGCGTGGGTAGTAAGAATTTTGCTTCACAGTCGGTTGATAAAAATGTTGCGTGTTGTGCTTTAATTCAAAATATGTTTTTTACTTCTAGTGGTAATAATATTTTTTTCTTTAATTCTTTCCCTAACATTTGTCATAAAGGTTTCTTGTATGGACTTAAACCTAATTCTTTTCTTACTGTAAATCTTGATTTTAATTTGAGAAAACGCTTGTTTGTTGTGAAAATTTTTTCTTCTCAATCTACTAGTCTAAACATTTTTTTGCCTAGTTCTACAAGAAAAGTTAAGGGTAAAGTGGGAAAGGTTTGGTTAGATGAGATGGCTTTAAAGGGTGTGATTATTAACCAAAATAAAACTTTAAAATTTAAATTTTTCTTTTAAATTTTTTATCTTTTTTTTAAAAAAAATAATTTGTTTTTTGTTAATAAACTTGAATTTTTCTTTTTATTATGTTATACTCTACTTAAATTTAGAGGGGGAATTTGTTATGGTTTTTGTCGAAGATTACAAAGATTGGGATAATTTAAGTCATGACAAAAAAGTCTTGGCTGTTACTAACTGCGTTAGATTTTACGAGACTAAGACTGTTGAATATATTGTTAATAATTTATCTAAGGAAAAGAAGAAAGGTTTTAAGGCTTCTCCTGTGAAAGTTGAGTTCGTAAAACTTCAAGATAGGCCTGTTTCGTTCGGTAAAAATATTGTCTTTGTCGATAAAGATTTTAGTTTGCCTAAAAAGGACTTATTCTTTATGGTTGCACAATCTACTGTTTGTGCTGTATTTGCAAACTTATTTTCCACTACGGCTAGCAACCCAAATAAAAATACAAAATTTTCTATGGTTGCTAATGGCTTCTTGGCATCTATTACAAATGAGTTTGCGGTTGAGCAAGATTTTGAAAAAGATATGATGCAGGAATTTGAGGCTGTTTTGTCTAATGAAATGGCAACTGAAATGTAGTTTATTTTTTAATATTAATTTCTAACTAATTTTTTTAAGAAAAACTATTTGTTTAGTTTTTCTTTTTTTGTTAAAGAAAACCCCGGGATAGTCCCGGGGTTCAATAGAGGTTAACCTTTACATAAAAATACCTCCTGTGTTAAAATTTTTTTGTAGTCTACACAAAAAAATAACATAGGAGGTTTGTCATGAAAGACATA
>CASESH010000031.1 GCA_949290565.1 uncultured Christensenella sp. | reverse complement strand
GTTTCCTGCCTTTTGTAATTCTTGTATATGAGGAATTAAAAATTGCCATATCATATTATCAGTAGTAGTTATAACTAGAATCTTTTTATTCTTTAACATTTTTCCTCCGTAAATTAAATTTTAAAAAACTAAGTATTAGATCTTTACTATGCAAAGTATAACATATTTTTACGTCCTCAATCAAACAAAATAACACACAAATAATTACAAATTTTACTAATACTATATTGCTCCTCATTATCTCTTTTGTCGAAATTTGTAATTATTTAAAATATCTTTTATTGTTTTTTACTGCTTGGACTTTTACACTAATCTTTTTTAAAAAACAAATAATTTGTTATTTTAATAAAGATTTTTTTTAAAATACTAAAATTTATTTTGAGTATACATAATAATATTGTATAATAACTTAAAAATAAGGAGGATTTATGAATATTTACACAATTGCTATCATTGTAATTCTTGTAGGTTTATTTCTATTTTCAGTTGTCGCTTCGTTCATTAGGTGGAACGCAAATAGAATTACTGTTTGGTTCGCACTTAAAAAACTCGAAATTGATAAGCCTATTTTAGATTACACTCGACTCATTCTTGATGAAAACGGGCTAATAGATGTCGAGGTTAAAAAGGTTGGTTTCTTCGCTAGTTTATTTATAGGCAACACCTATCGCAAGAAAACAAAAACAATTAGACTTGCTTGGGGAACTGCTAGACGTCCAAGCGTTACTACACTTGCTAAGGCTTGCGAACTAGTTGGACTTGCCAAACTTGACAGTGAGGGAACAAAAGGACTTAATTCAGTTTTGTTTACCAAATATTTTGGTTGGTTGCCTATTCTCTTTTTACCACTTGTTATTATTGGTATCATAATTGATTTAATTTCTACTAGCCAATTGGGAATTATTTCAATTGTTTTCAGCGCTGTTGGTTTGCTTTTAACTTTGATTCCTTTTATAGTTTCCCTCGTTTCATTAAAGATTGAACGTAAAGCACTTAATTATGGTAAAGAAATTATTTATAATATGGGCATACTAAACGAAGAAGAAGAAAAAAGAATTAATAAACTTTTCATTGCTTGGAGAAAATTATATGTAGTTAACACTATTCTCAACGCATTTGAATTGATTTACTTCTTCTTAAGACTCGTATTCTCGTTGATAGGGAGAAAATAATGGAAAAAAATAAATTTTTAAAAAGTGAAACAAAATCAGGTTCTGTCGTTACTAGCATTTTAATCTCAATCGCTTTTATCATTCTTGTTATTGTAGGTTTAATGAGTGGTAATTTCCTAGGCGTATCGGTTACAGGTTCAATTATTATTGTCTTTATCGCAAGCATTTTTTTAGGTTCTATTCAAATTAGCGTTTTCAAAGACTATAAAAGTCAAAAAAAATATTTATGTGCTGATGGCATATTTTATATTTGCTTAACTGTTCTTGTTGCCATTACTTCAATAACTTACGTTCTTGTTCCTAATTCAAAATTTGATTTAAGATATTTCATTTTCTTCTTTGCTCTTGTTTTTGCAATTTGGAAATTAATTATCGCAATTATGGGATTTAAAGAAAAAAGATTTAACGCTTTTGCTGAACTTATTCTCGCTGTCCTTTGGGCTTTAAGTGGTACTGCTGTTTTGTTGCTCTCTGCTTCAAATAGCAACTTTCCTCTATATCTACTTTCTATTTCAAACTATGCACTAGGACTTGCAAGTGTTTTCTATATTCTCTTTTCATATATTTTCAAAGAACCTGTATTCCTTGAAACTCCTGAGGCTATTGAACTACTTCAAAAAGACCAATATGAAAGACAACAAAGAATAAATAGATTTAATAATAGATTTGGAAATTATCAAGAACCTGCAAGTACAGAAAGTAAAAAAGATGAAAGTTTGGAAGACAAACTTAATAAATTAAAAGAATTAAAAGACAAAAACTTTATTACAGATGAAGAATACGAAAAAAAGAAACAACAACTTCTTGATAAAGAATTATAAAAATATGTTTTTAAAATATAAAATGGGTGAATTATAATTTTAAATTCACCCATTTTTTTAAATAAAAAAGGAGTAAATATGGACGCTTATTGTACAGAGCATATTTTTTATATAATTATTTCTATAATAGTAATGGCACTGTCAATTATATTATTAAAAAAATTTTTAAAAAAAGATAAGTTAAGTATCTACTTTAAAATAATGGCTATCTTTTCATTAATACTTATCATTATCAATAGGATAGTAGTTTCCAAATCTCGTAGTGGAACTTTTATTGATTTTATACCTGATACATTTTGTAGTACAATGGGATTTATTGTACCTATTGTGGTTCTATTTTTTAAACCAACCACAAAAACGTTTCAATATGCAATTTTTGCTGGTTTTTTTGGCGGAGCAATAACTTTTTTCTATCCTGACTTTTTGATTTATTTTGACAATTTTTTTAACATTCATCCATTTACGGGTATGTTATATCATACACTTATGCTCTATTACTTTATTTCAAGTATAGCACTAGGGTACTATAAACCTACTTTCAAAAATTGGTCATCTTTCTTAATAGGACTTGCCTTTATGATTGTTTATGCTGAAATTGGCAATTCAGTTTTAGGTCAAAGCAATAATATGTATTTGAATAAGCCTCTTTTAAGTGGAACTCCATTAACTTGGTATTTAGTAGGTCTTTTAACAATAGTTACTTATACTTTTATAATTCAAATATATGAAATGTGCACTTTGCCTTTTAAGGAATGGACTATAACAAGGTTTTTTGGAAAATTTAAACATAAAAATATAAAACAATCCACAAATGAAACTGAGTTAGAAAACTAAAAAATTTTCATATATAAAACTATAAAAAAAGAAACTTTAAGAGAAAATAAAGTTTCTTTTTTATCATTAAAATTTTTTTAAAAACGACTAAGATTAATTTTTAACTATTCTTTTTCCTAAAATTTTCTCTGCCACGAATTGTATGGTCAAGAGTTTTCTTTCTCATTCTTATACTTTTTGGCGTAATTTCAAGTAGTTCATCTTCGTCCAGCATATCAAGATATTGTTCGAGGCTTGGTTTTTGAATAGGTTCAAGTCTTAAAGCATCATCACTTGCACTTGCTCTTGTATTAGTTAAATGTTTTGTTTTACAAACATTAACAACTATGTCATCAACTCTTGGATTTGTTCCAACAATCATTCCTCCATAAACTTTTTCTCCCGGAGTTATAAACAATTTCCCATGTTGTTGTGAATAAAATAATCCATATTGAACAGCCTCTCCTGTTTCAAAAGCAACTAACATTCCATAATTCCTACGGTTTAAATTCCCTTTAAATTCCTGATAATCATAAAAAACGCTACTCATTATACCTTCGCCATTTGTGTCAGTTAGAAATTGACTTTTATATCCAAACAACCCCCTTGCCGGTATGAGATATTCTAATCTTGTCCTGCCATTGTTACTATGCATTGACAACAACTCTCCCTTCCTAGAACCTAAAACACTAATTACATTTCCTGTTTTATCATCTGGTAGATCAATCACTACCCTTTCTATTGGTTCGTACTTTTTTCCATCAATTTCTTTAAACAAAACTTTTGGCATACTGACTTGGAATTCATAGCCATCTCTCCTAAGGTTTTCCATAAGAATTGACAAGTGCATTTCTCCTCGACCTAAGACTCTAAAAGTATCTGCATTTTCCGTGTCGTACACTCTTAAACTTAAATCTCTAACTGCCTCTTTCATAAGTCTTTCTCTTAACTGTCTACTTGTACAATACTTGCCTTCTTTTCCAGCAAATGGACTATTATTTACCATAAAACTCATTTCAACACTTGGTTCACTTATTTTGACAAATGGCAATGTACTAACATTATCCTTGTCGCTAAGAGTGTCTCCAACCGAAATATTGTCAGCACCTGCAATACAAACTATATCTCCTACCTTAGCAGAAGTAATTGGCAACCTTTTTAATCCAACAAATTCAAACATACTTTGAACTTTAAATGAAATATTTTTATTTTCATCATGATAATTTGTTACAACTAAGTTATCATTAATATTAAGAGTACCCTGCTCAATTTTACCAACTGCCAATTTCCCCAAGAAATCATTTTGTTCAGTAGAACTTACTAACATATTAAATGGTTTATCTTCATCTCCATTAGGACAAGGAATATGATTTATTATCGTCTCAAATAAATCTGTCATATCCTTACCTGGTTTATTCATATCAAGCGTTGCCATTCCATTTCGTGCAGAAGCATAAACTATTGGGCTATCAAGTTGTTCTTCACTTGCGTTTAAATCAAACAATAATTCTAATACTTCATCAACTACTTCATTAACTCTACTATCTTTTCTATCAATTTTATTTATAACCACAACGATTTTAAGATTTAAAGAAAGCGCTTTTTCAAGAACAAATCTTGTTTGTGGCATCGGTCCTTCATAGGCATCTACAACTAGAAGTGCTCCATCAACCATTTTTAGAACTCTTTCAACTTCTCCTCCAAAGTCAGCGTGTCCCGGAGTGTCAACAACATTAACTTTTATATCTTTATACATAAAAGAAGCATTTTTACTTAAAATTGTAATTCCTCTTTCTTTCTCAATGGCATTAGAGTCCATAACCCTATCTTCAACTTCTTGATTTTTTCTAAATGCTCCACCTTGTTTTAACAATTCATTAACTAAACTTGTTTTACCGTGATCTACGTGTGCAATAATAGCAATATTTCTTACTTTTGTATTTTCCATTTTAAAACTCCCAAACCCATATACATTCTTCTCTATTTTTTCTCTTTCCATCTTCTGTATATACAAATGTCTTAATTTCTTTTAAGTAGGCGCCCAAAGACTCATAAATTACTCTTGTGTCAAAATCATTAGGTTCACTCGTTAAATATAAACATTTTGCTTTATGATATTTAGCCACTTTTTTAATTAAAGTGCAACATTCATAACTTACAGATTTTAATTTATATCCCTGCTTAAATGTCATTGATATATTATCATCATAGCCTTCAATATTTTTAGGAACAACTCTATAAACCAATTTACCTATTACTTCATTATTTGGCAGACAAACATCAAAATGATATTCTGGCATCTTATACTTAGAACTTTCTTTTTTTGCTGAGGACAAAATTAAGTTTACCATACTTCCCTTTATAATATCAAACTTTCCCACTGAAATGTTATCATTATTCTCTACTTTATTATTTGTATTTTTTAAAGTAAAATCATATGGAATATCATCATCTAAGTCAACTGTCATTAAATCCTTTGGAACTTCAATTCTTCCATGACAATAGTCAACGGCTTGACTCGTTAAATGACAAGGAACTATACAGCATTTCCCTTGATAATCTTTCATCAACTGAATACCATCAATTATATTATAATGTTTTGAAGAATAATCTGTCCCAGCCATATCTAAAAATAATAAGTTACTCTTTTTTAACATTTGTTTAACACCTTCACACATTATTGTATCCCCGGTAAATGAAACAACTTTATTATTTTTATCTTTTATCATATAACCATAACAATCAATATCTCCATGATCCATTTTTATCGCAGAAATAACATAATCTTTATATTTAAAATCTTTTAAATTTGTACTATTAATAAAATTAATATGATTTTCAAAATCAAGTTTATTATATGAACTTTCACTCATACCAAGTTTGCAAAGTGTCATAATCTTTTCTTTCCCACCAGGAGGACAAATTATCGTAGCCCTTGCATCTGGATTGTTTCTGCTTGCAATCTTCCACATTAAGTGAACAATATCAAAATAGTGATCTACATGATAGTGCGTTATTAAAATTAATTTTATTTTAGCAATTTTTTCGTGATGAAGTATTTTATTAGATGATTTAAATAACTGCTTTAAAGTACCTGAACCAGGGTCTATAATAATTTCATCATCAATTAGATAACTTGCACAAGCCCTTTTTGTCCATATACAACCTGTTCCTAAAATGGTAATTTTCATATTATTTCCTCTTATACAATAAAATAAGGGAATTATCCCCTTTTAACCATACATATAATACAAGATAATTTTATTAAAATCAATAGTTTTTTTAGTTATAACATAATAACATAGTATTAATAATTATATCTTAAAAAAACATTTTGAAATAAATATAAAATATGATTTCTAAAAATAAGGTTTATTAAAACTTTTTTTATTTATATCTATAAAATAATAGACTCTCTATCTTTTGTTGATATTAAAACATAAATTTTTGTTATTTTTAGAACCTTTCTAATAAAGCAGGCAGATACCTAAAATTTAAAATTTTAAAAAGAATACAAAGTATTCTTTTACAAGCAAAATCTTTTTGCTTGTGGTATCTGCCAAACAAAAAAATGATTTAATTTTCACAATTTTTATCAATCATATCATTATTTTTCTTTTTATCAATTAATAATTTAATTAAAGCAATAATCACAAGTAACAAGATTAGTCCGACAAGGATATAGAAGAATATTAGTGAAGCATCTCCAAAAAACATAGTAATTATAGTGATAATGATTCCTGCAACTATATTGCCGGTAACAACTGCCAAACAACTACGCCAAAAACCGAGTCCCAATGCAACTGCAATACAAGTCCCTGTCCATACACCGGTAAATGGTAAAGGAATTGCAACAAATATAAAAACGCCCCAAAATCTTTTTAAAATTCTTCTTTTTTCAGTTTTCTCTTGCAAGTTATTATCTTCTATTTTTTGTCTTTTCTTATTAACTTTTTCTTCAAATTTACTTGCAATAGATTTAAATAGTTTAGTAGTTTTTAACCATCTAATAAGTGGTTCATAAATTAGTGCTAAAATAGGGACTACAAGACAACTACCCAAAAGTCCGCATGCAAACGCTTCCCATAAGGACAAGGCAGATTGTCCCCAAATTTCAGTTGACATAGAAAAAGGTATAGCCCCTTTAAGTTCTATAACAGGAACAAAAGCAATCAATATTGTAGCAAGAATAACATTATTTCCAAAGATTGAAGAAAATATATTTTCTATAAACTCAGTCATCACTACTCCATAAATTATTAGGATATTGATTTTCTTCCTTTAATTTTTTGATTGCATTTACCACTTTTTCTTTATCTTCCTTATATGTAAAACCATGCCAAACAGCGCTAGTTTTAAGCATTTTCATTTTATAACCATAGTTTTTAATTGCATAACTAACTTCGTTTAAAAGTAAAAACTCATCTTTTTCTAAATTTGTATTTTTATCTAAAACAAAATCTTTAAATCTTTTTTCCAAAATATCTATATAATTTTTTCGGAAACAAATTAAATTCATATTAACAGGGTAATTTTCAGGTAAAACTCTTATTTCATCAGTACCCAATTTATTAGCATAAATAACACCATTTTTTCTTTCGATACTACTTTCATTAACAGTTATAAAATAGTCATCTTTTACTTCGCAAACTCCTCTTTTAACAGCCCCGTTTTCAGTCAAAGTATTTCCAACCATATAACCTACAAGACCATAAACTTTTTCATCTTTATTTTCATCAAAAAAATTTGATGCTACTCTAAATCCATCTAGTCCATAAAAATCATCTGCGTTAATAACAGTAAAATCTCCCTGTATTTTATCTCTTGCGACCAAAACGGCGTGACCTGTTCCCCAAGGCTTTTGTCTTTTTGAAAAATCAATTCCTTGTGGGACATAATCATTTAAACCTTGAAAGACATATTCAACCTTAATGTGCTTTTCTATTCTCTTTCCAATAGTCTCTTTAAAAATTTTATAATTTTCTTCTTTAATAACAAATATGACTTTATTAAAACCTGTTCTTATAGCATCAAAAATGGAATAATCAATTATAAAATTATTTTGTTCATCAACAGGTTCAACTTGCTTTAAACCTCCAAATCTACTACCAAGTCCTCCTGCCAAAATCAAAAGTGCTTTTTCTTTCATAACAATCTCCTTTAATTAAATTTTTTACAAATAAAATTTACAAAACAATTTTCTCATTAGTTTTAGGTTCTTTCATTGCAACAAACAACTTAACGAATATATTTAAAAATTTTTTAAAATGTTTTTTTATTTTTAAAGATTTTTAACTAATACTAAATAGATAATTCATATTCATCAATATCAAACAATAAAGTTTGTATTTCTTTAACCTCGCCAATCAAATAAATTTTTTGTCCATAATTGTTCTCTATTGAATATGGCTGATTATCAATAACTTCTACATTAAAATATTTTTCAGCACTGCCAAATTGATATTCATTTTCATTAATATTTATTGAGTTTTTGTTAAACTTATAACTAAAATCAAAGGACAATAAATCAATTGTTTCATCTACTAAATAATATGTTTTATTCAAAGTATCTAACTCATAAACGCTATAACTACTATCATTACTTTTTATATAATAAAATTTAGTATCATTTATTGTTGAAGATTGATAATTCTCTATTTTTACTAAATAACTATTTCCAATCTTTTGAACAGTAGTTGCTTGGTAAATTGCTTCTAAACTATCTCTATACGAAATTTCAAAATCATTTTTGTTTAGGTAACTTACAAATGTACAAGCAGTGTACATACCTTTGTCATCAACTTGCAACTGTTCTACATTTTCTCTACCAAAACTATTTAACTTTGTTACAACACTAACGTTAAGATAATTTTCATTAATTCCAGCAATATTGTAATATCCTATTGTATAATTCATTGCAAAATAAGTTAGATAATCATTTTTATCAAAACCATACTCACAACTAAATGATAAAACGTAATCATCTTTACTTCTTATTTTAAAAAGTGCTGGATTATTAACTAAATTGCTGTCCTCAACAAATTTTCTATTAATTAAATCTAGGCCCATATTTTCAGTAGCCTTTGTTGAAATTAATTTATAATATTTTACTCTATCATATTCTTTTTGCTGAACAGTATTTGTTTCATCAGTAGATATATCATAAATAATATTGCTTAGCAAATTAGAAAAATTATTAGTCGTTGAATACGATTGTTTAATATACTCAGTTGAAGTTGTATTATTAACATTTTGAGTAATTGTGGTGTACTTGTTTTTATCATTTTCTTCATTAACATAGTAATCATTTTGAAAATAAATGTTTTCACCATCAACAGTTCTATTAAATTCAACTTTTGCAAGAGTTTCGGTATTAAAATTGTAATTTAAAGTTGTCTTTGTAACATCATTTATAGTTTTCTTTTGAAAGAGATTATCTGATGTATGATTAAAATTATAGGTAACGCTTGTAACATAATAAACCGGCAACGAACTCATACGAGAACGTGCATTGTCCCTCAAATTTTTAATATCTTGGGAAGTTTGTGAGGAGTTAATCCAAGGAGTTGTTTCAAAAGAGGTTTCATTACAACCAAACAAACTAAAAGGAAACAGAAGCACAAGTAGTAAAAAAATAAAATAATACTTTAATTTCTTCATTTAAATACCTCTCTTTTAGTTTGTGCATTATATAAATAAATTTTATATATATTTTACAGTTTAGTCAAACAAAAGAATAAACTAAATCAAGCAAAGCAATTTTTTTATTTGATTTTTTATTATAAAAATACTATCATATTAGTATTATATTTTAGGAGAACTTATTATGATTTTAGATGAAATAAAAAAGGCAAATGTACAGGCTTTAAAAGAAAGAAATCAAAATGCTAGGGCCGTTTATTCTGTTGTTTTAACAAAAGCAATGCTAGAAACTGTAAAAAAACGAGAAAAGCAAGAAGAATTAACCGATGCAGATATGGTTCAAATTTTACAAAAAACAATCAAAGAACTAAATGATGAGAGTGAGAGTTACAAAAAAGCAAATAATTTACAACAATCAAATTTGATTGAAGAACAAAAAGAAATATTGTCAAAATATTTACCTAAGATGCTAAGCGAAGATGAAATATTTGACATAATCTCTAAACAAGAAAATAAAACTATTCCTTATATTATGAAATTTTTTAAAGAAAATTACGCCGGCAAAGTTGATATGTCAAAAGTTGGAATAGTATTAAAAAAATTCAATTAATAAGGGCATCAAATTTGCTCTTTTTTATTTTAAATTTAAAATTTGACTAAATTAATTATTTTGTGTAATATTTTACAGTAAAAAGGAAATCTAATATGCTACAAGTAAATAATGTATCTTTGAATTTTGGAAGTAGAAAATTATTTAGTGATGTAAACTTGAAGTTTACAAAAGGAAATTGCTATGGAGTTATAGGTGCCAATGGTGCTGGCAAATCTACATTCTTAAAACTATTATCAGGCGAACTTGAAACAACCAAGGGAGAAATTGTTTTAGGTAAAAATGAGAGATTATCCGTATTGCAACAAAATCAAAACGCCTACGATAATGAGACAGTTTTAAGAACTGTTCTTTTAGGTCATAAAAGACTTATGCAAGTTTGGGATGAAAAAGATAAACTATATGCAAAAGAAAATTTTAGTGAAGAAGATGGTATCCTCGCAGGTGAGTTAGAACAAGAATTTGCAGACCTAAACGGATGGGAAGCCGAAGGTAATGCCGAAAGTTTATTAAGCGAAATAGGCATTGATAGTAAATATTTCCAAACACTTATGAAAGATTTAGATAGTAAATTAAAAGTCAAAGTGCTACTTGCACAAGCACTTTTTGGTAATCCCGATATTTTGTTGCTTGACGAACCTACAAACAACTTAGATGTAAAAACAATAACATGGCTTGAAAATTTTCTATTAAACTACGAAAATACAGTTATAACTGTTTCTCATAATAGACACTTTTTAAATAAAGTTTGTACTCATATTTGTGACGTTGATTATGGAAAAATTACAATTTATGTTGGAAATTATGACTTTTGGTATGAAACAAGTCAATTAATACTTAGACAACAAAAGGAAGCAAATAAAAAAGCCGAAGCACGAGCAAAAGAATTACAAGATTTTATTGCTAGATTCTCTGCAAACGCCTCAAAGAGTAAACAAGCAACAAGTAGAAAAAAAGAACTTGAAAAACTAACTATCGAAGATATAAAACCATCTTCAAGAAAATACCCTTATATTGCTTTTAGTTTTGAAAGACAAATAGGAAATGATGTTCTAAATGTAAAAAATTTAACAAAAAAAGGTTTTTTTGAAAATGTTAGTTTTGTTGTTAATAAAGATGACAAAATTGCTTTTTTCTCAGATAATGTTAATACAATAACTGCCCTATTTGATATTATCTCTGGAAAAGATAAAGATTACTCTGGGAGTGTTACATGGGGCAAAACCATAATACCATCATACTTGCCAAAAGAATACAATGATATGTTTAAAACCAACCTGTCCTTAACAGATTGGTTAGGTCAATTTTCAAAGGAAAAAGACTCTACTTTTCTACGAAGTTGGCTAGGAAGAATGTTATTTTCTGGTGAAGAAGCACTTAAACCTGCAAACGTTTTAAGTGGTGGTGAAAAAGTTAGATGTATGTTATCAAAAATAATGCTGGAACAAGGCAATTTAATAATGCTTGATGAGCCAACAAATCATCTTGACTTAGAAAGTATTACAGCATTAAATAAAGGAATGACTAACTTTAAAGGAATTCTACTATTTGCTTCAAGCGACCAAGAGTTGACAGAAACGGTTGCAAATAGGATTATAAAGATTGACAAAACTAAAACATTTGATAAATATATATCTTATAATGAATTTATTAAACTAAACTAAGAGGTAAAAAGAATGAAGAAAAACAACTCATCAGATAGAAGATTTTCAAAAATTTACACCCAAGGAATAGTCGATGTAATGGAAATTTAGGTAGATAAAGAAACAGGAGTAAATTATCTTTATAGAATGTCTGGTTATTCAGGCGGGCTCTCTCCCCTTCTTGACAAAAATGGCAAACCGGTAATATCTAAGGTCGAAGAAGATAAAATAATAGATTAATTTTATAACTAATTTTTAAAAAATATATTAAAAAAAGATAATGTAATTTTAAATCATTATCTTTTTTTATTCATTTTTATTTTTTTACATATATAATTTATTAACAATAAAAAGCATAAATTTTTTAGGAAGTATCTTTTGTAAAAACATAATTAATTTATATTCTAATCCAACAACTTTTGTAACAGGCAATCTTTTCATTTTTGATATCTTATACATTACCTTAGCAACTGTTATAGGGTCTTTCCCGTTTTGTTCATCTCTCTCCATTTTAGAAATTGATTTTTTTACAACTTCCTCGTAAACACTACCTTTATCTTTTTGAGTTTTTTGTCTTATACTTGTAAAAGAAGTTTTTGTATCTCCAACTAAAACATTACAAACTTGAATATTAAATTGTTTAACTTCTAATCTCAGTGCCATAGCCCAAATATCAAGGCTTGATTTTGTAGCCGAATAAAATGATTGAAAAGGAATAGGTATAGTGCCTGCTACTGAACTAGTATTTATAATTTTACCAAATTTTTGTTTTCTCATAATAGGTAAAACTTTTTGAGTAACATTTACAGCCCCCAAAAAATTGACTTTAAACATATCTTCAATTTCTTTAATTTGCTGATTTTCAATAGAACCCGAAATACCAAACCCAGCATTATTAATAAGTATATCTATTTTATTTTCTCTATTATAAATATCTTGTATAGATTTTTCAACTTGCTGTTCATCAGTTACATCACACGACAAAGAAATGACTCCATCTTCAATAAAAGTTCTTCTAGATAATCCATACACAATATGTCCATTTTTTGCAAAAAATTTTGCAACCTCTTTACCTATTCCACTTGATGCACCGGTTATAACAACAACTTTTTTTTCCTTATTATTCATTTATCTTTTCCTTGTTTAATTTATTTCGACCGAATGGTCATTCATTATAAATATTGCTTTTTTTTCTAATAGTTAATTTAAACCGAATGGTCGTTCTAAAAGACAACTATTTTAAATCGATATAATCCTTATCTGTTTCATTTTTGTTATCATTTATGTTTTTATCATTTTTCACATCTTTTAAATTACTCTTTTCTAACAAACTTTTATTTTTAACTTCTTCTGTCTTTGTCGTATATCTATATCTTCTTATTTCTTTATCTGTTAATGGTGCAACAACTGCTCCATTCTTATACCATTTAATTATAAAATAAAGGCAACTCAATATACTAATTATTCCTATAATTACAATAATTCCAATTATAACATATAAGTCATTTGTTTTTTCTGCTTTTATAGTAAGGATTTCTCCATCTATACCATCAAAACTAGCATAAGCATTTATATAAAACGTTCCATCATTTTCTAATAAGAATTGACTATTCTCTTTTTCATCAAATCTTACTCCACAATATATTTTTGCATTTTCAATAATGTCCTGATAGTTACAAATTTTACTATCAATATTAATATTAAATTGAAACAACATCTTATCGTTTTGAATATAATTATCTATTTTGTTACCATTAACCGTTGCTACGCATACTAGTTTTGGCAACTGAATCTCAAATAAATAATTACTTTGCAAATATTCTTCTTGTTCACTTGTTAAACTATTATTTGGAGAATAATTAAAATATACGACTGTTTTTCCAGCGCCTAAGTAAATATTTTCAACAAAATAATTTCCTGTTGTAGAAAAAATTTCACCTGTATATTGACTATTTTCTTCTTCACTGCCAATGTTATTGTATTTCACTTTACCGATTAATCCATCTACATAACCATCATTATAAACCGATACAATATCTCCAATATTAAATTCATCTTTGTTTAATCCTTGTACAATCATCACGACTGAATTTGAATATTTAGAAAGTTCGACTTGTGAAACATTTGTTAAATTATTAAAACTTAAATTAAGACTTGCTTGTTTCCTTATTAAATTGATATCATTTATATTGTTGATTCTATTGTTAGACAAATTAACTTGTCCATTTGACATCATACATCCTAAATCTATTTTTTCTATGAAGTTATTAGATAAATTTAGATAAATAATTTTGTTGTTTAAAACAGTAGGAAAATTTATTTGATTTAGCATATTATTATTAAAATTAAGTGTAGATAAATTATTAAAAGTAGATAAATCTTCTGCCTCTACATTTTTGATGTTATTATAACTTAAATCTAAACTATTTATATTGCTCATTGAAAAATATTGTAAACCAAAAATATTATTAATTTTAGATAAATCACTTAAACAAGAATAATGAGCATTTTCTCCGGTAATAAGATACAATTTACCAGCATCTAAATCATTCTTTATGGTTATAGAATTTTGTTGAGTTTCAGTATCTGGATAATTAATCGGAAAATAAGAATTATATGTTTCAAAAAAATCTAACTCAATAGAATTTTCTAGTGAAGAACATACAAGTGTTTGCTTTAAAGTTAATAAGGCATCAAATAATGTTTTATCAATTCCAAACTCAGTACTATAATTGTCCTTGGTAACTTCGCTTGGTAAATTTTGATAATCAACTTCTTGTGCCCGTGCATTATTAAAATTAAAAAAAACACTTGTTAAAAATAAAAAGACTAGCATAAGTAAAGTTAAAAGAACTATGAAAAACATACTTTTTGTTTTTTGCATATCTACCTCTTTAATAATCGACTTTTTTGCAATATAAATATCTATAATAACTTTATCATTTTTTTTAAAATCTATCAATTTAATATTTATATTTTGTAAATTTTAATTGAATTTTATTATTTTTATAGAGTTTAAATAAAAGTCATAAATAAAATTGACAAAATATTTTTTTTAAATATACTTTTAATTGTTAAAATAAAGATAACTTAATAAAAATTTAGTTTTAGTATTCAATTAATTTAATTAAGTTATTAAAATTATAACAATATAAAAAACAAAGATAGTTAATCTAAAAACAAAAACTATATGTAAATACTAAACATCAATATCGTGAAACTATTCAAAAATTTTTATCTTAAAGTAGTTCAATTAGTATATAACACTACCTTTGTAAGATAAGCAGAACATATTTTCAGCACCCTAAAATTTAATAAAAAATACATATGCTAATGTGGCACAGTCGGTAGTGCACCGCCTTGGTAAGGAAATTTTAGCGCCTAAAAAAGACTAAAAAAATAACTGAAAATGGCTTTATTTTATGGAGCCAAATACATATGCTGGTGTAGCTTAATGGGAAAGTGCAGCCTTGGTAAGGCTGAGAGAGCGGGCTCAATCCCCGCCACCAGCTCCAGATACATAAAACCCTTTAAAATAAAGGCTTTTAGCCACTTTAAAGGGTTTTTATTTTTGTCAAAATTTACATTTTATTTATAGAGCCATT
>CASESH010000030.1 GCA_949290565.1 uncultured Christensenella sp. | reverse complement strand
ATTATTTTATTCTAAATAATTTTTAAATTAAAAAAAATGATTTACATTATAAATACATAATTCAAAATAAAATATATTCTTAAAAAAACAAATAAAACTACTATCAAAAACAGTCAGAAATAAATTTATACAAAATAAATTTAATACATTGAAATTGAAAACTTTTTTTAAAAAGTTTATAGAAAATCATCTAAACAAACATTATTTCAGTTTTATTTTTATTTGTATGTATAAATTATATAACTTAAAAATATAAAAAAAATTTTAATTATTCAATTAATTTACAATTTCTCATTGTTAATGAAAAAAAATTTTAGAAAAGATAAATAAAATTTTCTAATCTAAAATTTTTTTAAAAACAAACTTATTAAAAATTTATTATACTATCTAATTTATTTAAACAATACTCAGCTTTTTCTGAGTCAGCAAAGATTATCATAACAGTATCAATTCCACTAACAATACCTAAAACGTTTTGTAAATTAAAACCATCTAGAATACTACAAACACTTTCAGCAACACCTCTAAGAGTTTTTACAACAACAAGATTATTTACAACATTAAAAGATATAACACTTTCTTTTAAAATGAATATGTATTTATTGGGAGTTTGATTTGCTTTTGGCAAAGAATACATATATTTACCTGTTTGTGATGAAATAACTTTAATTAACCCTAATTCCTTTATATCACGACTAATAGTTGCTTGTGTTACTTCAAAATTACTAGAACTTAGCCTAGAAACTAAATCATCTTGGGTTTCAATCTCATATAAAGAAATTAATTCTAGAATCTTTGACTGCCTAGAAGTCCTTGCCATAATCAATCCCTCCAAATAATTATTCAACTTCTTCGTTATTGATTATACAATTAAATTTATTTTTATGCAATACCTTTTGTATAATTATACATATATAAAATTTATTTTTATGCAAAATATATAATAATTATAAATTACTATATGAATAATTATAAAGTGCTTTATTTTAAAGGCTTTTAACGTTTTTCGCTATCTTTTTTTTCTTTTGTTTTGTATAAAATATTTAAAATTTCGGCAATCTTTATTACTATTCTTGTAGAATTTTTTACAGCATAATTTTTTGCAATTGCCTTAAATAGAACAGTAAACCCTGCTATTAAAGCACTAATAATTGCTCCTAAAAAAAATCCTATACCACCAAGTACTATACATTTAGATATCACGTAAGCAATCATTGTACCACTAACGCCACATAATATTCCACATATATCCCCTACTACATCACATAATATAGAAGAAACTTTATCTGAATTTCTAATTAAAGACATACATCTTAAATAAACTTTTCTATCTATCTTTTGTGTTTTTAAAATTTCGGTTTGGCATGAAGTAATTGCTAGCCCTAACATATCAGATAAAATATTTAGAATCATAAAAACAAATAATAGTAATATTGCTATTAATAGGTTTGTTTTATTTAATATAACTTCTGAAAATAAACTTAATAATAAAGACAATAAAAAAGCAAGAAAACTGATTTTTATTACCCAGAATCTTTTTTGTTTTCTTATTATTTTGTACTTACTTATTTGTACTTTATTATCTTTTAGAAAAATCATATTAAATAAAAAATGCCTCATTTATATATATGAGACATTTACTAAAAATATAAGTTCAATTATGGAATAAACACTTATAATAATATTTTAAAAATAAGTACAAAAGTAAATAAATATTTAATAATTTTATACTCAAAATTTTCATTAAAATAAAATAATGTAGAATTATAAATAGTTTGAAAAACATTGAATTCAAAATTAATTAATATTTATCATTGAATTAATTTTTGAAATAATTTGGTTTAATTCACACATAATAACTTCGCCTGTTTTTCTCAGTTTAATTTCTACTAAATCCTTCTCTAAACTTCTTGGGCTAACAACAATTCTAATTGGCATACCCATTAAATCTGCATCTGCAAACTTTACACCTGGTGTACATTCCCTATCATCAATTAAAGTTTCTATGTTGTTTTCAATTAAATCTTTATATATAGAATCAGCAATTTTTTTAACCTTTTCATCTTCATATCTAATCGGAGTAATATGAACTTTAAATGGAGCTATTGATATTGGCATACAAATTCCATTTTCATCACTATTTTCTTCGATAACACACGCTAAATTTCTTCCAACACCTATACCATAACAGCCCATAACAGGATTTATCTCTTTACCATCGCTTGTCTTAACAAGCATACCCATAGAACTAGAATATTTAGTGCCAAGTTGGAATATATTCCCAATTTCTATTCCATTTGAAACCTTTAATTTTTTACCACAATTTGGACACATGTCCTCATTTTTTACCTTTGAAATATCATAATATTCAACATTTCCCATTTCTCTTTCAATATTGAAATTTTTATAATGATATTCCTTTTTATTTGCACCGGTAACTAAATTTTTTACACCTTTAAGACTAATATCATAATAAACTATACAATTTTTTGCCTTCAATTTATATGGTCCTATATTGCCAGCACAAAAATCAGCGTCATTTGTAGCATCATATGGAACAATTTCTTTTTTACATAATTTTCTTAATTTTGTTTCGTTAATTTCTCTATCTCCACGAGTAAAACAAACCACACTGCCTTTTTCACCTTTAATAGCAAAGACTACTGCTTTTGTACATTTTTTTGGAGATATATTCAAATAATTGCTTACTTCGTTTATATCCTTAGCATAAGAAGTAAATACCTCTTGTAATGGTTCTTCATCTTCCTTATTTGGGGATTCATAAACACATTGAGCAACTTCTTGATTTGCCCTATAACCACAATTATTACACATAACAAGTTCATCTTCTCCATTCTCATTAAGGAACATGAATTCATGTGATAAATTACCACCAAACATACCATTATCACTTTTTACAGAAATAAAATTTGTTAATCCTATTTTTTTATAAATTCTTTCATAGGCATTAAAAATCTTATCATAATAGTCTTCCAAATCTTTTTGATTAATATGAAAAGAATAGGCATCTTTCATAGTAAACTCTCTTACCCTAATTAATCCGCCTCTACTCCTTGGCTCATCTCTAAATTTTGTTTGAATTTGATATATCATACAAGGAAGTTGATTATAACTATTAACCCAATTTTTTGCAAGATGAACTGCCGCTTCTTCATGAGTCATTCCAAGAAGCATTTGTCTATTTTGTCTATCTGTAAACCTAACCATTTCACTTCCTATTGAAGAATATCGTCCAGACATATCCCATAGTTCTTTTGGCATAACGACAGGAAATTTAACTTCCTGACCATCACATTTATCCATCTCTTTTCTAATAATATTTTCAATATTAAGACAAGCCTTTTGACCCAGCATAGTTAAAGAATATATTCCATTTGCAACTTGTTTAATATACCCCGCTCTAATCAATAGAATATGATTTTTCATTTTTGCATCATTTGGTATATCTTTTGTTCTTTCAGCAACCAACTTACTTAGTTTCATTTTTTTCTCCTCTAAAAATCATTATTATCTTCATTTATTAGATTTTCCAATTCATTTTTTAAAATAGTTACCTTCCCCTTGCTTTTTTCCAAAATTTTGTAACAATTTTTTGCAAGTTCAACTCCGGTTTCATAAAGAAGTGTAGCCTCCTCGATTGAAACATCATTTTTTTCTAGTTTTTTTATTATTTCTTGTAATTTTTCATTACACTCATCAAAATTCATTCTATATTCTCCTTTAATATATCTAAAACTGATGATTTAAATTTACCATCGCAAATTTCTATATTTAATTCATCTCCAAGTTTTAACTGTTTAATAGAATTAATTAGTTTTTCTCCTTTTGTAATCCTAGCCCAACCCATTTGAGAAATATAAATAGGATTTATTACATTTAGTTTATTATAAGATAAAGTAAACTTATTTTCAATATTTTCAAATAAATTTATCTTTAAAAATTTTGACAAAAGAATCTTCAATTTAGAGTTCTTTTTTAATAGAATATTATCAAAATAAGTATTTAATTTCTCTATATAATTTTCCATAACAATGGTTTTTTCATCAAGTAAATTGTAATATAAATAATTTAATTTCTCATAGTTTGACTTAAACATTTTTAAACTTAATGATAAGTCAATAGCAACAATCTCAGCAGCCTCAGAAGGTGTTGCAGCACGTAAAGAAGATGAAAAATCACAAATAGTGTAATCTGTTTCATGCCCAACAGCAGATATAATAGGCTTTGAAATCTTCACAATTTCTCTGGCAAGTATTTCAGTATTAAAAGGTTGTAAATCCTCTATTGAACCGCCACCTCTTGCAATAATTATAACATCTATATCATTACATTTATCAAAATATTTTAATCCATTGATAATAGACTTTTCAGCATTTTTTCCTTGAACTTTCGCCGGATAGACATCAATATCTAATTTAGGATTTCTTCTATGACTAACAGTAACAATATCATGCAAAACTGCACCGGTTGAAGAAGTTATAATTCCAATTTTGTTAATTTTACTAGGTATTTCTTCTCTACTTTTTATATTAAAAATACCCTCTTTTTCCAATTTATCTTTAAGTTCAATAAATTGTTGATACAATAATCCACTACCATAAGGAAGAGTTGCGCTTACATATAAATTTATTTTTCCACCCTTTGAATAAAACCTAATATTACCTGTTGCACTAATTTGGTTTCCTTCCTTTAAGTTGCAATTACTTACACCAAACATAATACAAGAAATGAGAGAATCTTCATCTTTTAAATTAAAATATAAATTTCCTCTCACAAACGAAAGATTAGAAACTTCTCCATAAACTTTTACATTTTGTAAAAGTTCTTCTGCTTCAAAAATATTAGATATATATTTATTTAACTGAGTTACACTTATCGCCTTTAACATAACATACCTTTACTATTAATTATAAATACTAGATAAAACACCATTTACAAAAGAAGAACTTTTATCAGTTGAATATTTTTTAGCCAATCTTACAGCCTCATTTATAGAAATGTCTTTGGGGATATTTAAATAATCTATTTGAGCCATAGTAATTAATAGAATTGCATAATCTAAACTATACAAGTCAGTTAATTTTAAATCATTTTTAAGGTTTGAAAGCAACTTAGTATTTAAACTATCTAAATTAGTTTCAACACTTTTATAAATAGTTAAAGCAAAATCTTTTTCTTCTTCACTAAATTCACAATCATTTAAATAGTCATTTATTGCAAAATTTTTTGAAAAAAGAAATTGAAAGACAAGTTTAAAACCACAATCTCTACCCAAAGTTCTACTCATTTAATTTTCTCCTTAATCACAAAAAAATAAACCCTTGTAAAAAACAAGGGAAAATTCAATATTAATATTTCGCTAAATCTTCTCTTGAAAATTCAACACCCAGCACATGAATATTTATACCATCTATTTTAGCACTAATCATATTTGATATACCATTTTTTACATTTTCTTGAACACGATAAGCAACGTCAGCGACACTATAACCAAAATAGACATTTAGATAAATATCAATTATTAAATTCTTACTTTGGGTGTAAGAAACCTTAACGCCTTCATAGTAGTTATTAGAGAAGAATCTTTTAAATTTACTAGCAAAATTAGCACACAAAGATGCAACACCGCTAATTTCTTTTGCAGATAGATTGATTATAGAAAGCATTATATTTTTACCGCAATAAACTTTTCCATCATCATTCTTTTCATATAAATTACTATTATTGAACATAAATATTACCCCTAAGTTTGAAATTAGTATATCATGTAAATAATATTTATGCAATTAATTTTTTATTCTACCGGAATAATCTTTATATAATCAATATCTCTATCAACCTGAGATTGAATAATTTCAACAACTTTTGCTACCTCAGTTTCAGTAAGTTCACTACTTTGGAGAATAACATTAATATAAGTTGATGAATAATTTACTAAACAATCGGTAAAACCTTTTGCTTTAATAAGACCTTCCATTGTAGTTTCAATAGTCATAGATTCAATAAGAGAATTCATACTTGCTTCTGCATTTAATTTTGCTTCTTCACTACTTGCTGAACTCTCAATAATTTGTTTATAATGATCTATACTTTCATTACGAGTGTTTGCCCTGTCTGTTCTACAAGTTGCAAAAAAAGTAGCCGAAGAATAATCATAACCTGCGTTGGTTTGAGTAGTTTGAGCAGAATTATTTAAGAATATATTAAGTACACCCGTAATAACCAATAATACTAACATTGATGCTAAAACAATTATTTTTTTCTTTTTTGTTAACATTTTAAAACCTCCTTAATTACCTGCAAAAATTTCTATTTTTGAGGAACTTATTTCAAACATTGCTTGTACACATCTTAGAATTTCAAGTTTTACATTTGTATCCTTTGCCCCACTTGCAACAATTATGACAGATGTTGGTTTTGGCATTGTTTCTTGTAAAATAATAGGTTCTTCTACTCCATCATTTTTGATTAAAACAGGACTTTTAACTTCTACCTTTGTTCCATCACTTAAAGTTTTTGTTTCTACGGTATATGCTATTTCAGTTTTTATGCTTTCCTCAAAATAAAGCATTACCTTAGTACTTCCTGCGCCATTTATTGAACAAACTAAATTTTCTATTTGATTTGTTAAACTAAGCGCATACTCATCAAATTTTGACATTGGCTGCGTAGATTGAGAATTTGAATTAGAGTTGTTATCTTTTGTAAATGAGAAATTAAAACTAGAAAAATATATTAGCAAAATTATAGCAATAAATAAAATAGTTAAAATAATATCTAGATGTTTAATCTTTTTTAGTTTTTCAAAAATACCTAAAAATGATTTTTTTTGTACCTTCTCATCACTCATAAAAAACCACACAATCCTCTTCAATATTTACCAAACTTTTTATAATCGCTATAATGTTTGTATATTTATCTATATTCAATTTTTCATCTAAAAGAACTAAATTACGTAAATCGACATAAACTTTCTTAATTTGTAAATTTTCATCTATATTACTAGTCTCAAAATCAACTGAAACATTAAGATAACCGCTATTTTCTAAATTATTTTCACAGTCTTTTTTTAAATTATCAACCATATCTTCCCTAACATTTTCTACAAATTCTTGGTCAATAGTAAAATCTGTAAAGAAATTTCTATAATCAAAATTATTAAAATCAATATTTCTAATAGGCATAATAATTACAAGTACAAAACAAACGGCTAAAACACTTTTTATAATTTTACTTGTCTTCCCGTTTGGAAGTAAAACATCTATTAAGAGCAAAACTAAAACCATTCCAATAATAGATAAAATCCAATTAGAAATAGAACCCATTAAACATAACCTCTATTAAAAAATATTTGCACAGCACATAAGTATAGCAACGCTTATTAAAAACATAAATCCTACTGCAATGATACATACAACTAACATATTAAGACTCTTTGAAATAGTATATAAAAAATTTGGAATTTCTTTATCAGTTACCGGTTCTAAAATAGCAGAAATTAGTTTTAAAAGGAGTCCTATTATAACAATCTTAATTATTGGAACAAAAATAATTGAAAAAAGCAAAACAATTCCAGAAATTCCAACAGCATTCTTTATTAAAACACTGCTAGAAATAATTAAACTCATTCCATCTGAAAGATAAGACCCTAAAATAGGAACATAACTTTTAATAGCAAATTTTGCGGTTTTAAGAGAAATTGTATCAATAGTAGATACTGTAAGTCCTTGCAAAGTTAAAAATGAAATAAAAACTGTGAAAACTATACCAATAATCCACTTAAATAAACTTGAAAAAAATTTTGAAAACTTGTCTAATCTAACATTTTTAGATATATTACCCACAATACCAAAAATTATAGAAAAGATAAAAATTGGAATTAGTATAACAGTAAAAATTTTAGTTATACCACTAGAAAGAATTACCAATAATGGTTGAAATGTAGTTGCCGTAACAACATTTCCGATTGCCGTAATAAAAGTTAAAATTATTGGAAAAATTATCTCCATAATTTGTTCAATTAAGCCTATTGTGTGCAATGAACTCTTTAAAAGTTCAACAATAATATTTAAAATAATTACAGCAATGCTACTAAAACAAACAATATTTATTAAAGTAGTAACAGATTTGTTTTTCTCATTTGAAATACCACTCATTAAACTATAAATAATTGCAATCGCAATAATAATCGCAAAATAAGGTAAAAAGTTTAATAAATTACTAAATAGAGTATTTAAAGCAAATGGAATAAAAGAAGTAAATAATTCATTTTCATCTGCTGAAATAAAATTTTTTACTACGTCAATAAAAGACTGAGATGAAAAAATAAATTTATTTTCTTCTTCTAACGAATCTACTAAATTTTCTAAATCTCCAAAATCAATATCATTTAATTGGTCATCAATATTATCTTCTAATTCGCTTTCAATTTGAGAATTGGTTTGTAAATAAACTTTATCGTTTATTGATAAAGATGTTTTGTAACATTTTAAAGGACTGTAATAAAAATATCCTATCAAAAGAAAAAATAAAAAAACAATAAAAAAATATTTTCTCACGGTAAAATCTCAACAATAATATTTAATAATTCAGTGATAATTGGTAAAGATAAACAAATAATTAAAACTTTTCCAGCAAAGACAATCTTATCGCCAATACTACTTGTTCCTGTATCGTAACATATACCACTAGCAAACTCAGTTAAATAACCAACACCAACAACTTTTAAAATACTAGAAAAAATGGAATAACTGAGATTTGTTTTATTAAAAATGGTCAAAAAATAATCAAATACAATACTTAATTGGTCTATAATCATAAAAAGCATAACAATAGAACCTGTAAGTATGACAACAATATAAAATTCAGGTTTTATTTGCTTAATAAGCAAACTTACAAAACAGGTTATTATGCCAATAATAATAATTTTAATTAATTCCATATTAACCTAATAAATTAAAAACAGTTGTTTAACAGCATCAAATAGTTCAGCAATCAAATTAATTGACATAACTAAAACTACTATTAATCCTGCCAGAGTTGCAAAAGTTGATATTTCATCTTTACCTATATTTTTTAAAACTTGACTAACAACAGCAGTTAAAATACCAATAGCAGCAATTTTAAAAATTATATTATAATCCATAAATTTACCCCTAATTTAAATGAAAATGATGACAAAAGCAAAACCAATAATAATAAATAACTTAACATATAACATAGAAAACTTTTTATGTTCATCAAAAGCAGAGTTTTTTGAATTTAAAAATCTTATATTTGATAATTCAATTTTCTCAATTTCTTCTTCTCTTGTCATATTGCCTAATCCAGAGAAAAAATTAAGAACTTCACTTTTTTCTTCATTACTTAAAAAATTTAACTCATTGTAATTTTTAAATTCCTCTAATGATATTTGATTATTAAGATACTTTTCATAAAATAATAAAAAATTATAAAAGTTATTTTTAAAGTCACAATTTTTAAAGTTTATAATATTACCCAACTTTTCTTGACTATATGAAATAAAAATTTTAGATTTTTCACAAAAAATACATAGTTGGTTATAAAACTCTTTTCTTTTTGAGTAATAATTAAAAATTTTAACTCCAATAATCACACAACACAAAAAAATAATAGATAATAAAAAAATTTTCATTAATAACTAATACACCTTAAACTTTCATCATAAATTGCTTCAACTGTTCCAGGTCCATCTCTTGATGATAAAATAATAAATCTCTTGAAAACCTTATTAGATAGTATAGTTTGAAAGTCTTTTTTAGTTTTTAAATCTTCAATGTCTCTGGCATGAATTGAAGCAAGTAAATTCACTCCACAATTTGAAGCATATAATATGCTATCATAGTCTTGGGAATTGGAAATTTCATCTGTCACAATAATGTCAGGTCTTAAACTCCTAATTCCGTTTTCAAAAGCATATCTCTTTGATACGCCACTTAAAATATCACAAAAATTTCCAACACTAAGAGTTGACTTTCCATTGAAACAATTTGCTATTTCAAATCTTTCATCAATTAGTAATATATTGTAACAATAATTTTTAATTGATAACTGATAAATAATATCTCTAATCAAAGTTGTTTTTCCGGCGCCGGGAGGAGAAACAATTAAAGTATTTAAAAATTCATCTTTAAATAAATATTGTAATATTTTCAATGAACAACCCTTGACTTCATGAGGGATTCTAATTGCTAAACTATTTATGTTTTTAAGAGTTTTAATATTAGAATTTTCATATACTCCTTCTCCACCAAGACCAATTCGGATTCCACCCTGTGTAGTTATAAACCCGTCTTTAATTTGATTTGAAAAAGCATAAACTGAGTTTTCACACGCCCTTTTCAGAATTTCATCAATATAATACTTTTCAGCAATAATAGCCTTTTTAGAATCTCCACTTAAACCATTTTGAGATAGAAAATATGATTTGTTTCCAATAGATACTACAATACTTTTATCTAACCTAATTCTAATTTCACTTATCTTTTCTTTTGGGGAACAATTCAAAGCTGTTAATAAATATTGAGGAAATAGTTTATCAAACATTTTTACCTCCTTGTTATAAACAAATATATTAAGGAAATTATTTAAAAATTTTAATGCGACAAAAAAAATAACAATACTACAAAAGTATTGCTATTTTTTACGATTTATAATTAATATAAAAACTAATTGAAATGGCAATCTAAAGTTAATATCAAAACAAAAATATAAAATTATAAATGCCATTTGTTATAATTCTTAATAATATAAATATAATTAGACTCTTTCCATATAAGTCCCGGTTCTTGTATCAACTCTTATTTTATCTCCATTATTTACAAATAGAGGAACTTGAATTGTAACACCTGTTTCTAGTGTAGCAGGTTTATTACCAGCCTTTGAAGTGTCTCCTTGAATACCAGGCTCACATTCTGTAATGGTTAATTCAACAAACATTGGAGGTAAAACAGAAAAAGCCTTCCCTTTATAGAATTGAATTGTTACCATCATATTTTCAATTACATATTTCATAGCTTCTTGAACTTGGTCATAATTTAATGGAATTTGTTCAAAAGTCTCCATATCCATAAAGTAATAAATCTCACCATCATTATAGAGATATTGCATTTCTTTTCTTTCAATTTTTGCTTCTTCAACTTTTTCTGTTGGATTGAAAGTTCTTTCTAAGACTTGTCCGGTTATTATATTCTTAATTTTTGTTCTAACAAAAGCAGCCCCTTTACCAGGTTTTACGTGTTGAAAATCGACGACAATATAAATATTTCCTTCAAATTCAAAAGTAACACCTTTTCTAAAATCTCCTGCTGAAATCATAAATTAACTCCTTTTTTTAATTAGATTTTATATTATCAAGACAATATATAATTATAGAACAACTAACTCCTGCGTTTAAAGACTCCAAGTCGTTTGCCATTGGAATAGATATGTTATCAAAGGCAAAATTTTTAAGAGTATTGCTTACCCCATTCCCCTCGTTTCCAATTACAATACCAAATGGAAAAGCAGGTTTTTTAAAATTAAATAAATTTTTTCCTTCCATAGTTGCAACAATCAATTTCAACTTATAATTAGTTGCAAAAGATATAAAGTCTGAAATATCTTTAAATATATAAATTCTTTCTTTAAATAGACCACCCATTGAACTTCTAATAACTTTTTGATTATAAGGATAAACACAATTAATCAAATAGATTTCTTTAAAAGATGTCCCAGATGCTGATCTAATAATAGTTCCTAAATTACCTGGATCTTGAATATTTTCTAAAACTAAAAAATTATTTTCAGGTTTTGCAAGAAATTCATTTTTAAAATCAAATATTCCTATTATTCCTTGTGGAGATTTTGTTTCTGCTAATTTTTTCATAACGTTATCACTTATTAAATAATAAGTTGAATCAAACAAAAAAGAAAATTCTTTTTTTAAAATTTCTTGTTTTGTATTTAAAATAAGATAATAATTTAAATTTAAGCCATAAGAAATTGCTTCTTTTATTAATTTTATACCTTCTAAAAAGATTTTATCTTTACTATTCTTATTCTTAATTGTTTGAAGTACAATATTATTTTTTATTGAAGTAATAACTTCCAATATCTTAACCCCACTTTATGAATATTATGCTCTAACTTCTTCTACTAATTTTGCAAAAGCAACTTTATCATTAACAGCCATATCAGCAAGAACCTTACGGTTTAAATCAATGTTCTTTAATTTTAAGTTATTAATAAATTTGCTATAACTAATACCATTTACTCTACAAGCAGCATTTATTCTAACAATCCAAAGCCTTCTCATATCTCTCTTTCTTAATCTTCTACCGATATAAGAATGCATCAAACTTTTCATAACTGCCTGATTAGCAACTCTAACGAGTTTACTTCTTGAACCCCAAAAACCTTTTGCTTGTTTTAAAATTGCTCTTTTATGTTTATTTTTATTAACTGCTCTTTTAATTCTCATCTCTTTCTCGCTCCTTTATTAACCTTGAACCATTTGTTTAATAGTCTTACTTTGAGCATCACTTACATAAGCAGACTTTCTTAAATTTCTTTTTGTAGAAGTAGTTTTCTTTGTTAAAATGTGTCTTCTGCCTTGTTTTGACCTTTTAATAAGACCAGATTTTTTTACTGTAAATCTTTTCTTTGCAGCACTATTTGTTTTTTGTTTTGGCATTTTATATTCTCCTTAAATTATTTTACTTTTATTGGTGCAAGAATCATAAAAATATTTCTGCCCATAATTTCTGGTGCCTTTTCAACAACACCAAATTCTTTTATCATCTCAAAAAAAGAATTCATTATCTCAACTCCAACCTCAGGTCTTGCCTGTTGACGCCCTCTCATTCTTATACTGACCTTTACTTTGTCACCATCTTGTAAAAATCTTTGAGCGTGTTTGGCTTTAATTTCAACATCATGTTTATCAATAGTCATAGATAATTGTACTTCTTTAATTTCAACTGTTTTTTGTGCTTTTCTTTGTTCCTTCAATCTTTTTGATTGTTCGAATTTAAACTTACCATAGTTAATGATTTTACAAACCGGTGGCTCAGCATTTGGTGAAAATAATACTAAATCCAAGTCTTGTTCCTCAGCAATAGTTAAAGCATCTTTACTAGACATAATACCTAATTGCTCATTATTTGGACCTATTAATCTAACTTGTGGTAAATTAATATCTTCATTAATTAATTGTTGATTTTTAATAACAAAATACCTCCCATTTTTGCTATAATGTTTTTGTTCAAACAAAAAAAGTGAACTCGAAAAAGCCCACTTTATACAATCAAATAAAAATAATTGCTTTAACCGTTTGAACAATAATTAAACGGTGAGAAGTGGTCTTCTTCTTAAACATTATGATAATATCATAATTATAAATATTAGTCAATAAGATTTTTTATTTTTTTAATTTTTAAATATATAATTTGCTTAACATTGCAATCCTGTTCTAATATATAATAAAGAAAGTTAAAAAAATATTTTATTGTTTATATATTTTATATAAAATAAAAAAATAGTTGATTATAAATTTACAAAACAAATTTGGTTGCACTTAAAAATAAATAAATACCAAATGTTATTTTAATTGTATTAAAATAATTTAAGTATTATCTCAAATACAATGAGAATAATAAATTGTTTTTTTAAAATTTAATTAAATTATTTAAAAATACATACACTATTTTATTTATAAAATAAAAAATAATTATTTTATAAATAACTTTTTCTTATTATATATTTTATATAACTTTTTAAATGGCTGTGCAAACGGCATTTTATGCCAAAAAAACTTTTTTTTATTTGCCAAAGGCAAATTTTTGCACAGCCTTAATCCTACATTATTTTCTTACTATCTCTTTCATCTATTATTTCTTTTATGAAAGTATCAATTCCTTGACTTCCTAAATCCCCTTGTGCTCTACTTCTAACACAAATTGTATTATTAACCATTTCTTTCTCTCCAAGAATTATCATATATGGAATTTTATTAAGTTGCGCTTCTCTAATCTTTTTCCCAATTTTTTCATTTCTATCATCAATTTCAACTCTAAAACCATAGGATTCAAATTCTTGCTTAATTTTTTCAGCGTAAGGTAATATAGAATCATTAATATTCATAATCTTAATCTGTACCGGAGCCAACCATAAAGGAAAAGCACCTGCAAAATTCTCAGTTATGATTCCAATAAATCTATCAATAGAACCATAAATAACCCTATGAATCATAATAGGTTCTTTTTTTGTACCATCGCTATCAGTATATTCAAGACCAAATCTTTTTGGAAGATTCATATCTAGTTGAATAGTTCCACACTGCCAAGTCCTACCAATAGCATCTTTAATATGAATATCAATTTTTGGTCCATAAAAAGCGCCATCTCCTTCATTAATAACATATGTTTTACCAATTTTATCAAGAGCATTCTTTAAAGAATTTTCAGCGTGCTTCCAAACTCTCTCATCTCCAATGTGGTCTTCTGGCATTGTAGATATTTCAAGGTGATAAGTAAGTCCAAAAGCAGAATACATTTTGTCAATAAGTTTTAAAATATTACTGACTTCGTTTTCAATTTGTTCTGGTAACATAAAAATGTGAGCATCATCTTGTGTAAAACTTCTTACTCTGAATAAACCGTGTAAAGTTCCACTTGCTTCGTGTCTATGAACCTTACCAAGTTCACCAATACGTAAAGGGAACTCTTTATATGAATGTAAATTTTCTTTATAATAAAGCATACAGCCTGGACAATTCATAGGTTTTATAGCAAACTCTTCTTCATCTACATTAAAAGTGTACATATTTTTTTTGTAGTGGTCCCAATGACCAGATAATTCCCATAAAGTTCTATCCATTGCTATTGGAGTTTCAATTTCAATATAACCTGCTTTTTTATGCTCCTGTCTCCAAAAATCTATCAATAAATTTTTTAGCAAAAGACCTTTTGGCATGTAAAAAGGCATACCCTGAGCGTAGTCTGAAATAAAGAAAAGTCCTAAATCTTTACCCAATTTTCTATGGTCTCTTTTCTTTGCTTCTTCTAAAAATTTAATATGTTCATCGAGTTCATTCTGATTTTCAAAACCAAAAACATAAACTCTTTGAAGCATTTTATTTTTTTCATCTCCTCTCCAATATGCTCCACTTACACGATTAACTTTAAAAGCAAAGTTTTTAAGTTCCTTTGAACTTTTTACATGAGGACCTCTACACAAATCACACCAATCATCACCTAAGGAATAAATAGAAATTTGCTCATTTTCTGGTAAATTTTCAATAAGCTCTACCTTATAGGGATTATTCTTGAAGATTTCGAGTGCCTCTTTTTTAGAAACGACTTTTCTCTCAAACTTTTCATCTAAATCAATTATTCGTTTCATCTCTTTTTCAATTTTTTTGAAATCATCAGGAGTAATCATATCAGGCAAATCAAAATCATAATAAAACCCATCATTAATTGCAGGTCCTATTGTATTTTTAACATTTTTAAAAATCTTATCTACTGCCTTTGCAAGAACATGAGAACAACCATGTCTATACATCTCTAACATTTTTTCATCCATTTTAAAATCTCCTTTTAAAACAAAAAAGTCCTCTAACTTTTTAAGTTAAAGGACGAAAAATAAAATTCTCCGCGGTTCCACCTTTATTGTTATAAATAACCACTTTAATTTTTTATCAAAAAAAATCTAAAAAAAGCATAGAGTATTTGTGGTTTCATTTTAAATAGTACTTTTTCGCAACTTCCACCATTTTGTTGCCTTCTCTGGTAAAGCCTTTATTTAAACTACTTGTCAAACACTATTGTACTATGATTATTACAAAAATATTATATAATTTTTTATTTTAAGTTGTCAAGATTTATTTACAAATTTCAATCCTATTAGAAAATAAATTATATAAATTATTAATTAAATTATCTTTTAAAGAGTTATTACAATGTAAAATAATTTTTTCAGGATTGAGAGCAATTAAAGAAGTGAGTAGTTTTCCATCATCATATACAATATTTTTGTCAAGCAAGAAATCATTAATAACCTTACCTTCAATATCACATAATAAATAACAATTTTCTTTTGAAAAAATATTAACTGCATAAACTCTATGTTCTAAGTTACTAATTAAAAATTTAATTAGTTCTAGAAAACTTTCATCATTAATAACATACATAATGTTATCATTTGCCAAATTAATGAGTTCATTCCACTTACATTTTAAAAATTTAAGTCTAAAATCAATGAATGAACCTAGATAAAATTTATCATTTAACTTAATTCTTTCTAAAATAATTTGTTTATCAATATCACTATCAAAACAAAACAATGTTTGTAAAAAAACATTCATAATAGTGGTTTTAGGTTTGTCAAATTTTAATCCTTTCAAAATATATTCCTTTTTATAAATTGTTAAAATAATTTCAGCCAATTTCTCACATAAAAAGATTGTAACTCTTTTTTTAAACTCAAAAGGAACAGCAATTAAAACTTTATAATTTTGACACGAAAAAACATTTACAACAATTCCCTTGTTGTTTTTTATAAAAGCAAAAATCTTTTCTACAAAAATTTTTGCCTGAATTTCATTGTCAAAACAAATACAATATTCCCACATAAAATTTAAACCTATTGATATTTTATGCATTAAATTATGATATACTCGCTTAAATGAAAATAATATTTGTAAAATTAAGTAAAAATTTTGATTAAAATGTATTAATAAAAAATCATAATCTGAAAAAAATTAAGAATTATTGAAATTTCAATAATTCTTTATTTTATTACTTCATTAGTGGGAATAAGACAACATCACGAATAGATTCTTGATTAGTAAGTAAACACATCATTCTATCAACTCCAAAACCAAGACCAGATATAGGAGGCATACCATGTTCCATAGCGTTTAGGAAATCCTCATCTAATTCCATTGCCTCATCATCACCTTGTTTTCTTGCGTTAGCCTGTTCCTCTAATGCTTTTCTTTGCTCGATAGGATCAACTAACTCTGAATAAGCCTTACAAATTTCATCTCCGCAAACAAGAACTTGGAACATATCAATCCTTCTATTATCCTCATCATTTCTTCTTGCAAGAGGAACTAAACAAGCAGGATAGTTATATAAGACAGTAGGTTGAATAATATTCTCTCTAATTTTTCTTTTATAAATAAAATCTATTACTCCACCAACTGTTTTGCAAGCCTCAAAATCTTCCATAGTAAATAATTTAGTTTGAACAACTTTATTTTTAAGTTCAAAAACATCTGTAAAATCAAGAACATTAAAGCCAAGTATTTTATTTATAGTATCAGTATAGTTTATTCTCTCAAAACCTTTCGAAAAATCAAGTTCATGACCTTTAAACTTAATTACAAGGCTGTCATTGCAAACAGTTTTAATTGCTTCTCTTATAAATTTTGTGAAGAAATTTATATTATCTTCAAAGTTCCAATAAGCAGCATACCATTCAACCATAGTAAACTCTTGCAAATGACTAGGGTCCATACCTTCATTTCTAAAACACTTTGCAACCTCAAAAACCCTATCAAAACCACCTGCGATAACTTGCTTTAAATAAACCTCAGGAGCAATTCTCAAATTACATATTTTATTTAAAGCATTATGTTTTGTAAAGAATGGTTTTGCACTAGCACCACAAACAGCACTTTGTAAGATTGGGGTTTCAACTTCAAGAAAGCCGTTTTCATTTAAAAAATTTCTGAGGAAATTTAAAAATTTACTTCTTTTTAAAAAAACATTTCTACTTTCTTCGTTACTAACAAGGTCCATGCAACGCTCACGGTATCTTTGGTCTAAGTTAGTAAGCCCATGAAATTTTTCAGGAAGTGGTAAAATAGCCTTTGACAAAAGAACAAAATTATGAGTTCTTACTGTTTTTTCTCCGGTATGAGTTGTATATAACTCACCTTCGACACCAATAAAATCTCCAATATCAATCATTTGTTTAAAGAATGAATAATTTTCCTCACTAACTTCATTTCTACTTATACTAACTTGCAATCTTGCGTTAATATCTTCAATAGCAAAAAAACTTAGTTTTCCCATAATTCTTCTAAATGTTATACGGCCACAAACTTTTACTTTTTTGCCATCTTCAAGATTTTTTGCTTCAATTAAAGTATGAGTTCTATCAAACTTCTGTGCATAGACAATAATGCCTTGTTCTTTTAATTTTTTTATTTTTTCTTTTCTAATATCAATCTCGCTCGACAAATTTTGTAAGTCCATTATTTTTTTCCTTTATTCTTATCGATATTTTGTTTTTCTTCTTCCTCATCCATCAACTTATTATAAATCTCAAATACTTTATCAATAACATCAATATCTGAAACAAGATTTAAAAAGTCTCCCTCATTTTCAGCCTCAGCCTCAACAATTTCGAAAACAAGAGCCTCATCTTCACCAATACCTTCCATTTGTTCCATAGGTTTTAAAATTGCATAGATTTGTTCTTCAATAGGAATAAGTGCAATTTGTTCAAATTTAACTTCTTCCCCTTTTTCATTAAATAAAGATATTGGACTATTGTCATTTTCGTCAAACAAACACTCTATTGGATCCTTTGTATTTTTATTTTCTAAATCACTCATTCTTAATTCTCCTTTTATTTTGAGTTTTTATCTAAGAAACTTTGTAATATTATTGTTGCTGAAACTTTATCAATAACTTTTTTTCTATTTTCTCTTCTAACATCTGCTTCAATCAATAATCTCTCTGCCGAAACACTTGAAAGTCGTTCATCTATATAGTTAACCTTTAAGCCGGAACATTTTGATAGCAAAGAACCAAATTCTCTTGTTTTCACAACCCTTTCACCTTCTGTCCCATCCATATTAATAGGCAACCCAATAATAATTTCATCAACATCATTTTTTTTAGCAAGATTAGAAAGATAATCTAAATCTTTATCTAAGTTAATTCTAGTATAAGACTCATAGCCATTAGCAATTATACCAAGCAAATCACTAAAAGCAATTCCAATACGGACATCTCCATAATCTAAACCCATCTTACGCATAAAAGACCTCAACAATAATCTACACATATAATTTAACATAAAATATTAAAAAATAAAAGTAAATTTTACAAAAACAAATCAATATACAAGAAAAATATAAAAAAAGTGCAAATTAATGCACTTTTAAAATTAACCATTCATTTGACTCATAACTTCTTCTGCAAAATTATCTTTTCTCTTTTCTAAGCCCTCGCCCATTTCATATCTAACAAATCTTCTAATACTAATTTTTTCACCAATTTTTAAAGTAGCCTCAGTAATTAAATCAGTAATAGTTTTAGAAGGGTCCTTAACAAAATCCTGTTCCATAAGGCAAACATCTTTATAGTATTTTTTAATTCTACCTTCAACCATTTTTTCAGCGATATTTTGAGGTTTTCCTTCATTCTTTGCCTGAGCAATTAAAATTTCTTTTTCTTTTTCAATATTTTCTTGTGGAACTTCTTCGATTCTAACAAACTCAGGTTTAGATGCTGCTATTTGCATTGCAATATCTTTAACTAAAAGATTAAATTCTTCACTTTTTGCAACAAAGTCAGTTTCGCAATTAACCTCAACCAAAACACCAATTTTACCACCCATATGAATATAACTAGCAACTACACCTTCACCTGCAATACGAGAAGCCTTTTTAGCAACACTTGCAATTCCCTTTTCTCTTAAATAAGCGACTGCTTTTTCCATATCACCATTGCTTTCAGCAAGTGCCTTTTGACAATCTTGCATACCAGCGCCAGTCTTTGCTCTTAAATCTTTTATATCCTTAGCATTAATCATACTAACTACTCCTTTTAAATTTACAAAAATTAGTTGTCTTCTTTAAGCATATCAGCCATTTTTAATTCTTCTTGATTATCAGTTGATTCTTGCTCATTTTCAGCCATAAGTCTTGGAGAAACACCTTCTTTTGCTTCAATAACGGCATCAGCCATAGCACTAACAATTAATTTAACTGACCTTATAGCATCATCATTTGCTGGAATTGGAAAATCAACATCATCAGGATCACAATTTGTATCAACAATACCAACAACAGGAATATTAAGAGCACGAGCCTCTTTTATAGCAATATGTTCCTTCTTTGGGTCAACAACAAACAACAAACCAGGCAATTCTGGCATGTCTTTGATTCCACCGAGATTCTTTTCTAATTTATCTCTTTCTGCCTTTAATTTAGCAACCTCTTTTTTAGGAAGCAAATCGAATTCCCCAACTTGTTCCATTTGATTTAATCTATTAAGTCTTGTAATTCTTGCTCTAATAGTCTTAAAGTTAGTGAGTGTACCACCTAACCAGCGATTGACAATATAATACATTCCACATCTTTTTGCATCTTGCTCTATTGCCTCTTGTGCTTGTTTTTTAGTACCAACAAATAAAACATTTTTTCCACTAGCGACCATATCTCTAATAAAGAAATAAGCCTTATCACACAAAATTGAAGTATCTTCAAGATTAATAATATGAATATCATTTCTTGTAGTAAAGATGTACTTCTTCATCTTTGGATTCCACTTATTCGACTGATGTCCAAAGTGAACCCCTGCCTCTAATAATTGTTTCATTGAAATAACCGGCATAAATAAAAATCCTCCTTCTTGTTAATCCTCCCTAGAAAATGTGTATAACACAAAACCACTAAAATAGTGGCACAAGAAAAAATCTAGGTGCGAATTTAAAACACTAGATTCTAGCATATAAAAAAAAATTATGCAATAGTTTTACATAATTTTTTTATAATATTTGAATTATTAAATTTAAAGAATAATAAATATTATTTTAAATTAAACAATCTAAAACTTCAAACAAAACTAAGTTTAGTCATTTAAAGTAGATAATTTTTTTGCTAGTTTTTCTTGTTTTTTTATATAATCTTTAATTGACAAATCAAGAACACTTAAAGCAAGTAAAAGATGATTTTTAGCATCACAAGGCAACTCTTTCACCTCATTTTCCAAATCTTGTATAGAAATTTGATAACACTCCTCAATGGTCTTGCCTTTAATGAGGTCAACAAGACAATCTAAGATACAAAGCATTGCGACACATCCAAATGCTTTAAATTTTGCTTCTTTTATAACATCATCTTCAACTTTAATATATATTTTTAAAGTTTGGGCAGTTTTTTCATCTTTTAAAGTACCAACTCCATCTGCCCCTTTTAGTAAGCCACTATTTTTTAAATTCATAAATCTATCTATTAATTGTCTAGCATACATATTTTCTACCACCTTTTAAACCTTATTTTTTGTTACTTTAAGTGGAGATATTTGTCTTAATTTTTCTACACTCTTTTTTAGTTGACTAACAACAAAATCAATTTCTTCTCTTGTATTATCTACTCCAAAAGAAAATCTAACAGTACTTTGTGCTTCCTCAGGAGTAAGCCCCATTGCGATGAGAACATGCGAAATTTCGTGTTTTCCACTAGAACAAGCAGAACCGGTTGAAACACAAATCCCAGCCATATCAAGTAAATACATCAATGCTTCACCATCAACATACTTAAAAGAAATACTGACAAGGTTTGCAATTCTTTGATGAAGATGACCATTAATTTTAATATTTTCTATTTCACTTTCAACTTTTGAAATAAAATAATCTCTTAAATATTTAAGTTTTTTACAATCGACAGTGTAGTTTGAAGATACAATTTCACAAGCCTTTCCAAAACCAACAATACCTGCTGTATTAAGAGTACCACCTCTCTTACCTCTTTCTTGTTCTCCACCTGTAAGATATTCTTCTATCTTAACACCTTTTTTTACATATAAAGCGCCAACACCCTTAGGCCCGTGAATCTTGTGTGCACTAAACGACATTGCATCAACACCTAAATCTTTTACATCTATTCTAAAATTACCAACAGCCTGTACAGCATCAGTATGAAATAAAACATTCTTTTCTTGGCATATTTTAGCGATTGTTTTTAAATTTTGAATAGTTCCTACTTCGTTATTAGCAGACATAATAGAAACTAAAATAGTTTTTTGATTAATGTAATGCAATAAACTTGCTATGTCAACTAGCCCAGTCTTATCAACAGGTAAATAAGTTACTTCAAAACCAAGTTTTTCAAGTTTTTTGCAAGTGTCAAGAATACTATGGTGTTCAATTTGAGAAGTAATAATATGATTACCTCTTGATTTATTAGCCATTGCCAAGCCAATTAAAGCCCAATTGTTACTTTCTGTACCACCAGAAGTGAAATAAATTTCCCCCCTTTGAGCATTAATACAATTAGCGACTCTATCTCTTGCTTTATCAATTAGAGATTGAGCATCTCTACCTATGCTATGTAAACTGTTTGGATTACCAAAACTTTCACAAAAAACCGGTAACATTTCTGTCAAGACTTCATTTGAAACACTAGTTGTTGCAACGTTATCAAGATAAATTCTTTGCATACTAACACCTTCTCTTTTATCTATTAAAATTTTACATCTTTAAATCATTTTGTCAATACCTAAATTAAAAATATGTTTAGTATGTATATAAAAAAATCCAGCATATAACTGGACTTTAATTACATATTACTAAGCAAGTCAACTAATTGTTCTTTTTGTTTAAGACCTATAATTTTATCAACTTGTTTTCCATCTTTAAAAATAATCATTGTAGGGACACTCATAATACCAAATCTTTTTGCAATATCAATACATTCATCTACATCAACTTTATAAATAGTTGCCTTATCTTGCAAATCTTCCTGTGCACTTTCCAAAATTGGAGTTAACATTCTACAAGGTCCACACCAAGTTGCAAAGAAATCAACCATTACTACTCCCTTTGACCCATTAATTTTTTCATCAAAATCTTTTGAATTTAAATGTTGTAATTCCATAATTAATCTCCTTTTTATCTAAAAAAAACATTTTATACTTAATATTTTATTTATAAGTGTAAAACGATATTCATTTATTTTAAAAATTTTGTATTCAACAATAGATTTATGCAATCTTATTTTAACTATACCTACCTACTAATAAAATTAGAATTAAGCAATATTTCTTAATGTATTATCATAAAAATTATGACTTACAAAAATTAAAAAAAATAAATAACTTATATAATTTACAAAACGTATTTTCTTAAATCGTGTTCTTTATTGAAATTAGCAAAAGCCTTAGTAACATATTTTTTATCAATAATTACATCAGTCATTGGATGTTCTCCACCTGCATTATAACTAATATCTTCAAGCAAAAGTTCAATAACTGTATGAAGTCTTCTTGCTCCAAGATTTTCGCTAGTTTCATTTTCCGTCTGAGCATAATTTGCAATCTCTCTTAAAGCGTCTTCTTTAAAAATTAAATTAATATTATCAACTTTAAGTAATTCTTGATATTGTAAAGTAACTGCATTCTTAGGTTCAGTTAAAATTTTATAGAAATCATCAGCAGTAAGATTGTTTAATTCAACTCTTATTGGAAAACGCCCTTGAAGTTCAGGAATTAAGTCTTCCACTTTTGAAACATGAAAAGCCCCTGCTGCAATAAATAGAATATAATCTGTTTTAACTATACCATACTTAGTATTAACAGTACTACCCTCAACTATTGGTAGAATATCTCTCTGAACACCCTCTCTACTTACTTCCGGTCCACTAGAACGAGAATTAGTACCAGCAATTTTATCAATTTCATCAATAAAAATAATACCTTCTTGCTCTGCTCTCCTTATTGCTTCTGACTTAGTAGCATCAATGTCAATTACCTTGTCACATTCTTCTTGATTTAATATTTCTCTTGCCTCTTTTACAGTCAATTTTCTTCTTTTTTTTCTAGCAGGAAAAATACCTCCCATTATGTCGCCAATATTGATTTCCATTCCTGCTCCTGGCATCATTTCAAACGATTTTGGGGCCTCTTTTACTTCCATTTCAATATAATCATCATCATATTTATTTTCAACTAAATTTTTCATGATATGATTTTTATATTCTTCTCCATTAACATCTACGCCATCAACGGTAGATTTCTTTAATGGATAGATTAAGTCAAATAATCTTTTATCTACGTTAGGTTTAACCTTTTCAATAACATCATTAACTTTTTCATCTTTAACCAACCTAAAAGAAGCCTCTACTAAATCTCTAATCATACTTTCTACATCACGACCTACATAACCAACTTCGGTATATTTTGTTGCCTCAACCTTAATAAATGGTGCCTTTACTAACTTTGCAAGTCTTCTAGCAATTTCAGTCTTACCAACTCCGGTTGGACCTTTCATAATTATATTCTTAGGAGTAATCTCTTCTTGCATTTGTTTAGAAAGTTTACTCCTTCTATACCTATTTCTAAGAGCAATAGCAACTGCTTTTTTTGCCTTATCCTGACCTATAATATATTTGTCAAGTTCATCAACAATTTGTTTTGGTGTATAATCCATAATTAAACCTCCTCAACAGTAACATGACCATTTGTAAAAACACAAATATCACTTGTAATTTTTAAAGCCTTTAAAGCAATCTCTTTTGCACTTAAATCAGTGTTTTCAATTAAGGCTCTGGATGCTGCAAGAGCATAAAATTCTCCACTTCCAATAGCGGCGACTCCATATTCAGGTTCAAAAACATCTCCATTGCCTGAAACATACAACAAATTATCCTTATCTGCTACTAACATTAGAGCATCTAGTTTTCTTGTATATTTATCTTCTCTAAATCCTATTGCAAGTTCAACGGCACTTCTCATAAGATTACCACTAAATTTTTGTAACAATTCCTCAAACTTTTGAGATAAACTAAAAGCATCTGCCGCCGAACCAGCAAAGCCAATTATGACCTTATCGTTATAAATTCTTCTTACTTTAACGGCATTATTTTTTACTATAAACTTTTCTCCAACGGTTACTTGGCCATCTCCTGCAATAGCAGTTTTGCCATTTCTCTTAACCGCAACTATTGTTGTACTTCTAATACCTTCCATTTAATTCTCCTTATATCATACCTAAAATTCCATTTATTTCATGAATAGAACGCTCGACTAACTTTTCTTTTTTTATTTTATCATTTTTTTCAACATAATCAAGAGAATTCAATATACCAAAATTAGCATTCATAGGCTGAAAATTTTTTGATATATTATTAGTGATATAATTTGTTATTGCACCAATCATTGTATTTGAAGAAAAACTAATTAAATTTTTATCATTAATCATTAGATAGGCGTTAATTCCAGCTATCAAGCCACTCATCGTACTTTCAATATAACCTTCAACCCCACTCAATTGTCCTGCTATAAATAAATTCTTATGACATTTGAGTTGATATGTTTTATCCAAAACTTTTGGAGCATTTATAAACGAATTTCTGTGCATAACACCATATTTAATAAAGTTTGCATTTTCCAAACCCGGAATTAAACTAAAAACTCTTTTTTGCTCACTAAAAATTAAATTTGTTTGAAAACCTACTAAATTATATAAAGTTTTTTCTTTATTTTCCGCTCTAAGTTGAACAACTGCGTAATATTTTTCATTCGTAACAGGATTGTTTAAACCTATTGGTTTTAGAGGTCCATATCTTAAACTGTCTTTACCTCGTGATGCCATAATTTCAATTGGCATACAGCCCTCAAAAATCTCTTGTTTCTCAAAATTTTTAAGTTCTACTCTTTTAGCATTAATTAGTTCATTATAAAACCTTTCATATTCTTGTTTATTCATTGGACAATTAATATAATCACAACTACCCTTATCATATCTATCTTTAATAAAAGCCTTAGTCATATCAATAGAATCTTTTTGAATAATTGGGCTTGACGCATCAAAAAAATATAAATTTGAAACACCGAGTAACGAAGAAATTTCCTCGCTTAAATCATTTGTTGTAAGAGGTCCTGTTGCAATAATACAAATTCCATCAGGTAACTTCCTTATTTCCTTAGAAATAATATTAATGTTATTAAACCTTTTAATTTCTTTTGTAACTTCTGCTGAAAACAAATCTCTATCTACTGCAAGAGCATTTCCTGCCGGAACACTATTTTTATAAGCACATTTTAAAATTAGACTATCTAATATTTCTAACTCTTTTTTTAATAAACCAGAAGCAGTTGTTAATAAAGTAGATTTTAAACTATTTGAACATACTATCTCTGCAAAATTTGGATTTGAATGAGCAGGAGAAAATTTATTTGGTTTCATATCATAAAGGTCAACCTCAATTCCTCGTTTTGCTAATTGATAACTCGCCTCACAACCTGCAAGTCCAGCACCAATAACTGAGACCTTTTTATTTTTCATTATCTGTTTTCTCCGAGTTTGCTATTTCTTCTTTTCTTTCATAATCACATTCTGGATTAGAACATTTATAAGTATAGAATGTTTTTCCTTCCCTAATTGTTAAGTAAGATTTGCATTTTGGACAATGTAAGTTCGTAGGTTTTTTCCAGGTAGCAAAAGAACATTTTGGATAACCAGAACAAGAATAAAAGATAGAGCCACTTTTAGTATATTTGCTAATAACATCTTTGCCACAAATTGGACAAGAACAAATTGAGTTTTTCTTTTCTAAACTTTTTATATTTTGACATCTAGGATAGTTAGGACAGGCCAAGAATTTGCTACCGTATCTGCCTTCACGAATAATCATTTTTGCACCACATTTTTCACAAATGACATTAGATTCCTCATACTTAATTGGCACTTTTTTTGATTCTTTAAAGGCTGATTTTACTTCTTCCTCTAAGCCAACATAAAACTGTCTTACAACTTCTTGCCACTTTACACTGCCATCTTCAATCTTATCAAGTTTATCTTCCATTTCAGCAGTGAAAGATATATTCATAATATCAGAAAAATATTTTTCTAAAAATTCTGTAACAACATTTCCAAGTTCGGTTGGTTTCAAATATTTTCCTTCTTTCTCCATATATTTACGATTGCTTAAAATCATAACAGTTGGAGCATAAGTTGCAGGTCTGCCAATTCCTTTTTCTTCCATACTCTTAATTAAACTTGCCTCAGTAAATCTTGCAGGAGGTTTAGTAAATTTTTGTTCCTTTAAAATATCTTCTAAATTAAGTCTATCATCTTTTTGTAAAACAGGAAGTTTTGACTCGCTCCCTTGTTCTTCATCACTTTCCTCAAATAATTTATATGCTCTTGTATAACCTGCAAACAACATAACTTTTCCGGTTGCTTTAAAGCCATATTTACCGACATCAATACTAACAGTTTGAGAGTCATAAGTTGCCTGTGTCATCTGACTTGCAACAAATCTTTCATAAATAAGTTTATACAACTTAAAATTATTTTCGTCCATATATGGTTGAACAGATTCAGGAGTTCTTTCAAGACTAATAGGTCTAATTGCTTCGTGAGCATCTTGAATATTTTTCTTAGCCTTAAAAGTATTAAATTTTTCTGGAACAAAATCTTTACCATAATTCTTTATAATAAATTCTTTTGCCTTTTGTTGAGCCTCCTCAGAAACACGAGTTGAATCAGTTCTTATATATGTAATTAAGGCAACTTTTCCTTCACTACCAAGTTCAACTCCTTCATAAAGAAGTTGGGCACTCTTTGTTGTTTGAGCAATTGTCATTCCAATTTTATTAAGAGCATCTTGTTGTAAAGTACTTGTAATAAATGGAGCCGGAGGATTAGATTTTGTAATGCTCTTTTTTATATCAGTTACAACAATATCTTTATCTTTAATTTCTTCGAGAACTTTGTTTGTTTCCTCTTGATTGGCAGGAACAAATTTTTTAGCCTCTTTTGTAGCCAAATTTGCCTTAAATTTAGTGCCATCTTTTTCAACAAGTAAATTGATAGTCCAATATTCTTGTGGTTTAAAGTTAACAATTTCCTTTTCTCTATCAACTATAAGTTTTAAGCAAACAGATTGAACTCTGCCAGCACTAAGATTAGATTTAATCTTTCTACAAATGATAGGAGAAACCTTATAACCTACAAGTCTATCAAGAATTCTTCTTCCTTGTTGAGCATTAACTAAATTCATATTAATCTTTCTAGGATGATTAATAGCATTCTTTACAACATTTTCAGAAATCTCATTAAATTCAATCCTACAAGGCTCATTTTCATCTATATTTAAGATATTCTCTATATGCCAAGAAATTGCTTCTCCCTCTCTATCAGGGTCAGTTGCTAGAAGGACTTGGTCTGCTTTACTAGCCATTTGTTTAAGTTCTTTTATAATATTCTCTTTTCCTTCCATAACTTGATATTGAGGTTCAAAATTTTTTGAGACATCAACTCCCAAAGTCTTTACAGGCAAATCTCTAATATGCCCCTTTGTAGCAACAACTTGGAAATCTTTACCTAAATATTTTTTTAATGTTTCTTTCTTACCTGGACCTTCTATAATTACTAATTTCATTTATACCTTCTTTTTAATTTAAAAAATAGACATTCCCCGCAAGTTTTTTAATTATTCCACGAATTGACAGCAATGTCAACAAAGTATTAAGTTTTTTAACATCTAAGCCAGAAGTTTCGACAAGTTCTTGAAAAGTACGTTCTCTTTCTCTAAGTAAATCAATAATAATATTCTCCTCATATGTAAAATTAGAACTTAAAGGTTTTGTGCTAGCATACCTAGAAATACTATATTCATCTAATATATCATTTATATCAATAACAGCCTTAGCCTGCCCATTTACAATCATTCTATTTGTTCCTAGACTTAAAGCACTAAAAATACTTCCTGGAATTGCAAAAACATCTCTACCATAGTCAATTGCATAATTCTTTGTATGATTAGAACCTGAATTTTCTCCTGCCTCAGTTATTAAAACTGCCCTAGATAAACCTGCTATTATTCTATTTCTTATTGGAAACATAAATGCTTCTGCTCTTTTATAAGGTCTATTCTCTGAAATAATTAAGCCACCATTTCTTACAATTTCTTGTGCTAGTAAAGAGTTAGTTGTTGGATAAATCTCATCTAATCCACCTGCTAAAACGCCGATTGTTTTACCATTAAACTGTAAAGCAGTTTTATGGGCAACCGTATCTACTCCAACTGCTAAACCACTTACTATTGTAAAATTAACTTCACACAATCCTTTTACAAATTTTTCAGTAGTCATTTTGCCATAGTTAGTAATTGTACGAGAACCAACTACTGCAAAACAATTAGTTTTTAATAATTCAATATTTCCCTTATAGTAAATAATAAAAGGTGGAGAATCAATATTTTCTAATGTTTCGGGATAATATTTTGAATTTCTTGTAATAAACTTAATGTTTAACTTTTCTAAATCACTAATTAATTTGTCTATATATTTTTCTCCAAAATTTCTTAGTAAGTCATTAAATTCATTTTCTTTAAATATTTTTAAAAAGACATCTTTATGTTTTAAAAATTTTTCCTTATCCAAAAAAATATTGTAATCTTTAATTATAGAAAAAATTTTATCCTTTTTTATATAAGTTGCAAATTCAAAACTATCTAACCATAATATTACTCTGTCAATATTATCCATAAAAAATTCCTCAACTAAGTCCAATATTTATCATCTAAATTTCTATAATTAATTGCTTCAACTAAGTGTTCCATTTTAATGTTTTCACAATTATCTAAATCTGCTATTGTTCTAGCGACTTTTAAAATTCTATTGTAGGCTCTTGCGGATAACTTTAATTTAGAAAAAGCACTTTCAAGTAATGCACTGCAATCTTCATTTAATTCACAGTACTTTTTTATCATTTGATTAGTCATTTTACTATTACTATAAATTTTATTACTCTTATATCTATTGTACTGAATTTTTCTTGCTTTATCTACTCTTTCTTTAATTTGAGATGAAGTTTCCTCGTTAGCAGTTGCACTTATGTCAGAATAAGAAACATTGTCAACTTCTATATACATATCAATTCTATCCATTAGTGGTCCACTCATCTTACTTAAATATCTATGAATTTGACTAGGAGAACATTTACAAGGTTTTGTTGTAGAACCATAGTTTCCACAAGGGCAAGGATTCATACTTACAATCAAAACAAAATTGGCAGGATATGTAACGCTTTGCATATTTCTAGAAACAGAAATTACACCATCTTCCAAAGGTTGTCTTAAAACTTCTAAGGTATGTAAATTATATTCTGGCATCTCATCTAAAAATAAAACCCCATTATGTGCAAGACTTATTTCACCCGGTTTTGCTTTTATTCCTCCCCCAGCAAGAGCAACCGTAGTAGAAGTATGATGTGGAGATCTAAATGGACGCTGAGTTATAATTCCAACCTTATTGTCCAAGATACCGGCGATACTATGAATTTTAGTTGTTTCAAGAGCCTCCTCAAATGTCATATCAGGCAATATTGTAGGGAATGCTTTTGCAAGCATAGTTTTTCCACTTCCCGGTGGTCCTATCATAAGAACATTGTGCCCACCGGCAGCCGAAATTTCAAGTGCTCTTTTCGCACTTGCCTGACCTTTAATTTGAGAAAAATCAATTAAGTTTATATTGGTAGCTTTTATATCTTCATATTTTATATTTTTAACAGGTTCTAAAATAATTTCATTATTAAGAAATTTTACTACTTCTTCCAAATTTTTTGCAGGATAGACTTTTATTCCCTCTATAAACCTTGCTTCGCTACTATTATCAAAAGGAACAACAACTTTTTTAATTCCCAAGTCCCTTGCAGTAATTAAAATTGGCAAAACTCCTCTTATTTTTCTTAACGTTCCATCAAGAGAAAGTTCGCCAATGAAAGCAAATTCCTCTAAAACAGACTTTGTTGACAATATTTGATTACTTGCTGATAATATTGCAACTGATATTGGTAAATCATAAATTGAACCTTCTTTTTTTGTATCTGCTGGTGCAAGATTTATTGTAATCTTATTTACAGGATATTTAAATTTTTGATTTTTAATAGCACTAACGACTCTTTGTTTCGATTCTTTAATTGAAGCGTCAGCAAGACCGACAACATCATATGAAGGTAGTCCTTTATTTATATCTACTTCAACTTTTACTAAATAACCATCTAAACCTAATAAACCAAATGAATTAACAATAGATAACATAATTTTCCCTTTAATAATTATATTATAATAAAAATCACAAACTTCGACAAACAATTTGTAGAAAATATATAACACATTAAAAAATAATTAAGATTATTTAGTAAATAATTAATTTATAAATATGCTAATAGCTATATTAATTAAAAATTTAATTAAATACATTAAACATAAAAAAATCTCCAATTTTACAAATTAATTTGTATAGGAGATTTTAAAAATTACTAATTAGATTTACATAGAAGGTTTTACCACTTCATAAGGTATAGTCTCGACAACAGTATAATCATCAATATTAGGCAATAAAATTAGAGAAGATGAATATTCTATACTAATATTTATTCCAGAACTAAAATAACTTTTCTCTACTCTATCCGATGTAAGTGTTATTATTTCAAATTTTGCAATACAATTAACAATTTTATTTTGTCTTATTTCATAAATAATTTTAACATTTTCTTTTAATATATTTTCTAAAACCGGGGTTTCCCTTGAAAACTGAAATGTAAAACTATAATCTTCATCAGAAATTTTTATTAATTGTTGAGAAATTTTATCTTCATCAATATCAGCAAAATCAGCCTCAGTTAAAATTTGGACATTATCATTTAAAAAAAGGTCAAATTTTGTTAATTTATTGAATTCATCTTGTGAAATTATAGCCTTTTCTTTATTCTTTTCATTAAAAATATAAAATTGCTCCTCATATTTTGACATCTTAAAACTGTTATTTACACTAAAATTTTGCTCATTTTGTATATAAGAATTTTCATCTTTGTAAAAAGTTGTTCCATATACATTCCCACTTAATGAAACAATTCCATCTACGCTATTTACATTAATTTCTCTATTTTCTTCAAAACCTGATTCAATTTCATTTGATTTAGTATAAAGTTCTATAACACTTTTTGCTTTAAAATTAGTCTGATTAGATAATGTTTCACTATTTGAAATATTGTTTAAAACTACAAAAGCTTCTCCTCTACTAATTTCCTCTCCCTTTATTTTTGATGAATTGCCACAGCCTACAAATATAAATAAACTAAAAATTAAAGCAAAAGATACAATAATGCTTTTAAAAAGTCTTTTTCTCATAAAAACTCACCTTTTATTATATATTAAAAATTTAAAAGTTAATTTACACTATTTAAATAAAATCTAATTTAAAATCTAATTATTTAAGTAGTTAAATTAAAAATATATAAAAAATCAAAAAATGATTTGCAATATAATTAATTTTCAATAATACAAATTTAAAAAAGATTAGAGTTAAAAATATAAAGAATAAATAAACTTAAATTCCATTGTTTGAATATGAATTTTAAAAGTATAAAATAAAAAAACTTTGTAATTTTACAAAGTCTTATCTTGATTCTTTTATATTTGTTGCTTTACCAGAAAGCGCACGAAGATAGAATAATTTTGCTCTTCTAACTTTACCTTTTTTAAGAACTTCAATCTTATCAATTTTAGGACTATGGAGTGGAAATGTTCTTTCTACGCCAACACCAAAGGAAATCCTTCTAACCGTAAAATTTTCTCTATTAGCACCATTCTTACGAGCAATAACAGTCCCTTCATAACCTTGAACTCTTTCTTTATTACCTTCCTTAATCTTATAAAAAACTTTTACTGTATCGCCTATACCAAATTCAGGTACTGTATCTTTAATGCTTTCCTTTTCAATAACATCTATAAGGTTCATATTTTCACCTCCATTCAAACTGCGAATTATACTAACATATATTTAACTAAAAATCAAGTGTTTTTTTAGTTAAAAATTTAAAATTACTAAAATTAAAAAATATTTTCTAAATGTTCTATAACACAATCTTCATATCTTTCTCCAAGTATTGAAATACAATCAAATCTTATTTGTACTTCATCTAAAAGATGATTTAACTTCAAATAAGAAAGAGCGGTATTTTTTATATGATTTTGTTTCTTTTTTATAACAGCCTCATAAGGAAAGCCATAATCCAAGGAATTTCTAAGTTTAACCTCTACAAAAACATAAACTTCACCATCTTTTGCGATTATGTCAATTTCTCCACATTTATTTTTATAATTTGTTTCTAAAATATTATATTTTTTATTTTTCAAATAATAAACGGCAAAATTTTCTCCTAATTTGCCGGTAATCTTGTTATCACCAAACATACTCTTTTTCTCAAATAAAATTTTTTATAAAACTTTCTCTATGAATTGGACATTTACCATACTGTTTTAACAATAAAATATGTTCTTTGGTACCATAACCCTTATGTTTATCAAAATGGTAATTTGGGTACTGAATTGCAAAATTTTTCATCAAATTATCTCTATAAACTTTTGCTAAAATTGATGCTGAGGCTATATTATAACTTAAACTATCCCCCTTAATAATAGGAATTTGATTAATTTGTGTATCAATTTTTACCGCATCAATTAAAACTGTTTTTGGCACAATATCTAAACTTTCAAGGGCCTTTTTCATACCTAACTTTGTTGCTTGTAATATATTTATTTCATCTATTGTTCTTTCGCTAACTTCAACAATAGAATATGCAAGTGCAACTTCCTTAATTTTAGAAAATAAATACTCTCTTTTTTTTGGAGTTAATTTTTTACTATCATCTATGCCTTGAATTATTTTATCTTCTTCAAGAGGCATAATCACACAGGCACATACAACCGGCCCAGCAAGAGGACCCCTACCAGCCTCATCAATCCCAGCAACTAATCCTATATTTTTATACTTATTTTCAAATTCAAACATAATTTAATCCAAGACTATTTTACCAAGTCTTCCTTTTCTAAAATCATCTAAAATAAGTTTAGCACATCTTTCGTAATCTAGTTCTTGCCTCTTTAAAATACATTTTCTTACTAAACATATTTTTTCTAATATTTCAAGAGTTTGTTCATTATCTTCAATAAAAATATCATATCTTTTTTGTACTAAATCTTTATATTTAGGTATGATATCTTTTAAAAAACAGAAAGCAAGTTCAGTTATATCTAAAACTTCATCTTTTATACTACCTATATATGCCAAATTTCTAGCGACTTTATTGTCATTAAAAGAAGGCCATAAAGTACCGGGTGTATCGAGAAGTAGCAATCCCTCATTTGTGATAACCCACTGTTTTCCTTTGGTTACTCCTGGTCTATTACCTGTAACAGTTTTTGACTTTGAACATAAATTATTAATTAAAGTACTTTTACCAACATTAGGCACCCCTACAACCATGGCTTTTAAATTATAATTAATTCCCTTTTCACTCTTACATTTTATTTTATCTTTTAATAACTCTTTTGAAACCTTAAACAAAATAGTTGATGAATTTGACTTAATACTATTAATGCCAACACATACTGAATTGTTAGATGTAAGTTTATTAATAAATAAGTCTAGGTCTTTTTTTTCGATTAAATCTACCTTTGTTAAAACAAAAATAATCTTTTTGTTTTCTGCGAGTTGAGATAATTTAGGATTCAAACAAGAAAAAGGAGCACGAGCGTCTAAACAATAAAAAATAATATCAATATTTTTAATTTCTTTTTCCATTTGTCTTAACGCTTTTGTCATATGCCCAGGAAACCAATTAATATTTAATTCTCTTTCTTTTTGATTTTCCATAAATACTCCAAAATATTCTAATTATTATTAAAAAAATTTAATTGTTTATTACTTATTTTGTTATTTGCTTTTTTATCAAAAAAAATATTGAAATTAAGACAATATTTTAAACAAAAATCCTTTATTTTCGGTGCCAATAAATTCCAATAATCATCTTTATTTTGATTATAAATTTCATCGTAAATTAAATAATATTGAGGATACATTTTTAAAATATAATTTAAAATCTTAAATTTATAATCTCCTCTTAATTTTAAATCTTCAAACCAATATTCATCAACAAAATCTTTTGAAAATTCTATTATTTCTTTCCATTCTGTAATTTCTGGAAAAATTGGCGACATAAATAAAACTGTATGAATATTATTTTTGTGCAGTTCTTTTAAAGTTTTTAATCTATCTTTTATACAACTTGCCTTATCCATATCGTTCTTAAATTTTTCATTTAAAGTATTAATTGAAACACATACTTTAATGTTATGAAAATTTTTTAATATGTCTAAATCTCTTAAAATTAATTTTGATTTAGTAGAAATTGTAACATTACAAGAAACATTTTTTAACTGTTCTAATATTTGTCTTGTTATTTTATATTTTCCCTCGTATTCATTATAACAATCAGTTACAGATGAAAGAAAAATGTTTTTGTTTTTAATTTTATTTACATCTAATTTACTATTACAAATTTTAACATCAATAAAACTTCCCCAATTTTGAGAGTGATTTGTAAATTTTTTCATAAAAGAAGCATAACAGTACATACAGGCATGTGGACAACCCACATATGGATTAATTACAAAATCCACATCTTTTAAATTTGACTTAACTAAAATATTTTTAACAAAAACCTCATTTACTTTCATTATCTTTTTTCCAAGAAATATACAAATCTGGTCGTTTTAACTTTGTAATTTTAATTGATTGTTCTTTTCTCCAATCGTTTATCTCTTTATGATTACCATTAAGTAATACATTTGGGACGTCAATTCCCTTAAAAGTTCTAGGGCGTGTATATTGAGGATATTCTAGTAAATTTTCATTGAAACTTTCTTCACTTGTAGTTTGTTCATTACCCAAAACATTTGGTATATATCGTGAAATACAGTCAACTAAAACCATTGCTGGCAATTCCCCACCTGTTAGGATATAATCTCCAATAGAAATTTCTTCATCAACACACAACTCAATAATTCTTTCATCGATACCTTCATAATGACCACAAACTAAAATTAAATCTTTCTTTAAACAAGACAAATCCTTAACTTTGTGTTGATTTAAGATATTTCCCTTAGGCGATAGATAAATGACATAAGAATCGCTAGTTTTTACACTACTAATTGAATCATAAAGAGGTTGTGGCGACATAATCATACCCGCTCCACCGCCATAAGAATAATCATCACATCGCTTATTTTTATCAAGTGAAAAATCACGAATATTTACAATCTCAATTTGAATTAAATTATTATCCTGAGCCCTTTTTAAAATACTATGTTTTAAAGGCTCGAACATTTCTGGAAACAAGGTTAAGATAGTAACTTTCATACTAAAACCTCATTTAATCTTTGTCTAAATACAACTATTTTTCTATTTTCCAAATTAGTCTCTTTTATTAACCCATCAACATATGGAAAACTAAAACTGACACCACCTAAAACGACATTAATAATGTCAGCAGAACCATACTTTTCAATACCATCTACAACACCAACGAGTTTACCACTATCATCATAAATAGAGCAATTTTCTAAATCAGAAACTAAAAATTCATTTTTTTCAAGTTTGATATCTTCTCTTTTTGCATAAATAATTTTATTTTTTAAATTTTCGGCAAACTGAATGTCATTAACATTTTCTAATTTTAAAAAACCAAATTCTTTATAAAATTGAATTCTGCATATTTTATAAGATATATTATCAATATAAACTAAGGTCAGATTATTCCAAAGCGATATATCCTTTAAATAAAGATAAATTTTTAGTTCTCCATTTAAACCATGAGTCTTTAAAACTTTTGCAATTTCAACCATAATTTTACTTTATCTTTAAAATATATTTTTTTGTCTCTTTGTAAGAGGCTGAATGTAAAACTGCTCTTATAGCCTGAGCAACTTTGCCATTTTTACCGATAACTTTACCTTTATCTTGTACTCCAACAGTAACTTCTAAAATAACATTATTTTCATCTTCTTTTTTATTAATTACTATTGCAGATTTATCTTCAACAAGATTTTCTAAAATAAATCTAAGTAATTCTTCCATTTAAAAATCTCCTTATATTAGTAGAAATTATGCCTTAGCATCTTTTTTCTTTGGAACAATTTTCTTACTAGCATAAGGTTTAGGATTTTCTACAACACCGGCTTTTACAAGTAAAGTTCTTGCAGTCTCAGTAGGTTGAGCCCCATTTTTTAACCAAGTTAAAGTCTTTTCTTTGTCAATTTTAAGATTATCTTTTTCAATAAGAGGATTAAAGTATCCTAAATTATCAATAACCTTTCCATCTCTGCTTGTTCTTGCGTCAGCGACAACGACTCTATAAAAAGGACTTTTCTTATCTCCTAATCTTGTAAGTCTAATTTTTACTGCCATATTTTTTCTCCTTTATAAAATATTATATATTAAATTTTTTTAAAGCAATTTCTTTTGTAAATTTCCCAAAAAAATTTTAAAAAACAAAATAATTTTAAAACTTAAAGTTTTTAAAGCCACCACCCTTAATTTGTTTCATCATAAGTTTTGATTGTTCAAATTGTTTAATCAACCTATTTACATCTTGAATTTGAGTTCCACTCCCGTCTGCAATTCTCTTTTTTTGACTACCCTTTATTAAGTCAGGATTTCTTCTTTCTCTTGGAGTCATACTCTGAATAATGGCTTTGTTTTTTTCTAAATCTTTTTCATTTACAGTTGCACCGGCCATTTTCTTATTAAGTCCAGGAACCATACTAATAATGTCATTAATATTACCCATTTTATTAATCTTGTCCATTTGTAACAAATAATCTTCAAAAGTGAAACTACTTTCCCTGAACTTTTTTTCTAGTTGCTTTGCTTCTTCTTCACTAACAGCATTTTGAGCCTTTTCAATAAGGGTAAGAACATCACCCATACCTAATATTCTTGAAGCCATACGGTCAGGATAAAAAGGTTCTATATCATTAATTTTTTCGCCAATTCCACAAAATTTTATTGGTTTTTTTACAATTTCGCTAATACTTAGTGCCGCTCCACCACGAGTATCTCCATCTAATTTTGTTAATATAACGCCTGTAATGTCTAGTATATCATTAAATGATTGAGCAACATTAACAGAATCTTGACCATTCATAGCATCAACAACGAGTAAAATTTCGGTTGGTTTTATTTTATCTTTAATTTCTTTTAATTCCTGCATAAGTGTTTCATCTATTGAAAGTCTGCCGGCAGTATCAATAATTAAAGTATCGTACAATTTTTTCTTTGAATAATCAATTGCTTGTAAACAAGTTTTAATTGGAGATTGATTACCTTTTTCAAATACTTCAACATTTGCAGTTTTACCAACTACTTGTAATTGATTTATGGCTGCCGGTCTATAAATATCACAAGCAACAAGCATAGGTTTTTTACCCTGACCTTTTAGCAGAGAAGCAAGTTTACCACACATAGTAGTTTTACCACTTCCCTGTAAACCACAAAGCATAATAATTGTAGGCAATGAACTCGAAACATTTAATTTACTATTTGTTTGTCCCAATAAAGAAACTAATTCTTCGTTTACTATTTTTACAACTTGTTGCCCAGGTGTCAAACTAGTTAGAACTTCTTGCCCAACTGCTCTTTCACTAACTCTACTAATAAAATTTTTAGCAACTAAAAAATTAACATCTGCTTCAAGCAAAGCAACTCTTATTTCTCTCATTGCTTCTTTAATTTCTAACTCAGTTAGTTTTCCTCTTTTTGTAAGATGAGAAAATATATGATTTAATCTTAGTGACAAATTTGAGAACATTCCCATATTACAAAACCTCCAAAATATTATTTAACTCTTTTTTTAAAATAGAAGAATTGATAGAGTTTTTTTCAATCATTAAAGAACAATTATTAATCACTTTCCTAATTTTTTGAAATTTATCTAGTAAATTTAATTTACTCTCATATTCTTCTAAAAGTTTAATTGTTCTTTTAACTAAATCATTTACAGCCTGCCTTGAAGAATTGTTTAGTTCAGCAAGTTCAGATAAAGAAATATTATTGTCCAAAAAATCACTTAATACTTCTCTTTGTTTATCAGTCAATAAATTTTTATATAATTCAAACAATAAACTTAAACGTAAATTTTCTTCTATTTTCATAACTAAAAAGTAAAGTAATTTTACTTTACATATTCATTATATATTTTATTACTATTTTGTCAACAAAAAAATAAAGAATAGATTAAATAAATCTATCCTTTCATTTTAGAATTCATTTAAAAGAAGAAATTATTTTTAAAAAAATATATTAATACATTATTTACAATATTCCATCAACAAATTTGTTAGAATCAAATTCTTCCAAATCATCAACTTTTTCTCCAACTCCAATAAAATAAACAGGTGTATTTAATTCTTTTATAATAGGAAAAACAATACCTCCCTTACTAGTTCCATCAAGTTTTGTAAGAATAATTCCATCTATACCCACAGCATCTTTAAAAGCATTGACCTGCACAAGAGAATTTTGCCCAATTGTAGCATCAATAATAATAAAGTTTAACTTTTGAGCCTCTTGATATTCTCTATTTTCGATTCTATTTATTTTTTTAAGTTCTTCCATCAAATTAATCTTTGTATGCAAACGACCGGCTGTATCAACAATTAAAACATCTGTATTTTTTGCCTTAGCACTAGAAATACCATCATACACAACGGCTGATGGATCTGCCCCTTCCTGATGTTTAACTATTTTCACATCAACTCTTTTTGCCCATTCTCCAAGTTGGTCGCTTGCCGCCGCTCTAAAAGTATCTCCTGCTACCAAAGTAACCGATTTTTTCTTATCTTTAAAGAATTTTGCAAGTTTACCTATGGTAGTTGTTTTACCAACTCCATTCACACCAACTATTGTTATGATTAATGGATAGGAGAAATCTTTTTTGTGAACGCTATCAAGAACATCAATTAAAATTGACTTTAATTCATTTCTAGCGATTTCTTGTTTGACAATATGTTTTTCCCTTAATCTATCTTTTAAAGATTTAATAATTAAACTAGAAGTTTCTACTCCCATATCACTACTGATAAGAGCAAACTCTAAATCATCATAAAAATCTTCATCAATATCTCCACCACGAAAAACAGCATTTAATTTACTAATTAAAGCGTCCTTTGTTTTTTTTAAACCACTTTTAATTTTAGAAAATAAACCCATAATATAATCCTTTAACTACTCATATTTAGTCTTTGCATTAGCATTTTGTTCCTCAGAGGAATTTTTTATAGCATCTGCAAGTTTTACTGAAACTATTTTACTAACCCCTGGTTCTTCCATTGTAACACCATACAAAGAATCAGTAAGCATCATTGTAGGTTTACGGTGAGTGATAACAATAAACTGAGTATCCTTTGAAAAGTTTTTGAGATATTGGGCAAATCTTGAAACATTTGTATCATCAAGAGCAGCCTCAATTTCATCTAGAAGACAAAATGGCATAGGTCTTAGTCTTAGTATTGCAAAAAGAATTGCAATTGCAGTAAGTGCTTTTTCACCACCACTTAATAATGTAATACTTTGCAATTTTTTTCCAGGTGGTTCGGCAACAATTTCCACTCCTGCTTGTAGAGGGTCTTCACTTTCGGTAAGTTCTAGTTTAGCATTTCCACCACCAAACAACTCTCTAAATATCTTAGAAAAGTTTGCTTGAATCTTGGCAAATTCACTATCAAATCTAGTTATCATTTCATTTGCTAAATCTTTTATAATCTTTTCTAAGTCTTCTTTTGCAGTAATAAGGTCTTGTGCCTGAGCACTTAAAGCCTCATATCTTTCCATAAGCTCTTTGCAATCTTCGATAGCATTAACATTAATATAACCCAATTTAGAAATTTCTTTCTTAATTTTATTAATTTGAATCATACCCTCTTTGACATCAAAATTTTCAATCTTTAATGGCAAACAAGTTGTATATGTTAATTCATAATCTTCAAAGATTTTTTCTTGCATAGTTTCGATATCAGTATCAACTTTTGTTAAAAGAGCCGTTTGCTGATATTTCTTTTCTTGAACCGAACTTACTTCATTCATTAACCTTGCCTTATCATCATCAAGCAAGTGAATATCAACTTGCAAAGTTTGTTTTTTCTTATCAAGTTCGACTAATTTTAATTTTTCATTTTCTATTTTAACTCTTAAATTATCATCATCAGTGCTATCTAATTGTTTTGAAACACTGATATTAGCAAAAGCCAAATTTGATTCTACTCTATTTAAGTTTGTGGTTAAATCATCTAAAATAAAATTTAACTCAGTTAGATATTCTTCTAAACGGTTTATTTCGCTTGTTAGATTAGACAATTCTCCTTCAAGTGCAGTCTTTTGAATTTTTAACTCAGTAATTTGATTTTGAAGACTATCTCTTTGAGTTCTCAAAGAAACAAACAATTTTTGGCTATTTTCTATCTGCATAGAGCCATCTAAACTTAAATCCACATTTTGTCCGGTGGAATTTAGAGCCTTGGTAATAACCTCGATTTTAGTTGAATAATCAATTTTTTCTTGACTTAAAGAAATTCTTTCTTTATTTAACTCATCTACATAAACACTAAGTTGCTCGTAGTTTTGATTTTGTTTTACACTCTCTACTCGGGCAATAAGTAGTTTTTCTTGTAAAGAATCAATTTCCTTTGAAAGAACTATAAATAATTTTTCTAAATTATCTTTTTCTTCTTTACAACTATTTAAAGATTTTGTAATTTGAGAAATTTGATTATTTAAGTTTTCGATTTCATTATCTCTCATCAAAAGATTAGATGAAGCAGCCTTTTTACTACCTCCACTAATAGAACCTTGTGGATTAATTACTTCTCCTTCTAGAGTAACAATTCTAAACGAAAAATTTGTTTGCCTAGCAAGACTAATTGCATCATCAGTTGTATTTACTATAACAGTCCTACCTAATAAACTTTCAAAAATATTTTTTAAACTAGAATCATATTTAACAACAGATGAAGCAATTCCATAAGTTTTATTTTTATTGACAATAGCCTTTTCTATATCATTTAAAAGTCTAACTTTCATTGAGGAAATAGGTAAAAATGTTGCCCTACCATAATTATTTCTTTTTAAGTAATTAATCAAAAACTTAGCATCTTCTTCGTTCCTAGTAATAACATCCTGAACAGCACCACCGAGACTGACTTCAATAGCAGTTTCAAAACCCTTAGGAATAGTCATACAAGAGGCAACTAAACCAACAATTTTTGATTGCAATTCCTTTTGAAGTTTACTATCCTGCATAAGCCTTTTAACTGAATAGTTATAACCGTCAAAATCTCTTTGCATATCTTCTAAAACTTTTTTCTTGTTTTGGAGAATTTGAATATTAGAAGATGCTTGCGCTAGTTTTTCATTATTTACTCTTGTTTTATTTTGTAAATCATCAAATTCTTTTTGTTTTTTTAATAAATCATTTTGTAAATTTTCATAGCTTTCAAGAGCCTGATTTGCAGTTTTTTGAGCAACACTGAGTGCTTCTTCTTTATCCTTTATTTTTGACTGCAAAAGTGTTATTTTTTCATCTAAATCTTCTATATTACTTAAATAAGCATCTTTTTGGGCATTAAGTGCAGATAAATTAGATTTTATATCTGTCATCTTAGAAAGTTCATCAATCATTTCTTTTTGACGTTTTGTTGCTTCATCCTCAGCACCGGTTAATTCATCTACTATTTGCAAATACTTATTTGTTAAATTCTCAAGATTTAAACAAACATCTTTATATAAAGATTGCTTTTGATTTTTTATCTCCTCGTTTTGACTAATTAATTTTAAAGAGTTTTGTTTGTTTAAATTTTCTTTTTCTAAATCTTGTTTAAGTGAATCCCTTTCATCTGTCAAAAATTTTAATCTTTCTTTTATAACATTAGTTTCACCTGTTCTTTTTTCAAGTTGAACAGTCATATCTAGAATAGTATCATTAACCTCTTGTAAAGTTTTATCAATTTTCCCAACTTCATCCATTTTGCTATCATATGATACATTGATATTATCGAGTTCATTTTGCTTAATTTCAATTTCTTCATTATACCCATCAATTTTAGATTGAATCTCTTTCTTTACAAAGCTTGCATTCTCATACTGATTTACATAAACATTTACTTCTAACGACTTTAAGTCTTCTTTGTAACCTAGGAATAACTTGGCATTTTCAGCCTGTCTTTTTAATGGTCCCAATTGTTTTTCTTGTTCTGCTAAAACATCAAGAGCCCTATTAAGATTTTCTTGCGTTCTTTCAAGTTTTCTTTCAGACTCTATTTTTCTCTGCTTGAACTTAGCAATCCCAGCAGCCTCCTCAAAAATTGCCCTTCTATTTTCAGGTTTTGCACTTATGATTTCCTCAACCTTACCTTGTCCAATAATTGAATAACCTTCTTTACCAATACCTGAATCGTGTAAAGCATTTGTAATATCTTTAAGCCTACAAGGAGTACCATTTATCATATACTCACTTTCGCCAGACCTATACAACTTTCTAGTAAAAGCAACTTCATCAAAATTTAAGTCAAACATTCTGTTGGTATTATCAAAAAATAATGAAACTTCACAATAAGACATACTTTTACGCTTTTCTGTTCCATTAAAAATAACTTCTTGCATATTGCTACTACGCAAGAGTTTAGTACTTTGTTCTCCAAGAACCCACCTTATAGCATCAGAAACATTACTCTTTCCACAGCCATTAGGGCCAACAATACCTGTTATACCTGTATCAAATTTAATTTCTAGTTTGTCTGCAAAAGACTTAAAACCAACTAATTCAATCTTTTTAAAATTCAACTTAATTGTTCCTTTTAATTATTTTCAAGAATTCTATTAATAAGTTTAGTATTTTCTAATGCAAGTTTAGCACATTGCATTTGAGCCTTTTTCTTTGTTGAGGCAACGCTTCTTGAAACAAAAATATCATTAACATATACCTCAGCGCAAAATGTATCTTCTTGGTCAGGAAGTTCATAAGTAAAATAAACCAAATTAGAGCCCTTAACTAACTGAACTTTTTCCTGTAAAAGAGTTTTATAATCAACATCTTTTTGTTTAATAATTTTTTCAGTTTGAATAAACCTAAAAACAAACCTTTTGGCTTTTTCTAAACTACTGTCAACATAAATTGCCCCTACTATACTTTCAAACAAATTTTCTTTAATAGAATTGGCTATTTTCACATTTTTAAAACTCTTTCCTAACAACAAATACTTATGTAATTCAAGGTTGTCAATTATTGTAGATAAATTATCACTATTTACCATTTTAGAACGCCATTTACTCATTTTGCCTTCACTTTCTTTAAACTTAAAAAAGAGTTCTTCTGCAACAACAAAGTTCAATATTGAATCACCTAAGAATTCTAACCTTTCATTATTTTCAACAGAATGTTCATTTGCATAAGATGAATGAGTAAATGCTGTCTTTAAAATATTTTTATCTTTAAAAGAATAGTGAATTATTTTTTCAATTTTTTTAAAATCAAAATCATTCATCAAAATTTTCTCCCAAAGCCGAAATCTCACTTTCAATCACTTTACAAAGATTATTTTTAGCAAGAGTCCTAACTTGACCGATACACTGTTCAAAAGCAAGTGAGTCGCCTGCCCCATGACCTTTAACAACTAATTTTTTTACACCCAAAAACGCTGCTCCACCGTGATTACTTACATTTAACTTTTCCTTCATATTTTGAAAGGTTCTTTTCATAAATAAAGCCCCGATTTTACTTAAAAAAGATTGTTTTATATTTGTTTTTAATTCTTTTAGAACAAATCCAACAGTCCCTTCAACACTTTTTAAAAGAATATTTCCATAAAATCCATCTGCAACAACAATATCATATTTGCCACTTAAAAAATCTCTTGCTTCCATATTACCAACAAAATTAATTGGCATTTTTGAAAGTAGTTTAAAACATTCATGTGAGAATTCATTTCCCTTTTTATCTTCCGTTCCAATATTTAATAGAGCAACAGACGGGTTTTCTTTACCTAAGAAAGCCTTAGCATAGGCAGATGCCATAAGAGCAAAATGGCACAAATTGATAGGCTTACAATCAACGTTTGCACCTGAATCTATTAGCATAACTTTCCCATTATTTTGCGTAGGAAGAATTGGACAAAGCGCCGGTCTTGAAACTCCTTTAATCCTACCTGCCTTTAAAAAAGATGCTGTTAAAACTGCTCCTGTACTTCCACATGAAACTAGACCTACTGCATCTTTGTCTAATTTTAAAAATTCAAAAGCCTTGCATAAACTTGAATCTTTTTTTGTTTTAACTGCTTCGGTAGGCGATTCCTCATTAGTTATAATTTCACTGGCTGGATAGACTTCCACCCTATTTTCATCATAATCATATGTTAACAAAATTTTTTTTATTTCATCTTCTAACCCAACAAGAACAACACTTATATCATCATATTTTCTTATTGCACTAAGACTACCCTGAACTGCCACACTTGCTCCTAAATCGTTACCATGGCAATCTACAATAATTTTCATCATTTTAAACTCCTGTAATTTCATTGGTTATTATTTAACTAAAACTAACAATTTTATTATACACAAAATAAATTTTATTTCAAACAAAATAGCGTAATATATTGCACCTAAAACCAAATTTTTGTCTAGAAAATTATGTAAATAAATAAAAAAAGTAGATAAGGTAATTTTATCTACTTAAATAATTAGTAAAACCTTTTAATTTTAAATAGACAATATTCTAACGACTCATAGTTTTTATTAAATAATTTGCCTAACTTAAAATAAATCTTTGTACAAATTTTGCATCACATCTTCAAAAAAGGTGTCATTTACAACAATAATAAAAGACAAATCTTTATAACTTTTTTGAACAAAATAAATTTCTTTATTTAAATTTTTTAAACTATCAAAGATTCTACTTTGAATGTCTTGACTAAAAATATTATAAGCAATACAAATAATTGAAACATTAGGTTGTATTTGAACTAAAAAATCTTTGTCTAAAATTGACTTAAAGTCATTTTCATTTAAAGTATTAGTTTCAACTACTAAACTCAAACAATCAATTCCTAAACTTAAAAAATCTAAATTCATTTTATCAAAATTAGTTATAAATTGACCTAAAAAATTAAATTGTCTCTTTATATCTAATTTTTTAATATTAACTAGTGACATTCCCTTTTTACCAGACAAACCAATAATTTTAGAGTTTAATTCTTTTAATTTTTTATCTGGATATATTAAAGTTCCTTTATTTTTAAAATTGAAAGTATTTCTAAGATTTAAAACTATATCGTTTTCCTTCAAAAAATTCATACAATCTTGATGTAATACATTTGCTCCCGTTAATGTTAATGCTCTTGTTTGAGAGTAATTTAATTTTTTTATAAGTTTTGCTTTTCTACAAATTTTTGGGTCAACTTGCATAAAGCCATCAACATCAGTAAAGTTTTCATAAACTGATGACTTCGCAAATAAACTTATTAAAGCCCCTGTTATATCTGAACCACCTCTTGAAAAAACTTTAATTTTATTCTTATAGTCCAACCCATAAAAGCCAGGTATAACATAACATAAGTTTTTTCTAACTAATTTATTAAATTCTAATTGAGATTTTTGTAAATCTATTTTATTATTTTCATCAAAAAATATAATATCTTTTGAATCCAAAAACTCATAATTTAAAAATTTTGAAATAATTAAAGCATTTAGAAATTCTCCCCTAGAAATAATATAGTCATACTCTTTATGCTCAATTATTTTTTCATATATCTCACTAAAATATTTATCTAAATCTATATTGACATTCAAACCTTTTTTTATTTCTATAAACCTGTTTTTAAACATATCAAAAAATAAAGAAAAATCCTTATTTTCTTTTGATAAATTGAAACAGTTTATCAAACAATCGGTTAGTTTTATATCTTCACTATATCTTTTACCAGGTGCAGAAACAACAACAAAATTTTTTTTACAATCTAAGACAATTTTACATACTTTTCTTATATTCTCCTCACAAGATAAAGATGAACCACCAAATTTACAAACAATATTTTTCATATAAAACCTCTTATATAAATTTATATAAAAATTTATTCAAAAAGGTTCTTAATTTCATATAGTCCTTTATCTTTATTTTTAATAAACTTACAAGCCTTAATCACACCAACGCAAAATACTTCTCTACTAAAAGCAGTATGAGTAATACTAATACTTTCAAACTTATCTAGAAATAAAATTTTATGTTGTCCAACTACGCCACCTCCCCTAATAGAATGAATCCCAATTTCCTCTAATTTCTTTTTTGATAAAGTATTTCTTCTGCCAACATTTGCAAAACTATCTAAACGAACACCCTTTACTTCATTAAACATCATTTTTGCCGTTCCACTTGGGACATCAACTTTTTTATTATGATGAGTTTCTATAATTTCCACATCATAATCTAATGTTTTTTTTGCAACTTCTTTAATTGCTTGCAAAAAGATATATACACCTTGACTAAAATTGCCTGATTTAAAAATAGGTATAAATTTACTTGCATTGTATATTGCTTGTTCTTGATAAGTTGAATGTCCTGTTGTTGCTATTATAAGAGCCTTTTTATTTTTGACACAAAAATCTAAAAGTTGCTCTAAGGCTAAATATGAAGAAAAATCTATTATAACATCACAATTTTTTGCATCATAAATGTTATTTGATAATAATAAATTACTAAAATTATTTAATGTACTTTGATTAAATTGCTTTTTATCTATCCCACAAACAACCTCAATTTCATTATCAGATTTAAGTAAATTATACAAACTTTGACCCATCTGACCTAAAAATCCATTAATTGCAACTTTCATTTTTACTCCTAATAAAATATATTAAGTGAACTCTAAAAAAAGAATTCACTTAACTATTTTATTATTACGTTTTTGATAAAATTTCAACTATAACTTAAATCCTAATTCATTTAAACAATTATTAATTATTAAGGCGTTTTCCTCCTGTAAAGGAGTTAAAGGTAATCTTATTTCATTTCTACATAATTTTAAAATAGAACAAGCATATTTTATAGGAATAGGATTAACTTCAATAAATAAATTTGTATTAATTTCTAATAATTTATGATGTAGATTTTTAGAACTTATATAATCATTTTTATTAAAATTATCGACAAGTTTTTTTATTTCACTTGGCAAAATGTTTGCAGTAACACTTATAACTCCATCTGCTCCTAAACACATAAACAAATAATTTAAACTATCATCACCAGAGTAAATTGCAATTTTATCACCTAACAAATTAACCAACTTCATTATTTGACCAATGTTACCACTTGCTTCTTTTATTCCACAAATTTGTGGGATTTTAGACAGTTCTAACATAGTCTCAACATTAATATTTACTCCTGTTCTTGATGGCACATTATAAACAATTATTGGTATATCAATATGATTTGCAATACTTTTGTAATGTTCAATAAGTCCCTTTTGTGTACATTTATTGTAATAAGGAGTAACAATCAATAACCCATCGGCGCCATTTTCGACAGCAATCTTACTTTCTTCTATTGTTTTCTTTGTGTTATTGCATCCTGTTCCAATAAGTAAAATTGCCTTATTTTGAGTTAATCTTCTAGCAAATTTTATAATTTTAATTTTTTCAGATTTACTAAGTGTGGCAGGTTCACCTGTTGTACCTAATATAAGAATAGCATCAGTTTTGTTTTTTAATTGGTAATTTATAAGTCTTCTTAAACTAACAAAATCAACTTTGTTATTTTTAAAAGGAGTAATAAGTGCAACACAACTTCCAGAAAATAATATTTTTTTCATAATTTCCCCATTTTTTTATATTCTAAAATTTTTTCAAGTATTTGAACAGCATTGGTTGCTGCACCTTTTCTTATGTTGTCTGCTACTACCCACAAATTTATTCCATTGCTTACGCTAAAATCTCGTCTTATTCTTCCAACAAAAACTTCATCTTTATTTACACAATTAATAGGCATAGGATATAAATTATTTTTAATATTATCTAAAACAACAATATTTTTAAAATTTGATAATGTTTTAACTATTTCTTCAATTTCAAATGGTTTTCTAAATTCAATATTAATACTCTCACTATGACAATCAAAAACAGGTACACGAACAGTTGTTGCAGTGATTAGTAAATCTTGTCTATGAAGAATTTTTTTAGTTTCAAACATCATCTTTTCTTCTTCTTTGGTATAACCATTGTCTAAAAAATCATCTATTTGAGGTATAACATTAGAAAATATTGGATAAACAAACTTTTTAGGTTTTTCACCATTTATTCCTCTTTCTAAGTCTTCATATCCCTTTTGTCCAGCACCTGAAACTGCCTGATAAGTGGAAAAAACTATTCTTTTAATCTTAAACTTATCATCTAACGCTTTTAATGGTAAAACTGCTTGAATAGTTGAGCAATTAGGATTTGAAATAATATTATTATGCCATAATATGTCCTCTGGATTAACCTCAGGAACAACAAGAGGGACATTTGAATCTCTACGCCAAGCGCTAGAATTGTCAATGACTATACTTCCAATCTCTTTAAATATTGGAGCAAATTTTTTTGATATTTCCCCACCAGCACTAAACAAGGCATAATCAATTTTTTTATCTCTAATATTTTCTTCTTTTAACTCAATTATGGTGTATTCTTTATTAAAAATCTTTATTTTTTTTCCAGCACTCTTACTACTTGCATATAAATAATATTCGGATGCAAAAATGTTTCGTTCTTGTAAAACCTCAATAAACTTACTACCAACTTTTCCAGTAGCACCGACAATTGCGATTTTCATTTTATTCTCCAATTAACTAATAAGATCCACCAAAAAACTATATTCTATTTTTGCTATATTTTGTTACAAAACAAACAAAAACAAATAAAAAAACACCACCTTTAACTATGAAAGGTGATGTTTTAGGTTAATCTTTTAAATTTAGAAAATATTCTTTTAAAATATTGTAATTATTAATTATTGATGAAATTTCAATTTTTTCTTCTACTGTGTTTTCATTTATTATATGTAATGGTAAAGAAACAATGTTTATGTCTTTTAATTTCTTCTGTAAAAAACCAATTTCGTGTGAATTATCTAATCTCTTTAAAGCACACCTTTTAACTAATGGGATTTCTTGAAGATTTTTAATTAAACCACTGTCTGCATCTGTACTAAATGAATATAATGAATCTAATTCAGTAATAGAACAATCTAATTTTTTACAATATTTTTCGATAAACTCAACTTGTTCTTCCATTTTTTTTCTATCAAAAGATATTATTTTTAATTTTAAAAATCCAGAATCGGTGTTTATTTCAGTAATAAATTGTTTCATATAATTAAAGGCATCATTTATTACAACACCTAAATTAATTTGCTTAATAAAAGAACTAAAATCTAGTGAGTTTAAAACAAGAGTTTGGTTAAGTTGTCTAACACATTTTATTTTTAAATTATGATATGAGAACTTAGTTTTTATATAAAAATACTTAATAATTTTTTTAAGTTCATATTCACTCATTGTAGTTGTAAATACAACTTTTTTTATAAATTGATTAGATGAATTATTTGTACAATAAATCTTATTGATATAATATTGTGGAAACCTATCTAATAAATCAAAAAGCAATTTAATTTCAATATAATCTTCACCTAAACTATTTAAAAAATTAAGTTCAAAAGTTTTAAGTTGTTGGGAATTTTGCAAAAAAATTTTGTCATTATTAAACTTAATTAGAAGTTCACAACTTTGGCAACTTTGATTATACAAAGCGTTGTTTTCTCCACTTGAAAAACATATAAAATTTTTTGATTTTATCTTCTTTACATCAAGGCTTTTTATACCTAAGTTTGAACAAGTCGTCAATGAACAAAAAACAGCTTCCACATTTAATGGAATATCACTATCCAATAAAGATAAAATTAAAGCAGTTGAAGAAGTATTTTTAGAACCTATTGATGACCTCTTACTTGAAATGTAAGGGCCTTTTTTTATAAATTCATTGCCAAACAAACTATAATCTAACTTACAACTATCTTTTTTTATATATTGCATATCAATTCCTGACTGCAAACAAGTTGGTTGCCTATCATTTGTATTTTTATAAATAATAACATTGCCATAAGTATCAACAAAATATTCTAAGTTTCTCTGTTTTGCAAAATTTACTAAGAACTCAATCATTTTGCCTTCTTGACCAGCAATTCTTGGAATTTTAGAAATCTTTGAAAAATATTGCAATGTTGACAATCTTTCATAATTTTCCATCTCAACCCCTCCTTCAAGAAAAATAAAAAAAGAAGAGGGCAAACTTCCCTCCTAATTTACAATGCATCGAAAAAGAAAAAGAATTACTTATCTGCTTTCTCTTTCTTAGCAACTGCAATAACCTCTTTCCCATCGTAATAACCACATTCACTACAAACTGTATGAGGACGAATTTTTGCCTTACAATGAGTACATTCAATAAGAGTTGGAGTAACTGCTTTCCAATTTGCTTTTCTACTATCTCTTCTTGCTTTACTTACTTTTCCCTTAGGTACTGCCATTTTATTTATCTCCTATATTTTTTAAATTGTTAATTGAATTTTCTTCTCTTTCTATTTCTTCTGCCATTTGTTCACAATTACAAGATGAATAATTTTTATTTTTACCACAAATTGGACATAAACCCTTGCAATCTTGTTTACATAGTATTCTAGTAGAAAGATTAAATAATAAGTTATCTTTCAAAGGTTCATCAAGAATTATTGAGGCTTGATTAATTATATAATCTTCACAACTATGAGAATTATAATTTTCAACAAAGACCTCATTTATTGGAAAATGCAAAACCTTCTCAAACTCATCACCACAATTGTCACATTTACAAAGCAATTTTACAGTGACAAAACAATCTAAAAATAATTTTTCATTTTGATATAAAAAACTACCTTCAACTTTAACAGGTGAAAGGAATTGACATTCTCTCCCATCTAAGATTGATTGATTCAAATCAAAAGAAAGATTAAAATTTATTTTTTGCCCTTGCTTTGCTTTTGCTTCATAAACATTTAACAACATAGCACTTGTATTATATTAATTTTATTAAGACTTGTCAATAATTTTATTTCTATTTAACAAAATCAAGACTAGGAATAAAAAAAGTCTTACAATTGCAAGACCTTAAAAACTCCCATAATGGTGGGCAGGGATGGATTCGAACCATCGAAGTCGGAGACGACGGATTTACAGTCCGTTGCATTTGACCGCTCTGCAACCTACCCAAGTGCCACAGTAACATGGTGGAAACAACACTTTTAAAAGCATTGCATTGGGTGGATATTACTGTGGCTGGAGCTAGTGGTCGGAATCGAACCAACAACCGGCTGATTACAAATCAGCTGCTCTACCATTGAGCCACACTAGCACATTTACCCTGGTGCCTTGGGGCGGAATCGAACCACCGACACGGGGATTTTCAGTCCCCTGCTCTACCGACTGAGCTACCAAGGCTTGCGGGTTTACGATTTTGTAATCGTATGGCGACTTGGAAGAGACTCGAACTCTCGACCTCCGCCGTGACAGGGCGGCGTTCTAACCAACTGAACTACCAAGCCATATTACCACAAACAAAGTAAAATACTTTGGTGGGCCTTCAGGGACTTGAACCCCGGACCGACCGGTTATGAGCCGGTTGCTCTAACCAACTGAGCTAAAGGCCCTTACATTTAAAATGGTCGGGGTGGAGAGACTCGAACTCCCGGCCCCATGGTCCCAAACCACGTGCGCTACCAACTGCGCTACACCCCGTTTTTAAATGCTTTTAAATATTACAATATCTTTTAAGTATTGTCAACAGAATTTTTAATTTTTTTTAAAATTTGTTGTTTATTTTTTATTTTACATTTTATTAGATAAATTTTTTCATTAACAAATTAAATAACCTTTTATCTAATTTTAAAGTAATTTTCTTTTTTAAAAATAAAAAAAATAATTTCCGAGTTATCTTTACCTAATATAAAAATACTACTGAATGTATAATTTTACTACAACTATATAAAAAAAGACAAATTTTTATATATTCTCTCAAATTTTTTTTAATAGATTAATTTAAACTTTGTTCTATCAAGGAGGAAACCAAAGTGGAGATAAAGTACAGAAATTATAACAATGTATTATATGTAATGCTCATTGGCGAACTAGATGAACATACTGCCAAGTACACAAGCAAGACGCTGGACGACTTATTTTTATCTACTATTTCAAAACAAATAATAATTGACTTATCAGAAATGAAGTTTATGGATTCAACTGGAATTGGGGTCTTAATAGGCAGGTACAAAAAAATGAAGGACAGAGGTATCAGCATATTTATATCAAATCCATCATATCACGCTGAAAAAATATTTAAACTTACTGGGCTATATGATATTATGCCTAAAATTTCATAAATTTAAGGAGAAAAAATGAAAGAAATAAACAAAATGGAAATTAAATTTAAAGCGAAATCTGAAAATGAAAGTTTTGCAAGGGCTTCTGTTGCAGGCTTCTGCTTACAATTAAACCCTACAATTGACGAACTAACAGACATAAAAACTGCCGTATCAGAAGCAGTAACCAATAGTGTCGTTCACGCTTATCCAAACGGAAACGGAGAAATAATTATTACTGTAACCTTATATAGTTCAAGTTTAAAAATTGAAATAAGAGATTTTGGTGTTGGGATAAAAGACCTTGAAAAAGCCAGACAACCTTTTTACACAACACGCCCTGATGACGAGCGAAGTGGAATGGGATTTACCGTCATGGAAAGTTTTATGGACAGCCTTGATGTTGAAAACATGGGAAGTGGCGGAGTTAAAGTAACTTTAACTAAAAATATTCAAGAAAATAAAGAAAAAATTAAAAAACTTGGATAAACGGGGGTTAAAAAGTGCTTGATTATGACGAAACTCTACATTTACTACAAAGAGCAAAAAATGGCGACGAAGAAGCAAAAAATTTACTTATTATAAACAACTCTCCACTTGTAAAAAGCATTGTAAGAAGATATAAAAATAGAGGTGTAGAATATGATGATTTATATCAACTTGGATGCGTAGGCTTTGTAAAAGCAATTAATAATTTTGACGAAAGTTATAATGTTAAATTTTCAACATACGCCGTTCCTATGATTGCAGGTGAAATTAAAAGATATTTAAGAGATGATGGTAGTATAAAAGTTTCAAGATCAATTAAAGGTCAATACTACTTAATTCAAAAATATATTGATGAATGTAAGCAAAATGGTCGTGAATCGCCAAGTATAAAAGAATTATCAGAAAAATTTAATATAGACGAAACAGAACTTATGTTTATAATGGAATCATCTAAAATGCCAGTTTCAATTTATGATTCACTCAATAAAGAAACAAACTCAGGTCAAGTTGTACTTGATAAATTATCAGATTATAATGAACAAGATGAAATATTAAATAAAATGATTATAAAAGACATAATTAATCAACTTGATAATAAGGATAAAAAATTAATCATATTAAGATATTTTAGAGATAAAACACAAAGTGAAGTCGCTAAAATATTAAATGTCTCACAGGTTCAAGTCAGTCGACTTGAAAATAGAATATTAAATAAACTTAAAAATAAATTAAAAGACTAAAAATTTCTTTTTAGTCTTTTATTTATAATTTATAAACAACATAAATCATTCCCTATTCTTTAATTAAACATATTCTCTATTTGAATAATTGCTATCAACTGAAGAAGCATAAATAAGCCCTTTACACTTTCTTTTTTCAAAAGAACTTAGTTCTTCCATGGTTTGTTTCATTCCAAAATCAAGTCCCCTATAATATGCAGCATAACTTTTTTCTTTATTTTTCCCCTCTAAAACACTAATTGAATTTGGATTATATTCATAATTAATGAAACCCTTTTCTGGATCAACCAAAATCCATTGGTCGTCAAAATAACATTCACAAAACGATTTAGTTAAAACTTCCTTTTGGTCAGTTCTAGTAACAATATCTTGAATCTTATTTTTCTCAACAGCGAACAAACAAGTAGTAGGAATTCTAATTTGTCTAGCAAATGTTGCAAATAGTAAAGTATAATCATTTGCATCAATAGTTTTTCTACTATCAAAAACATCTTCCGCAGTCCTATTAAATTTATTCACATTATTTGCATTAAATTTAATTCTGTTTTTAACAACACTATGCACAAATTCAATAAGTCCAGTTATCATATTTGCATTTGGCATTTTTTTAACCTGCTCTTTGTAAATATCTCTTACAGAATCTTCAATTTGTTCACTATCAATAAAAGGACTCGTTAATTCTCCTTTATTTAAAAAATAAAATGTATCGTAATCATTTTCTAGTCTTCTCATCTATTTTATCTCCTTTTTTCAAACTCTAAGAGTATATCACATAAGTTTTAAATTGTATAGACCCTTTTTGTAAAAAATTTTAAA
>CASESH010000029.1 GCA_949290565.1 uncultured Christensenella sp. | reverse complement strand
TACTTTTTTAGATAGGGAAGTTTAATTTTTTAAGGTAAAAATTAAAAATTTAAACAAAATAAAAAAGTTTTAAAATATAAAATTTATAATTTTTTTTAATTAATTTAATGAATTATTTTTTATACGATTTTTATTGTTTTAATTTATCAAACGTTTAGTATAAAATTTCTATTATAAACAATTATTATTTTAAAATGTGCTATCTTTATTTGACTTTTTTATTTGTCAAAATATATAATTAATTATACTTATTTGTACATTTACTTTGCTTGTTTTAAGAATATTTAGTGCTTATATAAACAAAATAAATGTATGTACATATGTGCATATTTAAATGGGAGAGCATATGAAAAATTTTTTGAAAATTACACTCTTTTCTCTTTTGGCTGTAATTGGTGTGTTGGGTATTTTAATTGGTGCCCTCTATATCTTTACCGGTTTTAAAGATGAACAAATTTATGCTACTGAACTCCATTTTACTTCTCCTGAGGTTATTACAAGTTCTGCATATGGCTTACAAATTGAATCCACTACCGAAAATGTTAATATGAAGACTTTAAAACTTGAAGTTGCAACCGGAGATGAAAATATTATAAATTTCCCTGAATATGTTACCATTGGTCAGCCTTTTTTTATAAGTCCTATAAAAGATAATGGTGGCAATAATGTGGGTGGTTTTGTTGAGTTGTATGCTAGGTATGATTTGGAAGGTTCAAACCAAGGTGTCGTCGGTAAATGTAAAATTCTAGTTGATGTTCCGGTACAAAATATTAGCATTGATTTACATACTTCTAAAATTGAAAAAGAAGAAGAAATTTTTGTAGTCAAAAACGGAGAATGTTTAGATACTGTTTTTAATGTTTATCCACTTAATTCTATGTCTCCTTATGTTAATAAAAATAATTTTAATTCAAGTGAGCAAGATAGTATTTTTGCTAATTTTGCTGATAAAAAGATTTTTCTTGAAATTACTGATGAAGATGGAAATAGAAAAAGCGATATTGCAACCTTTTTAGTTGAGCAAAACTCTATTTGTACTGAACAACCTATTGTTGAGGTCAAATATTCTTATGACAGTTCTTTAACAGGTAATTTGCCTTTTGTTTTTACACAAGATATTAAGTTAAAGGCTAAGGAAACTATAACTGTAATATATGTTAATGTTTATGTTTGCTCAGAATATGAAAATCAAGATGATGTTACTATTGATAATGTTTCCTCATCATCTTCTATTTCAAGTGGTAATAGTGACATTGTTATTGCTGATTACAGTGTCGATGGTATTAGTGTTACAAACGTTCAACAAAATATTTACTACAATGAACAAACGACTCTTTTCCTAAATTCTAATAAAAAGGGTGATAATTTTATTAATCTTGATATTAAGTTGTTAAGTGATGCTGGTGATGAAAAAATTCATAGTTCTCTTTTAAAAAATAATGTTTTCATTTCAATCGAAGATGATATTAATTGTCAACTCTCTAAATTAGATGAAAATAAAACTATTGGTAATAATATTAATGTTGATTTCGATGGTATTTCTAATGATAAAAATGAGTGGGGTTTACAACTTTATTTTAGAGATTTTGAAAAATATTTTAATTACTACAAAAATTCTTCTTCAAATGATAATAAAATAAAACTTACTATTACATATAAAGATGAAGATGTTACTCATTCAACTTCTATCTATTTAATTCCTGCTATTAAAAAAGTCCTCTCTATTAATCCAAAATATTTAGAAGGCGACCAATTTTTTAGAAATAGTGGAGATGTGCTTAAACTAGATAATAGTAATTTTGAGTTTACCTACGAAAATGGTTTAAATGCTACTATTACAAATATAGGTTATTTCTTATCTACAAGCCTTAATAATATTCAAACTGTTCCTACTCTTAATGACATTGGAACGTATAATTTAAAGTTTGATTTTACTCCAAATAGTACAGGAAATATTGTTTTTTCATCTAATAACTATTCTTGGTGTAGTTTAAGGAATGTCACTTTTACTTTCTCTCAGGGTTCAACAGTCGCTCAACTTAATTTTGACAATGCTGGTATGCCTGTTAATAATATTGATGATTTTGTTTTTTCTGCTGGAAAAGAAATTAGTGTTGTAGTTACGAATATTAATATAACAAACTCTATTCCTAGTGATACTTCTATTTTTGATATTAAAATTAACAATAATTCTCAAGTTATTCTTGCCAACTCAGTTGTTTTCTATAACACTAGGAATTTAAAGCCTTATTTGTATGTCAATAATATGACTTATGATGTTGATTTTAAGTTTGTTACAATTAATGGCGAAAAATATTTATATATTTTAGACAGTTCAGGCTACAATTATTATGTAAGTGGCATGGGGGAAATTATTCTTACTGCTCGTGTGATTTTTGTTGAAAATAATGTGCTTTATGATTTAAACGTTTCAACAGAAGTTGAAGTTTATGTTTCTAAGACATTAGATGAGATTGATGTTTATTCTTATGATAATGATACTAAAACTAGGTCAGTTTTTGATGGAAATTTAGTTTATAATGAAAATTTAGGGCAAACAAATTATTTAATAGTTACCACAAAAGATAGTCAAATGGACGCTTTGGAACTTTATATTCTTAATAATCTTTTAACTTTAAATTTTAATCAAGATTTTTCAAGTGTTGATTTTTCTAAGTTTGGGGGAGATGAAACTTTAAAAAAAGCCTTAGAAATTAATCAAAATGCTATAACTTTTGGTGATTTTGAAAAGGTTTTTGACTCTAATAACAAACTTACGGGTTTTAAAATTTCTTACATAATTAATGAAGTTTATACAATTAACATTAATAATGTAAATTTGCCTAATATTTTCAATTTGTCTTTTTCAGTTAGTTTAGATGATAATGATATCTTTGCTAGTTTCATATGCGACAATGAAGAAAAAAATATTATGCCTATCACAATCAATGATTTGGCTTACACTCAGGTAGGTGTTTATTATACTGAAAATACTAATTATGGAACACAAGATAATCCGTTGGTTTTACAGGCTAGTGTTAATAATGGAAATTTCTATTATAGTATTTTTGGAAACTACTTTAATCAACTCGACAATTTATTATTTGGATTAAAAAATCAATTTAGTGATGAACTTAGTTATTCTAATTTTATAAAATATAGTTTTACAACTACTTCTAATAGCATAACTAATGCTGATAACTTTATTTCTCTTGATAATCAATCTAAGAAATTTACTATAAAAAGTATTCCTTTTACACAAGATGGTATTTTATTTAAACTCAATATTAATGCTAATGTCGAGATTTCTTCAAGCACAAATGAATTTGATAATTTGATTTACTATTATTATAATGATTCTTCTTTTATCAAAAAACTAAATGAAAATTTACAAGATGGTTTTGATTACTATATTTTAGTTAAAGGGTTAGATTTTAAGGTAACTGCTAATAAAGATGTCAATTTTGATGGTATCAAAGGTAATAATATTAGTATTTTTGGAAATAATGCTTTGTTTTCTATCACTAATAGCGAGGGAAGTATTATCTCTCTTAATGATTACTCTAAACTTTTAAATATGAATGTTTCTATTAGTGATTCGTCTGCGATTTCTATTTCTAGTGATTATTCTCAAATTTCTTTCCTAAAAGATTTCGCTGGTATTACGAATATTGATTTTAGGTTCTATTTCGGTTTAAGTAGTATTACTAATAATATTCCTATTTACATTGACCAAACAAATTTCTCAAATTCTTATTCTCATCCTATTAATAGCGCGTTTATTATTGAGATTAATTCTGATTTTGATGCTCCTTCTACAAATAATAGTTTAGTTAAATCAATTACCTATAAGGGGGGAGATGGTGGAGATGCCTTAGAAAGTGGGATTGTTGATTATTTTATTCAAATAGTCGATTCAAATTCTCCTATCAAAGTTGTTGACAAAACTATTTCATTTTCTAATATTATGACTAAAACTACCGAGCATACTATCAAAATCGTTTTATCTACTATTAATGAAGAAGGCTCTACTATTCAGTCAAGTATTTACTCTTATACTATAACGGCTACTTCAAAATTTAATCAAGACGATTTGTCTCTTGGTTCGGATTCTAGTTTGAATGTTATGACTGCTGGTATTAATTATGGGTTTAGTTATCAGGCTAATACTATTAAATATTCTAACTTTACTAGTAAGTATTTAACTGATTATGCTTCATATTTGTTGTCTATTGATGTCACTTTTGAAGATATTGGAGGTTATCCTGTTTTAGCAAGTGAGCATTTAAGGGCAAATACTAATAGTTTTTATTCTCTTAGCATTTACTCGTACGATTTGAACTTTGAAAAATCTGTTAGTTTAACTATAAAATATAATTTTGATTTTAACAAAGATAAGGTCGCTGATGAGTATGTTTTCTTTACCAAAACAATTACTATTTTGCCTAATTTAGA
>CASESH010000028.1 GCA_949290565.1 uncultured Christensenella sp. | reverse complement strand
GGTTTGTGCACGAACATTTGTATCTGTTGGTGTGGAAAGATAGCGTAACTCACATTCGTGCGTGGGCGATTTTAAAGTAGGTCACCCCTACCGCTATACCAAAAATAAGGACATTTGTCTTATATATAAAAAATCACCATATTATGAAGTGAACCCCAAAAGTTAGACACTTAAGGAGGTTCACTTTTTTATGGCGAAGAAAGGAAGTAAATTTAAAAAATATAGTCCAGAATTTAAAATTTCGTGTATAATAGATATGCGTGAACATAATCTATCTTACAGTGAAACTGCTAGAAAATATCTTTGTGAAAAAGGTCAAGAAAGCATTTTTAAGAATACGTTAAAACTTTGGGAACGCATATTTTTAGAAGAAGGAGAAGCTGGTTTCTACATTGAACGGCGTGGTAGAACTACGAAAATGGACAATCCAAAGAAAGGTAGAAAGAAAAAGTTAGATAAACAAGTTAAACAAGATTTAATTTCTGAAAACCAACAACTTAAAGAAAGAATAGAACAATTAGAAATGGAGAACGAATACTTAAAAAAATTAGATGCCTTAGTTCGGAAAAGGCTTCAAAACCAAAAGAAAAAGTAGTAATCATTTCTGAACTAAGGCATAAATACAAATTGGAAAAACTTTTAAAATTTGCCAATATTCCTAGGAGTACTTTCTACTATCATATAAACAATCTAACAAAAGATAAATACGTAATTGAAAAACAAGTAATTCTCAATATCTTTAATGAAAATAAGTCAAGATATGGTTATCGTAGGATACTAATAGAATTAAGAAATTTAGGTTACACAATCAATCACAAAACAGTTCTAAAACTAATGAAAGCTCTAAATATTAAAGGTAAACAAAGAAAAAGTAAGTACAGGTCATACAAAGGCGAAGTTGGTAAAATTGCTCCTAATATAATTAACAGAGATTTTGCTGCAAATGCTCCATTTCAAAAATTAGCAACAGATGTAACAGAGTTTGCTGTATGTAATGAAAAAGTTTATCTCTCTCCAATTCTAGATATGTATAACAATGAAATAGTTTCTTACTCAATTTCAACTAGTCCAAACTTTAATCAAACTAGAGAAATGCTAAATGGATTAATACATAAACTACCAAGTAATGCAGAACCAATATTGCACTCAGACCAAGGCTGGCAATATCAAATGAAAGAATATCAGAGAATGTTAAAAGAAAACAATATTACTCAAAGTATGTCAAGAAAAGGCAACTGCTTAGACAATAGCGTAATGGAAAACTTCTTTGGGAGGCTTAAGACAGAAATGTTTTATGGAGAAAAGTTTGAAAGTGTTAACACTTTCATTGACAAACTAAAAGAATATATTTACTATTACAATAACGAGAGAATAATGCTTAAACTAAAAATGAGCCCAGTAAAATACCGAGCTCAAAATCAAATTATTTAATTAAATTTTTGTCCAACTTTTGGGGTGCACCCCAAAATAACTTAGTGCTTTTTTTTATTATTTGAGTGTAACTTTTTTTCTTATCTTATTATAATTAATTTATATAAATTATTTTATTATAAAATTTAATTAATCTTTGATTCTTGTAGTTTCTATTTCTTAGATTCTTTTTATTTTTTATTAATTATTTAGCGTACAAATACTTTATTAAAAATTTTTGTATTTTTATTTTACTTATTTTATAAATTTCTTATTTTGTGAGTACTATCCTAAACTTTATTAGAAAAAAATTAAAATTTACAATTTTTTTTATTTTAGTTAATTTTTAGTTTTATTCTCTTAACTAATTTTTTATTTTTTATAATTTAAAAACTTATATTTTATATCAATTAAAGATTTTGTTTTTTAAAAAAATTTACTATAATATATATAGTTATTAATTTGTAAGGGGAGTTTGTATGAATATTTTTATTGCAAAAAATAAGGTTCCTACAAAAAATAAAAAAGTTAAAGTTGGTCTTGCTTTGGGCGGTGGGGCAACAAGAGGAATTGCTCACATAGGTGCTATTAAGGCTTTTGAAGAAAATAATATTCAGTTTGATTTTATTGCTGGAACTAGTATCGGCTCTCTTGTTGGCAGTATGTATGCTTATGGAAAGACTTCTAGTGATATGATGGCTGTTGCTAAATCTTTAAAGGTTAAAGATATAAGAAGAAGCAAGTTCTTTATGCCTTCTAAAACAGATGGTATTCAAGAAATTGTCAAAGATGAAATGGGAGATATTGATATTTCTCAGTTAAAAATTCCTTTTGCCGCCGTTGCTGTTGACTTAATCAGTTCTAATGAAATTGTTTTCTCTAAGGGAAATCTCGCTAAAATTGTTGCTGGAAGTTGTGCTGTTCCCGGAATTTTTGTTCCTGTCGAGTATGATGGTAAACATTTGGCTGATGGTGGTTTGCAAAATAATATTCCATCTGATGTTCCTAGATATTTTGGTTGTGATTATGTTATTGCTATTGATGTCAATTCTACTAGGGGTGAGGGAACGGATTCTTTAAAAATTCTCGATGTGCTTTCTGCTAGTTTTAGAATTATGTCTAAAAGTAACTGCATTAAGGGTTACATTAATGCTGATTTTGTTATTAAACCTAGTATGAAAAAGTATAAATCAACTAAAATTGATGAGGCTGATGCTATGTTTGCTGAGGGCTATACGGCAACTATTGATTGTTTACCTAAGATTATGGAGATTATTTCTAAAAAACCTAAAAGGGCTTTAAGAAAAAAATTTGCAATTACTACTGAAAATAGACCTATTATTTTGTAATTTTTTTCTAATATCACTTTTATTTGTAAATTTTTGTCTTTTTATTTACTTTTTTGAAACTTTTTTCTAAAATAATATAGAGGTTCTTTATGAAATATTCTATGAAAAAAATTATTTCAGATACTAAAAAATATAGTAAAAAAAGCAAGAAAAATAAAGTTAAAGGTTTTGTTGCTGTTTGCCTTGTTTGGGTTTTCTTCTTGGTTGGTTTTATTTGTGTTAAGAATACAGATAATCCTCTTAATGAAAAGGGATATAGATTTGATACTTCTATTTCAGGAGATTACTCTGTTCATTTTATAGATGTTGGGCAAGGTGATAGTTCTTTAATTGAATTTCCTGATGGAAAAAATATGCTTATTGACACCGGAGATGACAAGTCTGAAATTAGAGATGTTTTATTTAATTATCTAGATGAACAGAACATTACTACTATTGATTACCTTGTAATTACTCATCCTGATAGCGACCACATTGGAAGCGTTCCTGAATTACTTGAAAAATATGAAATTTTAGAAGTTTACATTCCCTGCGTTTATTCTACATACGATGAGGAGCATAATTTAGACACAGATAATTATGTAACAAAAGATACTGTTGGTTGGAGTGAAAGTATTGAGGCAATTTATAACGAAGGTTGCAAGATTAACTACACTATTAAAGGCGATAAGATTGTAAACGAGGAATTTGCTTACGAAGTCAATTTTTACACTCCTCTTGAAGAAAATTTAGGTAGCGATGATTGGAATGATTATTCTCCTATTATGATTGTAAATATTCAAAATATGAAATATATGTTCGTGGGAGATGCTGAGGAAGAGGAAGAACTCGCGTTTCTTAATGCTTACTCAAAAGAGGTCGAAAAATTAGAGTTTGACTGTAATGTTTTAAAAGTTGGACATCATGGTAGTAAGTATGGAAGTTCTAAGGCTTTTCTAGATGTTGTAAAACCTGAAATCGCTGTCATTAGTGTTGGACAAGAAAATTCTTATGGACATCCCACACAAGAGGCTATTCAAAGACTAACTGACGCCGGTTGTACTATTTATATGACAAAAGATTTGGAGGAAGGTGTTGACAGTATTGTTCTTACTTCCAAAGATGGAGAAATTGCTGAATACTATGTTTATAGTCCTGTTATTGATTATTATGAATATTTCTTCTATGGTTTTATTGGGACTTGCATTTTACTTGTTGTCAGGGGTTATATCTTGTATAGTCATTATAAAAAAGAAAAGAAAGATTAATTCTTTTTAAATTAATTTTTACAAAAATGAATCTATTTTATGGGTTCATTTTTCTTTTTTTAATATAAAATAAAATATTTATTATTTTTAAAGTTGACGATAAAATGTTTAAAGTTATAAGTGTTTTATGTTTTAATAAAAAGTAAGAATCATTTTTACATTTACATTTTTATAAAATTTTGATACAATATTTTTATATATGAACATATGTTTATATATTTTAAAAGAAGTATTGTATGAATGATAAAGATTTTTTTGAATTAGTAAATTTGATTAAAAATGAATCGAGGTTAACAAAAAAAAAGACTAATAATAAATCAACAGTTTTTGTTTCAACTAAGGAACTTAAAAGGTTGCAAAAAAAATTATTAGATGAATGTACTTATAGACAAATTATTTATGTCGCTAAATTAGGATTATCTGGCTTAGATTATACTCTATTTGATGATTTTTTCTTAAAACTTAATGACCCTGAGGTTAGTTTTGTTTATGCTAAATATGTTCCTGAGTGCAATTTAGAAAAAATTTCTAAATCTATTTTCAAATCTAAAAATATAAAATATAATTATTTTATGACAAGAGAGTTTGATAAGGGTGTTGATAAAAATCGTGAATTTTGTAAATCTTTAAAGTTAAATCCTCAAAAAATTTTTCAATATCCTGACAAAGAACTTAGTATTAATAGTAAGGATAATTTACAAAAACATCTTGGAATTGAAAATAATCTTAGTTTATAGATTTGTCTCACAAAAAAATTTATTTATATATTTTTGCTTATTTATTTTTATTCGTTAATTTAATTGTAAATTAAAATGAAAATAATTTTAGTTTATAAATTTTTTATTAATATGTTTATTTATTAGTTTAACTTTTTAAAAAATTAAAAATTTTGGTGTAGATAACAGGATTTGAACCTGCATGAGTTTTCACTCGCTAGACTCTGAATCTAGTGTGTCTACCATTCCACCATATCTACATATTTAAAATATTTCACTACTAATTAATTATATCATTTTATGTTTTATTAGTCAAATTTAACTATTTTATTTAACAATTATCATAATAATTTCTTTGCTTAAATTTAATTTTTCTTTTTAGAAAATATTGCTTTATTTTTAAAAATTTTTTTATATTTTAAAAAAATTAAGTTATTCATTTTTCTAAATTTTTTTGTATTTTAACAATTTTTTTAAACTTAAAAATTTAATTATAATGATTTTGATTTTTTGTGTGATTATAGTTAAAGATTAATTTCTTAGATAGTACTTTTTTTGATATTTAAGATTATTATCAGTTATTAAGAAAGTTCTTATCTAGTTTTTATTTTTATTATCTATATTTTTAAAAATTAAATAAAATAAATTATTTATTAAAAATAAGGCATATTTTAAACTTTTTTTTAAATGTATAACCTAGACAATTAAAAATTTGGGTCTTTATTTTTATTTTTTTGTGTGATATAATCTAAGTATGAAAAATTTATTGTGTGCGACTTTATCAACAGGTTTTATTGTTTTAATCATTTTATTTAGTCTTTTATTAATTGCAGGAATTTTGTTTTTTGTATTTATTCCTTGCAAAGTTTGGTTTAGGTCTATTATTGAAAAGGCTTATGTTTCTCCTTTTAAGTTATATTCACTAAAAGCCAGAGATTTGCCGTTTGATATGCTTATAAATTGGTACACTATTTGTAAAAAGGAAGATTTAGATTTTTCTTTTGATGACCTAATTGTTTTTTATAATTCAGGTGGCAACCTGCAAAATCTTATTAACGGTTTGATTTTCGCAAAAGAATCCGGAGTTTGCTTGTCTATTGATTCCGCAAAGGCTTTGGATAAGTCTCAAAATAACATTAGTGAGGTCATTAAAGCTTGTATAAATCCCATTTCACTTAAATCAGGCAAGTTTAGTATTTTTACTTTTGACAATGTTGAACTTAGTGTGGAAATGACTTTTTCTCTAAGGGCTAATTTGAATAAATTTATTGGCGGTTTGGATAGTCAGGTTATTATTTCAAGAGCAAAAGAAATCGCCATTCTTACTTTCTCCGGTTTTGATGATTATAAAGAGGCTTTAAAAAATTGCGATATTATTTCTTCTAATATCTTAGCAAAGAAAATTGACAAAGATTGTAAATATGATTTAATCTCAGTAGAGGTTACTTCTTGCGAAATGGTTAGAGATTTAGAGTACGAAAAGTCACTTAATGAAAAGGAGCATTTGGCTAAACTTTCAGTGATTAAGGCTGAGGAAGAAAAACACAAAGAGGAAACTAAACTTGTTCAATCTCAAAATAAGTTGGAACAAGAAAAAATAAAAAAAGTTGAAAATGATATTGAAATGACCAAGTCTATTGTTAAATCTTTTGAGGAGGGTAAGTTTGATATTCTAGACTATTGTAAAGTTCAAAATTTGATTGCTGATACTAATATGAGAAATTCTATTATTTCTAGTTTGAAAGATGATGGAAAAGATTCAAAGAGTAAGAAAAAATAAAATGGAGGATTAAAATGTATAATTGGATTATTATTACTTGTGTTATTCTTTTTATTTTATCTTTTTCTTTGCTTTACTATAAAAAAATAAAGAATCTTTTTTTAATTTTATTTAACAAATTAAAAGATAAACTTCCTAAAAGAACTAAAAAAGAAAAAAATACAGACAAAGTTAACAGAAAAAAGCGTTTAACTTCTCATTTGCTTGATAAACCAAAAAGACCGGTTTTACTTCCTCCGGTTAAAGAAGTCCCACTGCTTACTCAGAACACTAATGATGATTTTAATTCAAATGATGATGATAATTTGAAAATTAAAGATACTAATATCAATAAAAATTCTCAAATTTCTCAAAAAAAACTTACTCCTATTTTCGAGACTAAAAAGGGTAGTTTAGATGAAAAAGTTGCCTTTGAAAATCAGAAAGAACTTGATAAAGATAATTTTATCTCTAATTTTAAACACCTTAAAGATATGAATTCTAGTGAGAAAAAATTATTATTAGATGATTTTGATGGTTTAGATGACTTCGACGATGAGGATGAATACGATATTGAAGATGAGGAATTCTTTAAAGAGTATGAACAATTTTTAAAAGAAAATAGAGATTCTTCAACTAATGATGAGTTTAGTTTTACCTCTGATAAATTAATTGATAATTATAATGATAATTCAAGTGATAGTTTAACTAGTGTTTCTAGTACTAAATCAAAGCATGAAGATTTATTTGAAAACAACAACCTGGTTATAAAAAAAGAACCTGATTTTATCAATGTTGATGGTGAGGATATTGACCTTAATAAACTTCCTCCTAAGATAAAAAAGTTGTTGTTAAACGGAATCTTAGATAAGAAAAATCTTGATTAAAAATGAGTTGCTTTTGACTCATTTTTTGTTTTGTAATGATATTTATTTGACAAATGTGTTATACTTTTTATAATATAAATCATATTAGGAGATAATATTATTTATTTTAACATATCATTTAATTTATAAATTTTTAGTTTTACTTTTTTTACTTTCTTTCTTGACTAAATAGGTTAAACTAATTTATTTTCACCAACTTTCTATATCTTATTTCACTTGTCTTTTAATATTTTATTTCAGTTTTTTGTTCTTTCACTTTTGGAGGTTTTTATGGGTAATTATTTTTGTAGATACTTAAATGAAGTTCAACAAAGCGTTCTTGCTCACTTCTTAGAGTGTGGTGGTTTTGATGAAGATAAAATTCACTATTTTAAGGGTAGCGAAAGTGCTGATGATTTGTCTAGCGTTGATGTTATCGTCTTTGAACCTAATGAGGCTTTCCCTTTTTATCTTGTTACTACTGCTGGGCTTAGTGCATATCAAACTTCAAAAGATTTTGCTCCCGCTGAGATTTGTATGATTTTGAAAAAATCTTGGGACAACAACTTTAATGAAGAAAATAATTCTTGGTTTATTGAGTTTATGTTTCAACTTTCTAAAAATATCATTGATGATAAACTTCCTGTTTATCCTGGTGTCGTTGTTGATTGTAATAGGCAAAATGATTATTTAAAATCTAAAAAAATAGAAGGTGGAATTATTGTTTTCCCTGAATTGTTTCCATATTCTTTTATGGAAGAAAAAATTGGCGCAACTTATACTAGATTCTTTTGTGCAATTCCTTTGAATAAAACTCAAATTGATAAGTTACAAGATGTTGGCGTTGACTCCTTTATGGAATATGACTTGCATGATTCTAATGGTCCTTTGCATATTATTAGTCCGGTTAAAAAAGTCGTTAAACCTATTGATAAACTTGTTAAAAATAACATTGATAATTTAAAAGGAGATTAAAGGCATTTTTGCCTTTTTATTATGAAAAGAGTTTTAGGTATTGACCCCGGGTTTGCACTTGTCGGCTTTGGTGTGATTGAACAAGATGGTAATTCTTTTAATGTAATTGATTATGGTGTGATTTCTACTCCTAAGGAAGATAGTTTCTCAACTAGACTTGCTAATATTTACAATAGTATGATTTCTTTGATTGAAAGGTATTCTCCTGATGATATTGCCATTGAGGAGTTGTTCTTCTTCAAAAATCAAAAGACTGTTATTCCTGTTGCCGAGGCTCGTGGCGTTATTGTACTTGCTGGTATTGAGAAAAAAATAGATTTATTTGAATATACTCCACTGCAAATTAAACAGGCTTTAACCGGAAATGGTAGGGCAGAAAAGAAACAAATTCAATTTATGGTTACTAATTTATTAGGTTTACAAAAAATTCCTAAGCCTGATGATGCTGCCGATGCTCTCGCTGTTGCTCTTACTCATTTGCAAACCAACAACCAACTTGTTGATAATAGGATTTAAATCTTATTACATATTTTAAATGTTTATAAGTTCTTTGAACAAACTTGTTTTGTTACTATTAAATTAATTAAAATTTATATAATTAACAAATTTTTAAAATATTTTTTTATTAAAAAATAAGATAAAAAGAAAAAATATTTTTAATATATTAAAAATTCTTCTTTTAATTACTATAAAAATTAATTTACATTTAGTAATCTAAAATTATATTTTTTTAAACTGTTTTTAATCTTTTTTTGTGAGGTTTTATGTTTAGTTATATATTTGGAAAAATTACTTTTTATATGGATAATGGCATTGTCTTAGAAAATAATGGTATAGGTTATGAGATTATTATGTCTTCATATGCCATAAAATGTTTAGAGCAAAGCAACGAAAGTGAGGTTAAAATTTTTACTTATTTTCAAGTAAGAGAGGATGGGGTTTCTTTGTTTGGATTTTACACTCCTGATGAAAAACAGATGTTTTTAAATTTAATTGGAGTAAATGGTGTTGGGCCTAAGGGGGCTATTACTATTTTATCTAATATTTCTTACAATGATTTGGGGCTTGTCATTGCTCAGCAAGATTTAAAAACACTTTCTTCTATTAAGGGTATTGGTAAAAAAACGGCTGAAAGGTTAATTATTGAACTTAAAGATAAAGTCGGGATTCCTTCTTCTACAACTGTTTTTGAAAGCGTTAATCTCAATGGAGAAATCACTGATGCCATAGAAGTCTTGTTTGGACTTGGTATTTCAAGAGCAGAGGCCACTAAACTTGCTCAAACCTCTTATGTCGCTGGCGATAGCGCTGAGGAAATTATTAGAAAGGCTTTAAATCAAATGAGGAGTTAACTTTATGAATGATTTTATTAAAAGTACAAAAATGCTAAGTGATGTCGAAATTGAAAATTCTTTAAGACCAACTACTCTTGATGATTATGTAGGACAAGATAAAGTTAAAGAAAGTCTTAAAATTTACATTCAGGCCGCTAAGTCTAGAAAAGATGTTCTCGACCACGTTTTACTTTATGGTCCTCCTGGTCTGGGTAAGACTACTCTTTCTCATATCATTGCTACCGAACTTAATACTCAACTAAAAATTACAAGTGGTCCCGCTATTGAACACGCTGCTGACTTGGCTGCTATTCTTACTAATCTCCAAAAAAACGATGTTTTGTTTATTGATGAAATTCATAGACTTAATCATTCTGTCGAAGAAATACTTTATCCTGCTATGGAAGATTTTTCGCTTGACTTCATTACAGGTAAGGGCCCTAGTGCTAGAAATATTAGACTTAAACTTCAACCCTTTACTTTGGTCGGTGCGACCACTAAGGCTGGAAATATTTCTTCGCCTCTACGAGATAGATTTGGAATCATTCAGAGACTTGAACTCTACAACGACAACGAACTTAGTCAAATTGTAAGGCGTAGCGCTGAAATCTTAGATGTTGACATTACTCCTGAGGCTGTTTTAGAAATTGCAAAGCGTAGCCGTGGCACTCCTAGAATTGCTAATAGATTATTAAAGAGAGTTAGGGACTATGCTCAGGTCAAGTCGCAGGGTAAGGTTACTCTTGAAAGTTGTAGGCAGGCTTTGCAACTTATTGATGTGGATGAAAAGGGACTAGATTGGGTAGATAGGCGTCTTTTAAATACTCTTATTAATACATTTAAGGGTGGCCCTGTTGGTGTAGAAACTTTGGCAACTGCTATTGGCGAAGAAGTCGCTACCGTTGAAGATGTTTATGAACCTTTTTTAATTAGACTTGGTTTTATTGCAAGGACTCCTCGTGGTAGAGTTGCTCTTGCTGGTGCATATAAGCACCTTGGTTTAACGCCTAAGGATATTGGCGAACAAGAAATTATGGATATTGATAATGATGATTGATTATACAAAAAAAAGTACTTATTTTTATGATTTGCCTAAGCAACTTATTGCTCAAACTCCGTTAGAGAAAAGAGATGAATCTAGGTTGCTTTGTTTTAATATGCAAACTGAAAAGATTGAACATAAAATTTTTAAAGATATTATTTCTTTTTTTAAACCCGGAGATGTTCTCGTTTTGAATAACACTAAGGTTATTCCTTGTAGGCTACTTGGTAAAAAAGAGGGAACAGGTGCAAATGTAGAGATTTTTCTTATAAAAAGACTCAATCTTACTGATTGGGAGGCTCTTGCTAAACCTGGAAAGAGATTGAAGGTGGGGAGTAAAGTCATTTTTAGTGATGAACTTTCGTGTGAAGTTTTAGGAGATAATGACATTAATGGTAAAAATGTTAGATTCATTTTTAATGGAGTTTTTGAAGATATTTTAAACAAGGTAGGTATCACGCCTTTACCTCCTTACATTAAGGAAAAACTTACTAATAGTCAAAGATATCAAACTGTTTATTCTTCAATTAACGGTTCTACTGCTGCTCCTACGGCCGGACTTCATTTTACAAATGAATTACTCGAAAAAATTAAACAAAAGGGTGTTCAAGTTTGTTTTGTTCTTCTTCATGTGGGGCTTGGAACTTTTAGACCGGTTAAGGAAGAAAATATTTTACAGCACGATATGCACAGCGAATATTATGAGGTTTCTAGTCAGGTCGCCGACATTATTAATAAGGCTAAATGTGAGGGAAGACGTATTATTGCGGTTGGAACTACTTCTGTTAGGACTCTTGAAAGCGCTGGTAAATCAGGTATTGTTGTTGCCGGTAGTGGAGATACAAACTTGTTTTGCTATCCTCCTTATAAATTTAAAATCGTTGATTGCTTAATTACTAATTTTCATTTGCCTGAAAGCACTCTTATTATGCTTGTTTGTGCTTTTTGTGGCTACGAACAAACTATGAGAGTTTATAATGAGGCAATTAAGGAGAAATATAGATTTTTTAGTTTTGGAGATGCTTGTTTTTTTTATAAAGATTAGTCTTTGTAATTTTTAAGTTTATTTGTAACTAAATTTAATTTTAAAATTTTTATTAAAAGAGAAAAAGATGGAAAATAATCAACAAGAATTTACTTTTTTTACTACTCATATTTGCAAACAAAGTGGAGCAAGAACAGGTGTTTTTAAGACTCCTCATGGGGAAATTCAAACTCCTATCTATATGCCTGTTGGTACTCAGGCTACTGTAAAAAGTTTAACTCCCGAAGATTTGGAGGAAATTGGGGCTCAAATTATTTTATCTAATACTTACCACTTATACCTTAGGCCTACTAGTACTCTAATTGAAAAGGCTGGGGGATTACATACATTTATGCATTGGAATAAACCTATTTTAACTGATTCAGGTGGTTTTCAAGTTTTTTCTTTGTCCGATTTTAGAAAAATTGATGATGATAAAGTGGAATTTAAATCTCATTTAAACGGAGAAAAACATTTTTTTACCCCTGAGAAGTGTGTTAAAGTCCAAAATGAGTTGGGTAGCGATATAATTATGCAACTTGATGAGTGTACCGAGTTTGGAACTAGTTATGAGCAAAGTAAACTTGCTGTCGAAAGAACGGCAAAGTGGTTAAAAAGGTGTTTTGATGCACAAAAAAATCCTAAACAAATGCTTTTTCCCATTGTTCAAGGAAATGTTTTTAACGATTTGCGTGAGTTGTCTTTAAACTACGCTTTGCCTTATGTTAAATGTGGTATTGCTATCGGTGGGCTTTCTGTTGGAGAACCTAAGGAAAAAATGTATGAAGTTTTAGATTTTCTTAAAGACAAGTTGCCTAAGTCTAGTCCTCACTATTTAATGGGTGTTGGTAGTCCTGACTGTTTGATTGAGGGCGTTTTGCGTGGCGTTGATATGTTTGACTGTGTACTCGCCACTCGTATTGCCAGAAACGGAACGGCTTTCACTAGTCACGGTAAAGTTATTATAAAAAATGCTTCTTATAAAGAGGATTTCTCTCCCCTTGATAATGAGTGTGACTGTGAGTGCTGTAAAAATTATTCTAGGGCTTATCTCAGACATTTATTTAATACAGGAGAAATTTTAGGAGCTAGACTTGTTAGTAAACATAATTTGAGATTTTTGCTTAAACTTATGGAAGATGTTAGAAAGGCTATCAACGAGGACAGGTTCTTAGATTTTAGGAATGAGTTCTATAAAAAATACAAAGATTAATTAATCGTTATTCTTGTTTTTTCTATTTTTTTACTTTTTTTTATCTTTTTTGATTGTTTTTTATTTGCTTTTATGTGTTATTTATAATATACTAATATTCGTAGATTATATTTGTATTTCTTATTTTAAAGGAGATTATTTTATGTTGAATTTGTTAGGTGCTACTGAAAATCTTGGCTGGACAATTACTTTAATCGTGCTTATTGCACTTATGGTAGTTTATTTGATTTTTGGTACTATTAATAGAAAAAAGGCTCAGGAACAGGCTATGAAAATGCTTAGTGACCTTAAAAAAGGTGACAAAGTTGTTACTAACGCTGGTATTTATGGTGAGATTGTTAGTCAAAAAGAAACTAATATGGGTAAAATTGTTGTTATTAAAACAGGGGAAGATGGTGGCAAGGCTAGTTATATTACCGTTAATGCAAGTGTTATTTTGGGTATTGATACGAAAGAAGATTTGCTTCTTGATGAACAGGGTAATGTTATAGAACCTGAGCAAATTAAAGAAAAGGTTATAAATAATTCTCTTGGAGATAAGGGCGAAGATAAAGAACCTGAACAACAACCTGAGGAAAAACAAGAAAGTAAAAAAACTGTTAAGAAAAAATCTAGCACTAAAAAGAAAACTGCAACTAACTAATTTTAGGCTGTCAATTAAAGGCTAATTCCTTAAAATTTATTTTTTTAAGCTGCTTTTTTTGGCAGTTTTTTTTATGTCTTAGAAAATTTATTTTTAATAATTTTTTCAACTAACTATATTGTTGGGGTCGCATTTTTCATAAATTAATTTTAAATTTTGTAACTTTTTGTCTGCTTTTCTAGTTATTTAATAGATATTTTTTATAGTTAGATTATTTATTAAAATTTTATAAGTTTGTAGCAAAGTGTTTTTTATTTTTTTGTTCTTTATTTTAAACTAAAAATATTCTATTTTATAATTTTTATTTGTTTATTTGTTTATTTATTTTAAAATTTTTCAGATTAATTAAGATTTTAACTAATTTGTCTTATAAATATTTTTGGGATTGTTTATTCTTATATTTTTTGAGTTTTTGTCACTTTCATATTTTTATGTCTTGTAATTAGTTAATTTCTTTATGTATTTTTTATTGTTTTGATTTTTAAATTTTGATTTTTTTAACATACATTGTTTTTTTTAATTTAGATTGTTGTTTTAAATATAGATTATTTTTGTTTTTTTGCATATTATATTTTCTTTTTGCATAACTTTTATTAAGTTAAAAAAAAGAGGTATGTATGGAAAAGACTTTAAACAATAAGAGTTTTATAATTTCATTTTTTAAAAGCGTTTTTGTTGCTATAAGTTGTTCGCTTGTCTTAGTTTTGGCACTTGCTATTATTTATCGCTTTGTTTCAATGAGTGAGGGGGTTATTAGAATTTGTAACCAAATCATTAAAGTTCTAAGCGTTTTAATTGGATGTTTTGTTTTGTTCAAAAAAGATAAATCTAAGGGAATGTTAAAAGGTAGTTTGCTAGGGGCTATTTATACTTTGGGAGCGTTCTTTATTTTTTCACTTCTTTCTTCCTCATTTTCTTTTGGATTAAGTTTAATTTATGATATTATTTTTGCTAGTATTGTCGGCCTTATTGGTGGTATTATTTTTGTCAATATTAGAAAGTAATTTCTTTACTATTTGATTTCAAATTTAAAATTTATTAGAATACTTATTTTATAATTTTTTATTGCCAAGAATTTTTCTTGGTTTTTTTATTTTAAATCTAGTTTATAAATATAAAATTTTTTTATGTTTTTGTTCTACTAAATTATTAATTGGTAAGAATTTATATTAAGTTTAATTTTTTAAATTATAATAAATAACTTTTTGAATAAAAAATAATTTTATTTGGAATAATTATTTGTATCTATTTTATATTTCTTTTTAAAATACATTGGTTTTTATTAATTTTAAGCAGTTTAAAATTTTCTTAAAAGTTAATAACTAAAAGTTTCTTTAAATAAAAAACTATTTATACAAAACTTGATTTTAAGTAGGAAATTTTTTTACTTAAAAGTAAAAAGAAATAAAATAAATACTTTGTTGTTTATAATAACATGTTCTAATAAAAAGACTGATTTTAGTTTATACATCTTTAAAAATGAAAAAATTATTTTTTATTTAATTTAGTTTTACATTTCTTGCTTTGGTAATTTTTAGCAAAAATGTAATTGACTTAATTGCTTTTATTTAATATAATAAATTTTGTATTTTAAAGGAGCGTGGCTAATGAGCAAAACTAGAAGTAAAATTAAACTTTGTATTGTGGCTTTTCTAACTATTATTGGATTGTT
>CASESH010000027.1 GCA_949290565.1 uncultured Christensenella sp. | reverse complement strand
TTAAAAATTAAACCATTTTCAAGTGTAATCTCATTACTTATAACTTCGTATCCAGTTAAGTTTTCTTCTTTTTTAGAACGACTATTTATAAAACTTCCTAAATTAACTTCTGGATTACCACGCCATTTTGTTTCTATATATGGTTTACCATTTGCATATTCAGATAAAATAGCATTAGAAATCTCTATGGCTTGCTCCTTACTAGATATATTAGAGGCATCTAATTCAAACTCAACAATGCCATTGCATTTTTGGTTAACTATATTGTCTAATTGTAGGACATTTTCAAACAATTTAAAAATTTGTATACTTCTATTTTTAAATAAAAGTTATTATTAGTCTCATTTTCATTAAAAATTATTTCAAATTTATTATAACAACGCTTAATATCTTTAAAATTATTTTGTGTAATTTTTATTTCAAATTTTTTATCATATCTTACAATTTAAGAAATAATTAATAAAAATTCTTTAATTATAATACTACTATTTTTGCAACCATTTTCATCATATGTATTATTTTTAAACTTAAATTCGTTATAATAACAATCGCCCATTTCTAGTTTTAAATAAGAAATTTTTGCCCTATTGATATTAGGTTTTAAACATAATAAATAAGTTGCAAGAAAAAGCATTATTTTCCTTAATTTATGTAGTACATTTATTTTACTTGTCAGACTAAATAATTTTTTTTGAAAATCAATTTTTGCTTTTATATCTGTTTTATCTTTTTTTGTATAAAGTTAATTTAAAAAATACAAAAAAGTCCGTTTTTTCGGATTTTTTTTGCGGTAAAGATGAGTGGACTCGGTGCAGTGCAAAGGCACAAACCTGCTAGAAGGGCGGACGATAGATGAGAGCCGACACCGACCCCCACGTTAGAGAGCAAATCAAGATAGAAAAATGATTTGCGAAGTGCGTTAAGGGTGGTGCACCCTGATAGCAAAGTATAACTTTGCAGTGTTGTTTTAACAACACAAGGTGGGGGAATAAAAAAATCACTTCATAGGAAGTGATTAATTTAAGTGGTAGGAATGAGTGGACTCGCACTACCGACCCCCACCTTATCAGGTAAAGAATACCGACAATTTAGGTGGAAACCCTATATATTAAAGTGCTTTTAATTAAAGCATTTTTTTATTATCTAAAAATAATTGCAACAGTATGTCGTGAAATTACTGTTGCAATTTGTTGCAAATATACTATTTTTAGTCTTTTTTAACTAATTAAAACTGATTAAAACTATCAAAAACTATCTAAATGTTTACATATACTCTAAATCTTCTCTTTTAAAAATTTCATTATCTAAAAATTCTAATGGAGATATACCAAAACCATCAGAAACTTGATAAATAATCGCCAACGTAGGACATTTAGTATTTCCTTTCATAATATTCACAATAGTTGATCTAGCAATACAACTATCTTTAAGAAATTTATGTAAAGATATATTTCTTTCTTGTAATAATTCGGTTAATCTGATTGTAAATGCTTCCCCTAGTGTCATATAAGCCCCTTTTATATCATTTTTTTTGGGTTTGTTATTTCTTAATTAATCTAAATCAATATTTTCTTCTGTAAATAATTTATCATCTAAAAATTCAAGTAAAGTCATATCAAAACCACGCGCAAGTTGCACTATTGTTTTTAATGTAACATTTTTATTTCTTTCGTTCATTATACACATCATTGTTTCGTGTAAAATACCTGATTTTTGTTCTAGACGATACAGGGTCATTTTCTTTTCTAAAAGTAAATTGGAAATTCTTAAACCGACAGCTTTACATATATTCATATTAACTCCTAGACTTTGTAAACATCTTCCGAGTCATTAAAATAATCTCTTGCAAAAAATTCCGCAAGTGTAATATTTGCACCTAAACAAATTTTCTTAATTGTGATAACTTTTGGGCATTTGCTTTTCCCTGACATAAAATCAAAAATAGTTGATGGTGTTAAATTTGAATTTAAACATAATGCAGTTAGAGTTGTTTTGTTTGTTTTAACTATCTCATTTATTCTTTTTCTTATTGCTTCATCAATATTCATAATTACTATACTCCGTAACGATGTTCCGTAAATATTTTACTTTTTTTATGTGTAATTAGTCTTACGGAGTTTCGTAATAATGTTTGCCGTAAATATATAATTTTATTATAATATTTACGGAGTTTCGTAAATATGCAAAATAAAGTTTGTTGTTTTATTGGTCATAGAAAAATTAAATTTTCAAAGGAATTAGAAGAAAGAATTAAAAAAGTTATTGAAAATTTAATTATCAACAACAAAGTAACTACATTTTTGTTTGGTAGTAAAAGTGAATTTGATAGCCTTTGCCATGAAATAGTAACCAACTTAAAATATAAGTACTCATATATTAAACGAGTAGTATACACTTGTAAAAGTGAAGGGTGTACAGTTGAAAGTGAAAGACAAAAATGGCAAGAAATTTATTTTAACTTATATAAAGAAAAAGTTGATTTACTTTGTGTTGATGAAGAATTTGAACACAAAACAAAATACACATCAGGTAAAGCAAGTTATGTTGAAAGAAATCAAGCAATGATAGATAATAGTGACTATTGCATTTTTTACTATAACGAGAACTATAAACCACAGCCCCGAAAACAATCAAAACGAGACATAACTTATTATCAACCAAAATCAGGCACCGCCATTGCCTATAAATATGCCAAGCAAAAGAAAAAGGAAATAGTCAACATTTTTATTTTATAATTTTATACAAAATTTAAAAAGATATGTTATAATGAGTTATATAAACTTCCAATAAAATAAAATTGTACGATGTTATACTATTATTAGGTTTGTCATTTTGGAGGAATTAATGAATAACATAATAGAAATAAAAAATTTAAATAAGAACTTTGGTAGTATTAAAGCAGTTGATGATTTAAACATAAAAGTAAAAAAAGGGCAATTATATGCTTTTCTTGGATTAAATGGTGCTGGTAAAAGTACTACAATATCTATTATGTGTGGACATTTGGAAAAAGATAGTGGTAAAGTGTTTATAGACGGATTAGATCTGGATAAAGATTTAGATAAAGTGAAGGCCAAACTCGGAGTTGTTTTTCAATTTTCAGCATTAGACAAAGCACTAACCGTAAAAGATAATTTGCTTTCAAGAGCTAGTTTATACGGATTAAAAAAAGAACAATTTAATCAAAAGATTGATCAACTTGATAGATTATTGGACATTAAGTATTTGTTAAATAGGACATTTGGCAAACTTTCTGGAGGAGAAAAACGCAGGGTTGATTTTGCAAGAGCATTACTAAATGAGCCTAAGGTTTTAATTTTGGACGAACCAACAACGGGTTTAGATCCAAAAACGAGAAAGATGGTATGGTCAGTTATTGATGAATTAAGAAAAGATAAGGATACAACAGTGTTTTTAACCACTCATTATATGGAAGAGACAACTGAAGCTGATTATGTTGTTATCTTAGATAAAGGTAGAGTTGTAGGAGAAGGAACTCCTATTGAATTAAAAAACAAATATACTGGTGATTTTATACTTTTATATGATACAAAAGAAGAAATTTTAAAAAAAATTGGTTTGCCTTACAAAAAGATTGTTGGAGGTTACAGAATATCTATTCCAGATACAGCGACTGCAACAAAAATTATAAAAGAAAATTCAAAATTTTTTATAAATTATGAAGTTATAAAAGGCAATATGGACGATGTGTTTTTGTCTGTCACAGGTAAAAATTTAAAGGAGGATAACCTATGACACTATGGGCTTTAATAAAAAGGCATACTAAAGTATATTTTAAAGATAAAGGTGTTTTTTTCCCTTCTCTTATCACACCCTTGATACTTTTATTTTTATTTGTTACATTCTTAAAAGATGTTTATATCAATAGCATTAAAATGCAATTGCCACAGGATACAGAATTAACTTCTTCATTACTTAATGGATTTGCGGGGAGTTGGTTAATTTCATCACTTCTTGCTACTAGTTGTATTACTATAGCATTTTGCGCTAATATGGTAATGGTTCAAGATAAAGTTACGGGAAGTTATAAAGACTTAACCATTGCTCCTATAAAAAAATCAACTTTAAATTTAAGTTATTATTTATCCACTGCTTTCGTTACAGCAATAGTTTGCTATATAGCTTTGGGGGTTGGATTGATTTATCTTTCATTTGTGGGTTTTTATATTTCGTTTACTGATATTATGCTAACAGTTTTAGATATTGCTTTACTTGTTTTATTCGGAACAGCTTTATCATCTATTGTTTGTATGTTTTTGAAAAGTCAAGGAGCAATAAGTGCAGTTGCAACCCTTGTTAGTTCAGCTTATGGTTTTATCTGTGGCGCATATATGCCATTATCTCAATTTAGTGAAGGACTTAGAAATGTTTTGCTGTTTTTTCCAGGGACTTATGGAACAGGTCTTATTAGAACTCATATGATGAGTGGTGCGCTAAAAGAATTGCAATCGCAAGGATTAGCACAAAGTGTAATTGATAATTTAAGTAAATCATTTGATGCAAGTTTAAGTTTTTTTGGACAAAATGTTAGTACTTTGGCTATGTATTTAGTTGTAAGTTTAACTATTGGAGTTTTAATATTATTGTTTATTTTATTGGGATATTTAAAAAACAAAAAGAAAATAAAAAGAAAAAAGCAAAATTAGATTGAATTTATTACGAAAAATACCCAGAAAACATACAAAAATTTATTTAGTGGTAACAGAGATATGAGTCTAATGATGGGGAGAAAGATGTCAGGTTTGGCATCTTTTTTTGTGATAATTTTTTTATTTTTTCAAATGATGACTATGTTTCTCGTTTTGTAAATAATGATGACAAACTTATTGATTTCTTTAAAACTGAAAGAAATAAATTAAATAAAGCACTTTGACAAGTTGTTAAGAATATGGCAAATGAAAAATACAAAAAGATTTTGAAATGTAATTTTATAAAATATGTCACACAAGTATTGACTTTGAGAAATTATATAATAAAATGCTAAAAAAGGTTGAAGAAGTATTTTATTTCTCCAACCTTTTGCATTTTAAAAGGAGATTTGATATAATATGAGTATCTTTGATAATTTAATACGAATTGATGAAAAAGGCAATCTTATCTATAATAGATGGATTGAATGGGACCATTTTTTAATACCAAATAAGCCAGAATGGTTTAGAGAAATTTTACGAAATTTGATGGCATTTTTGGGACATTGTCTTAATTGCACTGCTTTAGATGGATGTTATTTATTAGATAATAATCGTCCCGAACAACCATTGCATGAATACTGTCATTGTAAGAAAAATGATGTTAGTTTTGCAATAGTTAAAAGCAAATCAAATGCAGAGTGTGCTATTGAAAAGTTTA